>JBEKTX010000177.1:0-8721 GCA_049515615.1 Spirochaetia bacterium
GGGCTCTTCTCTATGCCTTTTCATATCCGCCGGCGAGCGCCTTCCTGTTCACCTGGTTGAGCTCCCGGTGCCGCGCCGACACCGCCTCGTCCAGCACGGCGAGCACCGCGTTCATCGACGCGACCGACGGCCGGAGCTTGATCAGAGCGCCGAGCATCACCATGTTGGCCGAGCGGTACGAGCCGGCGGCTTCCGCGATGTCGTTCGCGCGAACGGCCAGGATCTCGATGTCGGTCCTCACGGGCGCGAGATCGATCAGAGATTCGTTCCAGATAAGGAGCCCTCCCGGCTTCACAATGCTCTGAAACTTCAGGAGCGAGGGGGTGTTCATGACGACACAGGAGTCAGGCTGCGGCACCAGCGGTGATGCGATCTCCTCGTCGGAGACGACAACGGAGCAATTGGCCGTCCCTCCCCGCATCTCCGCCCCGTACGAGGGAATGTGGGAGACATGCTTCCCCTCCCCCATTGCGGCCAGGCAGACGATCCTGCCCGCCAGGATGATGCCCTGGCCCCCGAAACCGGCGAAGAAGATGCCTTCGTGCATCGCGTCCCCCTCGGTCACGGTACTCCGTGACATTAGCGGTCTCTCAGGTTGCCCAGCGGGAAGACGGGCACCATTTCCGCCTCCACCCACGAGACGGCCTCTCGCGGCTCCATGCCCCATCCCGTCGGGCACATGGACAGGATCTCGATAAACGAGTAACCCTTGCCGTCCGCCTGGTTGCGCAGGCCCTTCATGATGGCCCTCTTCGCCTTCAGAATGGTCTTCACCGAGCTCACGGCGCACCGTTCGATGAAGACAGGAGCCTGGAGAGTGTTCAGGAGCTCGCACGCCCGTATTGGATACCCGACGTCCGCGGGATTGCGGCCGTAGGGGGACGTCTTGGTCTTCTGCGCCTGGAGACTCGTCGGCGCCATTTGCCCTCCGGTCATGCCGTAGATCGCGTTGTTCACGAAGATCACGGTGATTTTCTCGCCTCGATTTGCGGCGTGAATGGTCTCCGCGGTGCCGATGGCAAGAAGATCCCCGTCCCCCTGGTAGGAAATCACCGTCCTGTCGGGATGCACCCTCTTGATGCCCGTGGCCACCGCGGGAGCCCTGCCGTGCGCCGCCTCACAGCCGTCCACCCGCAGGTAGTTGTACGCAAGCACCGAGCATCCCACCGGCGCGACGAGGATCGTTGACTCCTGGATTCCCAGCTCATCGATGCATTGGGCGAGGAGCTTGTGGATGATCCCATGGCCGCACCCGGGGCAGTAGTGGTTTGGCACGTCTGCCAGCGATCGGGGCCGGTCGTAGACGACCTTCTCCTGAAGAGTATCAACCGGCATGGCCTCTGATCCTTTCCACAATGGCGTCCACCTGCGGCGTGATGCCCCCAAGGGTGCCGAAGAATTCCACGGGCGCGCCTCCCACGGAAAGCCGCACGTCCTGCACCATCTGTCCTGAGTTCATCTCCACGACCAGCAACTTCTTCTTTCCCGCGGCGGCCGCGGCGAGCTGCCCGGTGGGGAACGGCCACAGCGTGATGGGCCGGAAAAGTCCGGCTTTCACGCCCGCCTTTCGCAGCACACTCACCGCGGACCTGCAGATCCGCGCCGACAGCCCGAAGCCAACGAGGAGGTACTCGGCATCCTCGACGCGCAGGGACTCCCCCATCGGCTCATGCTTCTCGATTTCGCGGTACTTGGCCTGAAGTCTCAAGTTGAGGAGCTCCAGCGCGTTGTCCGGGTTCAGGCGCATGGAGGCGATGAGATGAGGCTCCCTCCCCTTCGCGCCGGAGAGCGACCACTGGCTCTTGTCGAAAGTCTTTCCGGAGGGCTCCGGCAGCGTGATGGGCTCCGACATCTGGCCGGTGAATCCGTCCCCCAGAAGGATGACCACGATGCGGTACTGGTCGGCGAGGTCGAAGGCCTTCACGGTGAGGTCGGCGAGCTCCTGCACAGTGGCCGGCGCGAGCACAATGCTGTGATAGTCCCCATGCCCGCCGCCCTTCACGGCCTGGAAGTAATCTCCCTGCGATCCGGCGATGTTGCCCAGCCCGGGACCTCCGCGCATCATGTTCACCACGACCGCGGGAAGCTCTGCCCCCGCAAGGTAGGATATTCCTTCCATCTTGAGGCTCACCCCGGGTGACGACGAAGAGGTCATGACGCGCGCGCCCGCGGCGGCGGCGCCGAACACCATGTTGATCGCCGCCACTTCACTTTCCGCCTGCAGGAAGGTGCCTCCCACCTTCGGAAGGCGCGCGGCCATGTAGGCGGGCAGCTCGTTCTGCGGGGTAATGGGATATCCGAAGTAGTGGCGGCATCCGGCGATGATTGCCGATTCCCCGATTGCCTCGTTGCCCTTCATGAGAATCACACCCATGCGCTATCCCCCGGCGACCGTCACGAACCTGATGATCCGTATGGCCATATCCGGGCAGATGATGGCGCAGGACAGGCATGCGGTACATCTCGACTCGTCGAAGCATTCCGGGTACGGCACTCCCTGGCGGTTGAAGCTGTCGCGCGACATGGCCAGTATTTTTTCCGGGCATGACCCGATGCAGAGCGTGCAGCCCTTACACCGTTCGCGGTCGATCTCCGGTCGTCCTCTTGACACCGAGATTCTCCTTTATCATGATTGAAACCCAGAGTATCATTTTCCGCATTTCGTGGCAAGAAAAAGCGCACTGATGTACTCCATCTCAGCGGATTCTGCAAGGAGGTCTTACGTGGCAACCTATCAGGAATTGTCCGAAGCGATCCAGAAAGGCAATGCCCCCAAGGCGAAGGAGCTGACGACCGCCTTGCTGGCGGAAAAGAGCCCTGCCGGAGAAATCCTCAACAAGGGCCTTCTGGACGGCATGGACAAGGTGGGCCAGCGGTTCAAGTGCAACGAGATCTACATACCGGAGGTTCTCATCGCCGCCCGGGCGATGAACGCGAGCATGGACATCCTGAAGCCCGAGCTGGTGAAAGCCGGGGTGAAGCCGGTGGGCAAGATGCTCCTGGGGACGGTGAAGGGCGACCTTCATGATATCGGCAAGAACCTCGTGAAGATGATGGCCCAGGGCGCCGGCATAGAGGTCGTGGACCTCGGGATCGACGTCTCGGCGGACAAATTCGTGCAGGGACTGAGGGACCATCCGGATGCGAAGACGATCGGGATATCCGCCCTCCTCACCACGACGATGACGGGCATGAAGGAAGTCATCGACAGGTTCGAGAAGGAAGGGCTTCGCAAGAAGGTGAAGTTCATGGTAGGCGGGGCTCCTCTCACCGACCAGTACGCGAGGGAGATAGGCGCCGACGGGTATGCGCCGGACGCCGCCAGCGCCGCGGAAAAAATCAAGGCCTTCCTGCGGGCATGAAGGGCGGAGGAGCGCAGAGAAGCACGGGCGCAGGAGAGTCCGTGCTTTTTTATTTGGAAGGCAGGCCGGTGGTCGCCGGTGCGTAATAGCCCGACTCGTCCCTGCCGCTCGCCTTCTGCACGGTCACCTCGATCTCCAACGGGATGTAGCGGTCCCCGAAATCGGGAGGCGTGACGGACGTGAAGCGAAGGGTGTAGACCGGCCCGACACGCGCATTGATGTCGCGGACGACTTCCTGCATGCCGCCGGGGGCCGAGACGTTGTAGATCTCGCCGCCCGTCGCCGAGGAGAGGTAGGAAAGGTCATCATCAGGCGGCTGGCTCCCGAAAATGACGGGGTAGAACCCGATGGCATTGTTTCGAAGGTAGTCGGCCAGTTCGAGCACGGAATACGTGGTGAAGGGCCGCTCTCCGAGTGAGCCGCTGGTGAAGAACACTACTGCCCTGCGTGCTGCCGACACCGCGGTGATCAGCTCATCCCCCGCCAGCCGGACGCCAAGGTCGAAGCGCCACCGTGGCGAGGGCGATGCCTGGAGGCTTTCGCGCACGAAACGAAGCCGTGTCTCTCCGAAATCGGCCTCCCGCGCGGGTTTCTCCGCTGCCGAGATGGACTTGATCCGGCCCGTCTGCGTTGCCAACCCGTAGAGATCCGCCACGGCCTGCTCGACGTTGGGACGCGTCAAATTCGATTCCAGCGCCGGCGATCTCTCCAGCAGGAGCGATATGTCGGCCGTCTTTACCCGCGTGTTTGCGACCACCAGAACCGGTGAGCGGACTCCGGCGAGTGCCTCCGTGACAATGAAGTTCTCAATGCCAAGCCCCGCCACGGGCTTCCCGTACTTGTTCTCCACCGAGACATCCGCATACACCTCGGGGAACTTCACGGAGTTCACACGATCGACTCGCACAACGAGCCCCGAGTAGAGCGTTGTGACGTCGGAGAGGAGCACGACCCTGCTCTGGTCGAAGTCCGCTCCAAGCACGTCGCCGTTCACAGTTGATGCCTGCTGAACGAGCCTCTTGGTGTGCGCGCTCGTGTCTCCCCGCACGGTCCAGGTCTCGCGTTCGAGGTCGCACTCCATGATGCGGTTCCCGTCGGCCACGAGGAGCGTTCCGGCGCTCGAGACGGAGAGGCCCTCGGGGCCCTGGAGTTTCCCCTCTCCGATCGTGGGCAGCGGATTCCCGTTCAGGTCGTAGACGAGGACGCGCTTGCCGGGCTTGTCGGACACATACAGTCGTTCCTCCAAGGCGACAATGCCGGTGGGACCCTGTATGCCGGTGATCGACTGCACGTAGGCGCCGTCAAGGGAAAAGCGGGCGACGCGCTCGTTGCCCCAGTCGGTGACCCACAGGTAGCCGCGGCGGTCGAGGGTCATGTACTGGGGTCCGAGGAGGGAACCTGCCGAGCTTCCGCTGCGACCGAAGGTGGAGATTTTCTCTCCGCGCGCGTTGCAGCGGGCGATCCTGTTCGCCCCATACTCGGAGACGTACAAGGTGCCGTCATCGGCTTCCACCACGTCATAGGGGCGGTCGAAGCCTGGAAGCCCTCCGCGGAGGACTTCGAGGAGCCGGAAGTTCGCATCAAAGTGGAGTATTTCGTTCGAGCCGAAAGCAACGAGCCAGAAAGTGCCGTCCGCGCGCGGCCGGATGCTCGTCGGACGCCGGAAGGGATATCCGCCGTTCAGCGTGCCGTCCAGCTCCCCGGAGACGACCCAGGTCGGTTTTCCGGCCAGCTCCGCGCCGAGACCGCGTCGAAACGTGAGCACGTCCACCCACTGCCGGACGAGAGCCCCGCCCTTCCCGGAATCCAGCACCTGCTGCCACGTCCTCTGGGCCTCCTGCTCGTATCCGGATTTCCATTGAGCGCGCCCGAGCCAGATCTGGGCGAGCGAGTTCGTGGGCTCGTCGCTGATCGATTTTTCGAGGGAGATCGCCGCGTCGTTGTAGAATCCGCGGTGAAATGCCTGGACACCGGCGCGGAGCTGTTCAGCGGATCGTGCGGCGTTGAAGTCGATTGTCTGGGCGGGAAGCAGCGCGGGGCACAGGCACAGGAGGCAGACGAACGACGTTCGCAGTTTCACGAAACGAGTATAGGAATATCAGGCGTACGTATCTACCGTGTGCTTTGGGCCCGTGTCGAGCTTGATCTCTCCCTTGATGCCGAGATACAGGATGGCCTTGATGTCGTCAGCCTTGATGATCGACAGCTCGGCGGCCTGCGGATTCGGCACTGTAGGAAGAGCAACGCTATCAACCTTCATATGCTCACTCCTGCATTCATCTTCGACCATACCAGGGCTGGCGATAAGCGGAAAATTCGCCCCATGGCTAGGGGCTCGCTGCCGTACATCCTGTACTAGCTCGCCCTCGCCTTCCATGGCTACGGGCTATGGACGTCCTTGAGCGCGTCCATGCAGGCCCGCATATGGCCGGCGATCTCCTTGTTCCCGGGGGACAGGTCCAGCGCGCGCCGGAAGCTCATGCGCGCCTCCGCGAAATTGCCCATGCGGTATTGGGCCCACCCCAGCGAATCGAGGTAGGCGGCATTTCGGGGAGCCAGCTCGACGGCCTGGCGGCAGATCGTCACCGCTTTGCCCAGGTTGATCTTCTCTTCCGCGTATATGAAACCCAGAGAGTTCAGGGCATTGGGGTTCTTCGGTTCGATCTCCAGCGCCTTCTTGAGGGTCTCGATGCTTTCGGGCACCTTCTTCTGCGCGTAATAGACGTATCCAAGGGCGGCAAGCGCCTGTGATGACTGGAGCCCCATCTCGTTCACCTTGGCAAACTCGAACTCGGCCAGCCGGAATCGCCCCGTCACCGAGTAGATGTAGCCCAGCACCATGCGGGCCTGCATGATGTGGAGAAAGCTGAAGTGGGAATTGACGACCTTCTCCAGCGAGAGAAGCGCCTCCTCGTGCCTGCCGAGCTGGGTGAGGGCCAGCCCCACGTAGTAATCGATCTCCGGCGTGGCCTCGCTCTCCGACTCCAGCGCCCGCAGCTCGGCAAGCGCCTGTTCGAATCGGTGCGCGTGGTAGAGCTTGACTGCCTTCTCGAATTTTTCGTTCATGCGAATTTCACCCCCCGGCAGCTCTCCTCGATCGTCGCCCAGTTGCGCGGGTGCGCGTGGATGGGGGAAATGCTTATGCGTCCCTGGGAGACAACCATACAGTCGGAGCCTTCCTCTGGGTGCGCCTCGGGGAGCGCGCCCCCGATAAAACAATAGACGTCGCCGTCCGGCGCGTCGTAGGTGTGAAGCTGCATACGGTAGATCCTGCGCGAAGGAAATGTGATGACCGTTTCCGCCCCATTCGTTCCCGTGGCGGGAAAATTGACGTTGAGAAAATGGTCATCCGTGCCCAGGAAGCGGAAGTTGTGCAGGTTGCGGGCGGCAAACTCCGCGGCGCCGGCAAAATCGAATGGTGCGCGATACGCGCCGACCGAAAGTGCGACGGACGGAACCCCCATGAGCGCGCCCTGGCGCGCCCCCGCCGCGGTGCCCGAGTACAGGATATCGGTGCCGAGGTTCGGGCCGTGATTGATGCCCGAGAGCACGAGATCTATTTCGCGCGGCACCAGGCCCAGGAGAGCGATCATCACGCAGTCCGCGGGCGTGCCGCGGCATGCGAACTGCCTCTCAGCGATCCTTGTGACCTTCAGCGCGTCGCGGAGCGTGATGGAATGCGAGCCGCCGCTCTTCTCGGCCTCCGGCGCCACCGCCCAGACCTCGTGGGAACCCGAGAGTGCCGACACGAGAGCCTTGATTCCGTCGCTGTGAATTCCGTCGTCGTTTGTGAGCAGGAGCCTCATGAGCTCTGGACCCTGTTTTCCACGATCCGGGCGCCGGCGGAAGGCCGGCACACGTAGACCTCGGGCTTGAATCCGAAGATGCGTTCGTACTGGAGGATGTGCTCCTGGTACACGGGGATGGCCTCCTCCTCGATCAGCGTGACCGTGCAGCCTCCGAACCCCGCGCCGGTGAGCCGGGATCCGTATACGCCGTCGGTCTCCCACGCCCGCTTTACCAGCCAGTCCAGCTCCGGACAGGACACCTCGTACAGGTCCCGGAGGCTTTCGTGGGACCTGTTCATCAGCTTGCCGAAGCCGACCAGATCCTTCCTGCGCAGCGCCTCCTCAGCCTCGATGACGCGCTGGTTCTCCTCCACGACGTGGAGGCACTTCTTGCGGGTGGTCTCGGGGATCAGGCCCATGCTTTCGCGCACGTCAAAGGCGGAGTAGTCCCGCAGGGCAGTGCCGGGTTTCTTCATCGAAAGCAGCTCGACGCAGGAGCGGCAGTCCTCCCGACGGCGCGCGTATTCGGATTCGGCGAGTCCGTGCGGAACCTTGGAGTTCGTGATGAGGATCTTCACGCCCTTCACCGCGAGTGGGACGTAATGGTAGGTGAGAAACCGCGCGTCCAGGAGCATCGCGTGGCCCTCCTTGGCCAGCCGCGATATGAACTGGTCGACGATGCCGCACTTCACCCCCACGAACTCATTCTCGGCTTTCTGCGCGAGCTTCGCGAGGTCTTCCCTCCCGATCTCGATTCCGTAGAGATCCTGGATGGCAAGCGCGGTGGCGACCTCCAGGGCCGCGGAGGAGGAGAGGCCCGCCCCCTGCGGGATGTCGCCATGAATCGTGACGTCCATGCCTCCGAGGGCCTGCCCTCGCTCGAGGAACTGGGCGATGATGCCTTTCGGGTAGTTCGCCCAGCGATCCTCCTTGCGAAAGCGGAGAGTGGGCAGCGTGGCGCGCTTTCGGTCCTTGTAATCGACGGAGTAAAATCGCAGGTGAGAGTCCTTGCGGCGGCTGATGGCAACGCGGACGGTGAAATCAATGGCCATGGGAAACAGGAAGCCGTCGTTGTAGTCGGTATGCTCCCCTATGAGATTCACCCGGCCCGGGGCCGACGCGATGATCTCGGGTGCCTTGCCGTATTCCTCGACATGGCTTTGCTTCACTGGATCCATTCATGTCTCCCGCGGGATGCTCGTTTTGTGGGTTGCGCCAGTATAGACAAAGAGGAAAAAGAATTCAATAAAAAGGTCGAAAAATGTCGAAGAATTCACCAGATATGGATGCTCTTCCCCGCTTTCTCCAGTACGGCGCGGAGATTTCTTTCCCCTCCCGCACGCTGATCTACCGCAGCGGCGAGCCTGTTGGAGCAAAACCGGTCTTTTACGTGATCGCGGGGCTGCTCAAGGTCGAATACCCCATCCAGGATTCGAATTTCACGCTCTGGGTTCCTCCCGAAAGCATATTCGGCCTCGTCGAACCCCTGGCCGAATGCGCGCGGCTCTGTGTCGTGCAGGCGATGGAGCGCACGATCTGCTACACCTGGGACCTGGAGGGATTCTTTACCG
>JBEKTX010000178.1:0-8714 GCA_049515615.1 Spirochaetia bacterium
CCGCACTTCGTCCTTCAGGAGGTCCGCAACGCCGAAAATGCTGAGATCGTCCCGGAAGATCCTTGATTCCTTCATCACCGCGGAGATCGGCTTCTTCTTGTACACCTCCCTGCCAAACGGCTTGCTCAGAAGGTCAAAGAGCTCCCGTCGGAGAATCAGTCCCACCGGAGCGGTTGTCTCATCGACCACTCCCACCGCGATCAGCGATGGCGCTTTGTCCATCGCCGCCGCGAGAGCCTCGATCTCCTCTTCCTTGCGCACGAACATTGCGCTCTGGGAGAGCTTCGCCAGGACTTCACCCTGGCGGACGGGTGAAGCCACGCGCTTCAGGATGTTTCGAGGGTCGTCGGTGTCGAGCGGCTGAAGGGAGTCCTCTGCTGATTCCTCCACCAGGAAATCCATCTCCACGGAGGCGAACTGGGGCGTCTCATTCATCATGGTCGCTGCCATTGTACACGATCAGATCCCGTTCCAATTAAGATCGGATCAATCATGTGTGAATTTTCGGTGAACCCGCATGCCCCGGGATTCACGGAAAAGTCGTGTTCTTTTCATCCCGCCTTAACACTCTCCCGGCAATGATCGGGACCATGGATATCACGATCAGGAAATTCCAGGAAAACTACGTGATCGATGTCGCCGGCGAGGTCGACATGTATCACGCGCACCGCCTGAAGGATGTCGTGGCCATGATGATGAAAAAGGAAGTGTGCATCTTCATCCTGAATCTGAAAAAAGTGACGTACGTGGATTCCAGCGGGATTGGGGCACTCCTTGCAATCAATGCCATGCTCGCCCACGAGGGGATGGCATTCCGGATCGTCAACGTGGCGCGCCCGGTGATGCGCGTCATGGAGCTCACGAGGCTCGTTGGCATCCTGCCGATCGAGGCGAATGAGCTGGATGCCATCGAATCGATCGTGGGAATCCATCACAGGTCAGGAAGGAAAACTTTATGAAGAGGTCCGTGCTCGCAGTGTGCATTCTTGGGCTCGTGGCAGCCGGAGGGTTCTCGCAGAACATGCCCGGGACGGGCATGATCAAGGGAGGCGTCGCCGGGGAAGCCCGGAACCTCACGGGGGCGGGGGCGACATTCCCCGCGGTGCTCTATACGAAATGGTTCAGCGAGTACGTGAAGTTGACCGGTGTCGAGGTCAACTATCAGCCCATCGGATCGGGAGGAGGGATCAAGAGCATCAGCGATCAGACCGTCGATTTCGGCGCAACCGACGGCCCCATGTCGGACGAGCAGCTCGCCGCCGCAAAGGGAGGAAAAATCCTGCACATCCCCATGGCGATGGGCTCCGTCGTCCCCACGTACAACATTCCCGAGCTCGCGACCTCGAATGAAGGATTGCGTTTCACGGCTGACACGCTGTCCGGCATCTATCTCGGTGAAATCCTCAAATGGAACGATGCGAAGCTCGTGGAGGACAATCCCTCGCTCAAACCGGTCGACAAGTACATTGTCGTCGTGCACCGCTCCGATGGATCGGGAACGACGAACATCTGGACCAGCTATCTCTCCTCGGTCAGCGAGAACTGGGCAAAGCAGGTCGGGGCCTCGAACTCGGTGCAGTGGCCGGTGGGACTCGGCGGGAAGGGGAATGAAGGAGTCGCAGGGAACGTGAAGCAGACTCCCTATTCCATCGGTTATGTGGAAGAAGCATACGCCGTGCAGAACAAGCTGCCGCTCGCGCTGGTGAAGAATAAATCCGGCAAATTCATTCTGCCCACGACGAAGGCTACCTCCCTCGCCGCCCAGGGAGTCGCGCTTCCCGACGATCTGAGGGTCAAGCTGGTCAACAGCGACAATCCTGACGCGTACCCTGTCGTCGGATTCACCTGGATACTCGCCTATGCCCGGCAGACCGACGCTCCGAAAGCCCTCGCCCTCTCTCGACTGCTCTGGTGGTGCACACACGACGCTCAGAGCTACAACGCCGGCCTCGAGTACGCCCCTCTGCCTCTGGACGCGGTCAAGAAGGCGGAGGCGCTCATGAAGGCCATCATGATCAAGGGCAAGCCGGCCCTGCCTGCGACGATTGCAAAATAGCAGGAATGAAGCCGCGGAAAGTCTGGTTCGCGACGGGGGCGGTAGACCCGAGTGATCGGGTCTTTACGTCCCTCGTCGGCGTATTGTCGTTCATCGCTGTCCTGATACTCCTTTCATTCATCGTGCTGCTGGCGATCGATTCTTCCCAATCGTTGCGCCGCTTCGGCCTCGGTTTCCTGACAGGATCCAAATGGAATCCGGTCCAGACTGAGAGGAATGCGATCAGCTTCGGCGCCCTGCCGTATATCTTCGGGACCGTTGTCACTTCCGTTATCGCGCTGATCGTGGCGACCCCCCTGGCCCTCGGGTCAGCGGTCTTTGTTTCTGAATACGCCCCTTCGTGGCTTGGAAACCCTGTCGCCTTCATCATCGAGCTCCTCGTCGCCATTCCAAGCGTTGCATATGGAATATGGGGCCTGTTCGTCCTGGTCCCTTTCATGCGAAGCGTGGTCGAGCCGATGCTCCAATCCACCATTGGCAAAATCCCTGTTCTCGGCGCGCTTGTCGCGGGACCTCCCTTTGGCATGGACCTCCTCACGGGCGGGGTTGTCCTCGCGATCATGATCCTGCCGACAATCCTTTCCCTTTCAAGGGAGATCATTGCCCAGGTGCCTCGTCTGCAGAAAGAGGGAATGCTCGCTCTGGGAGCGACGAGATGGGAAGTGCTGACGAAGGCGGTGATTCCCTACGCCCGGGAAGGCATCATCGGCGCGTCCATGCTCGGTCTCGCCCGTGCCATCGGCGAGACGATGGCGGTGACGATGGTAATCGGCAACAGCTCGACCCGGATTACTGCCTCGCTCCTGACTCCCGGCTACACGATTGCCAGCGCCATCGCGAACCAGTTCACGGAAGCGGATTCTCCGATGTATTTCAGCGCCATTGTCGAGCTCGGGCTCGTGCTTCTCCTTGTTGCGTCTCTGTTCAACATAGGCTCTCGAGTTCTCGTCCGTCGCGTCATCAGAAGGCAGGGTGACAACGGTGCGTGAAATGCGCGAAGATCGACGGTTCCTTCGAAGGCGCATTTGTGGTGCGGCAAATGCTTCGCTGATGATTCTCCTGACCGTGCTGTCCGTTTCGATCCTTTGTGCCATCGTGGGGCATATTTTTTTGAACGGCTTCAGATCCTTGAATATTGATTTTTTCACGAAAATACCAAAGCCCTACGGCGAGACCGGAGGGGGAATCGCCCAGGCGATCCTTGGAACGCTCACAATGCTCTTTGTCGCGGGCCTCATTGCCATCCCCATCGGAGCGGGCTCCGCCATCTACATTGTGGAATTCGGGCGTGGCCGGTTTGCCGAGACAGTCGATTTCGCCAATGAGCTGATTGCCGA
This sequence comes from Spirochaetia bacterium, assembly GCA_049515615.1. GTDB lineage: Bacteria > Spirochaetota > Spirochaetia > SZUA-6 > Fen-1364 > Fen-1364. Next base: position 3,394 of record JBEKTX010000178.1, read on the forward strand.
GCTTCCGTCGATCGTCGTCGGTGTCTTTATCTGGGCCCTGCTCGTCCGGAACCTCACCGGATACTCCGGCTTCGCCGGTGCCTGTGCCCTTGCCGTCATCATGATCCCGATCATCGCCCGGAGCATCGCGGAAATATTGAGACTCGTGCCCGACAGTCTCCGGGAGGCTGCCCTTGCTCTCGGGACTCCACGATGGAAAGTTGTGCTGTTCATCGTCATCCCGACCGTCCTCCCCGGAATACTCACGGGCACCATGCTGGCGCTTGCCCGCGCGGCAGGGGAGACCGCCCCATTGCTTCTCACGTCCCTGGGGAATTCATTTTTCAATTTCGACCTGCGCCGCCCCATGGCGGCCGTGCCCGTGCAGATCTATGCCTACGCTGTTTCGCCCTACGATGATTGGCACCAGAAGGCGTGGGCCTCGACCCTCGTCCTCATCGCAATCGTGGCGGTCTTCAGCGGTGTCTTGAGGCTTTTTACCCGAAGGTGGAAGCGTGAATCCGATTAGACCGCTTGCGGACATCGTTCGAAGCCGCGACGCACCGAAAGCCGCGCCCGGCGACGAAGGCAGGAGCATCATGGTGCGGTCGCTCAGTGCGTTTTACGGCGCCTTTCAGGCGCTGCAAAGAATCAATCTCGACATTCTTCCCGGCCTCATTACGGCGATCATCGGGCCTTCGGGATGCGGCAAATCCACCCTGATCAGGTGCATCAACCGCATGCATGAGGTCGTCAAGGGAGCATATGCAGAGGGCACGGTGCTGATCGACGGTGAAGACATCTACGCACCGAATTCGAGCGCGGTAAGGATCCGCCGTCGCATCGGAATGGTGTTCCAGAAGCCGAACCCCTTTCCCACCCGGACAGTGTACGAAAACGTCATAGCGGGAATTCGCCTGAACCTGCCGAAAATGAGCAGATCGGGATACGACGAGGTCGTGGAGCGGTCATTGCGCGCGGTGGCCCTCTGGGAGGAAGTCAAGGACAAACTGCATGCTTCAGGCTCCGCGCTTTCGGGCGGACAGCAGCAGAGGCTTTGCATCGCGCGGGCCATCGCGATCGAACCCGAGGTGCTTCTCCTGGACGAACCCTGTTCCGCGCTCGACCCGGCTGCGACCTTGAAGATCGAAGACCTCCTGTTCGAGCTCAAGGAGAAGTATACGATCGTCCTCGTCACGCACAACATGCAGCAGGCGGCGCGAGCCTCCCAGATGACGGCCTTCCTGCTCGCCGACGAGGGGCACGTGGGACACCTGATCGAATACGGATCGACGGAAGAGATGTTCATGCAACCCGGGGACCGAAGGACGGAAGATTACATTTCCGGACGTTCCGGATGAGGGAGGAATCGATGAAAAGGACCTGGCTTCTCGCTGCGCCGCTTCTGCTCCTGCTCGGAACCCGCGCGCTCTCCGCCGCCGATCAGAATCAGGCGGATCCAACCGGCGCGAAGGCAATTCCGGACCACACCACGGAGTGGCAAGGACGTATGCCTTGAACGGCAACGAGTTCGTGTCCCGGCCGTCGCAGGGCACGATCTACATCGTCACGGGAAGAAGCGGAAACAAGGCGTATCCCGATCTTTCACAGAAGGTCTGGAATTCGTTCTTCTATGATCCCCAGGATCAGCCCAACTACATGGTGGTCGGCGTTGCAGGGAACGTCCTGACGATACGAACGATCAAGCAGGACGGGACACTCGTGGACACCTTCAGCATCGACAAGGCGAAGGACAGCGACACCGACATGGCAGTTGCTCCGGTTCCCAACCGGTCCTGGGTGAAATACTCGTCACCGACCCTCGTGATGTTCGGCAATGTGGTGAGCCCGACCATGGTCGCCCAACCGCCTCTGCAGAAGAACGGGGAATGGTGGGTGGACTTCAACGCCGTGGCCGGCTACCTGGGTGGCGCAGTCTCCGCGAAAGGCATGATCGTCACCCTGGGCGGAAAGGACTACCCCATCCCCGCGAACATGGTCTTCGTGGACAAGACCGTCATGGTTTCCGTCGAGGCCCTGAAATCGCTCGGGTTCTCAGCCGCGTTCCACCAGGCAACGAATATTCTGGAGCTGGTCCGCTGATTCGGAGGGTGTGCCGGCTCGTGCCCGGGCCGGCGGCTCGCGCCGTCGGCCTGACTATCAGCCGTTGGAAGCGGTCCCGGTTTCGTCGATCACAAGGACAGTCTTGCACTCGGGACAGCGAAACCGGCCCGATTTCACTACTCTGAGTCTTTTCTCGCAGATCGGGCAATCCAACGCCCGGGGGAATACCGCGGCCGTCCTCCTGTCCCTCAGCGGACCGACGGCTTGCTCCGGGGATTCCGTACAGCTGAATAACTTCTCGAGGCACATGAGCTTGAAGATCTCCATGATCTTCGGTGGGACGTCGACCAGCGCGATGTCTCCTCCCTTCTCCCGGACTGTGTTCTGGAGCTGCAGGAGAGCGCCGACTCCCATGCTGGAAACGTAATCCACGTCATTGAACAGAAATATCAGGTTCGCAAATCCTGCTTCGATCGCCTTTCTGACTCTCCTCTGGAAACAGAGAGCGCTATAGGTGTCGATTTGTCCCCTGAGCTTGAAGGCGAGGCAGTTGTCGACCCCCTCCATCTTCTGGAGCTCGATTGCGAGGGAATCGCTCGTGTCATTGTCGAAGCCCGGAAGAATGTCGTTGTTCATGGCAGCCGGCTTTCACATCACGCCGTGAGTTGTTCCCTCCTTGAAAAAACGGTCTGCACCGGAACCCGGGAGACCGTTTCGAATGAAGAAAGCAAACTACTCGAGAAACCACAACGTAGAAACGATCGGTTAGGACTGTATGAACTTTGTGTTTTTTTCATGCAAAATGCGGGGGCACAAAGGACCACGCCGGTTCTCACAGGGATTTCACGAAAAATTAAGCGAGTCTTCACACTTCTTCCGTACAGTGCGTTCCGGGAGGACTGCGATGTCGCGAAAGAGCGTCCTTACCTCGACGCGCACGCTGCACGTGTGCGAGCTGTGCGGGGATGAGATCAGTCACGATGTGGTTCGGGTGGACGAGGGCCGGATCTACCACCTGCGCTGCTTCCGGCGCCACGTGCCGGAGATGGAGCTGGGCCTGTATGAGTGCCCCAAGTGCCGCACCCTCGGCCGCTGCTGGGACTGGAGTGGAAAGTGCTGGCGCGCGTGCACCCTGTGCGCCGGCAGCGGGTATCTTTCGGCGCGGGGAGAGGCATGCGGTAACTGAATACTCCATGAGCCCGGAAACACTTCCGGAAAACCCCTATGTGCTTCTCACCCCCGGACCGCTCAGCACTACTCCGACGGTGAAGGCGGCCATGCTGCGCGACTGGTGCTCATGGGATGATGAATACAAAGGCATCGTGCAGGACGTGCGGCGCCAGCTTGTGCAGCTCGCCACCCCGGAGGAGGGCTACACGAGCGTTCTCATGCAGGGGTCCGGGACTTTCTGCGTCGAGGCGACATTAGGAACGGCCGTCCCCCCCGCGGGAGGATACTGATCATCGCAAACGGAGCGTACGGGCAGCGGATGGCGCTGATCGCCGAACGGCTGCGGATCTCCCACACGCTCCTGCGATTCGCGGAGACCGTGCGGCCCGACCCGGGCCTGATCCGTGAGACGCTTCGTGCCGATCCCTCCATCACCCATGTCGCCGTGGTCCACTGCGAGACCACGACGGGCATCCTCAACCCTCTGAGTGAGATTGCCGACGTCGTGCAGCAGAGTCGACGGATCCTCGTCGTCGATGCAATGAGCAGCTTCGGGGGCATCCCAATGGAAATTGGGACTCTTGGCATCGATTTCATGGTGAGCAGCGCGAACAAGTGCATTCAGGGGGTGACCCACGCGGTGAGGGCCTCCCAAAGGCCCTTGAAGAGCTTCATGCCGAAGGAGGTGTGACGGCTCGGCACGCGCGCTATTGGGAAAACCAGAGTGAGCTGGTCCGCGGCATGACAAGTCTCGGGTTTTCGTGTCTTCTCGATGAGAAGCTCCGCTCTCCGATCATCACCTCCTTTCTCGAACCCGCGGCGGCGGGCTTTTCCTTTGCCGGTTTCTACGCCGCGCTGAAGGCCCGGGGGGTTCGTCATCTATCCGGGCAAGGTGTCACAGGCGGATACCTTCCGCATTGGCACGATCGGCGACGTGTATCCCGCCACCATTCGTTCGCTCATTGCGGCCGTACGGCAATCGATGACCTGGTGATTTCACAGAAAAGCCGTTCATTTTTCATCACAGCTTAACAGGAAGAGCATATGTCCGGGTGACCATGAACCGGAGGAGCCGTCTGGATGGACATCAAAATCAGGAAATTCGAGGCGAATTACGTCATTGACACAAGCGGCGAGGTCGATCTCTACAACGCGCATCGGCTGAAAGACGTCGTCCGCACCATGATGCAGAAGCAGGTCCGCGTTTTCATCCTGAACTTGAAGAAAGTAACCTATGTCGATTCCAGCGGTATCGGAGCGGTCCTGGCCATCCACGCCCTGCTCGCGCGCGAAGGCATGGAGTTCAGGATCGTCAACGTGTCGCGGCCCGTCCAGCGTGTGCTCGAGCTCACGAAGCTTGTCGGCTTCCTCCCGATCATGGCCACCGAGCTGGAGGCAATCGAATCGATTGCGGCGAAGAAGCCATCCGCCCCTGGTCCGCACGCGGCGGGCAGCTCGGCCTGAAATATGATCTCCCGAATAGAAGAACGCCGGTGCGATCACCGGGGTGCGCCGAAGAATAAAGCGCCCTCGGTGGGGACCGAGGGCGTCGACGAAAGGGGAGGGGGGGAATCAGAACGAGAACGAGTAGGAAATCTTCAGCGAAGGATCGAAGGTCGGATCCTTTTTCGCAACGTTGCTTGTCGAGTCGTCGTAGTTCGAATACTTGAATCCCACCGTAGCCGCGAACGGTCCCATTGTGTAGCTGATCGTCGGCGTAATGCTCGAGCCGAAGGCCTTGGCGGACCCGGAGGAGCTCCCGTAGAACGCCGATCCGGGCGTGGCCCCGTTCGGGTAGTTGTTGTAGGTGTACAGCGAGGCACCGAGAGCGGCTTTGAGTCCCGGGACGCCCAGGCTGGCGAAGTTGAAGGTCAGCGTGGGGTCGGTGAAGACCCTGATGTTGTACCCGGCATCGCTCATTGACGGGTTCTGCCCCTGGTCGCTGAGGTAGATGCTTTCCCTTACGTCGAGCTGGACCGGTCCGTAGATGAAGGTCACCTGCGGCTTTACGTCATTCAGCCATACTGACGGGGAGAAGGTGATCTCCGTGCTCGCCGAGAACACAAAGGCGGTGGTCTTGTCGAGGTTCAGGCGGTAGGCGACGCTCT
>JBEKTX010000179.1:0-8713 GCA_049515615.1 Spirochaetia bacterium
CGGCCCAGCTCCCTCATCTGCTCGCCGTTCGCGTAGACCTCGGGCAGGGCCATTGACTCCTCGATCCCGTGCCTCTCCTTCTCCAGCGACTCCAGGCGCTGCATCAAGAGGGACTCTTCCTTCTCGAGGGCCCGGATCTCGCTCTTCAGCCTCTTTTCCTCGATCCGTTCCTGCTGCACAGCCGTCGCGGGCCGGGCTTCCGCCGGCCCTGTCCGAATAGGTTCCCGGGCCGGGGGGCCGTGGACGGCTTTCGCAAGGTAGTATTCGTAGTCGCCCGGCAGGTAGCGCGCGCACCCGTCCTTCACTTCCAGCACGGCGGTGGCGAGGTGCGAGATGAAATGCCGGTCGTGGGACACGAAGATCACGGTGCCGGGGAAGTCACGCAGCGCCTGCAGGAGGACGTCCTTCGATGCTATGTCCAGGTGATTGGTCGGCTCGTCGAGGATGAGCAGGTTTGCCGGTCTGAGCAGGAGCAGGAGCATCGCGAGCCTGCTCCGCTCTCCGCCGCTCAGCACCGCCACGCTCTTGAACACATCGTCACCGCGGAAAAGGAAGGATCCAAGGAGTGTGCGAACCTCAGGGACGAGGGACGTGGGCGCCGCGGCTTCCAGCTCCTCGATGACCTGCTTTTCACTCGTCCACGCGTCCGCGTTTTCCTGGGAATAGAAGGCGGGGACCACCCTGGTGCCCCAGCGGAGCACGCCCGAATCCGGCGACTCCCTGCCCGAGATGAGCCGGAGGAGCGTGGACTTGCCCGCCCCGTTCACGCCGACAACCACGAGCTTGTCGCCTCGGGACACCTCGAACTTCACCCCGGTGAACACCGCGCGGCCAGCATAGGACTTTGCGAGCCCCTCCGCGGACAGGACGAGCCGGCCGGACGGAGGCGGGGCGGGGAACGCGAAGCGGATCGCCTTCACGATCGGCGGCACCTCGACGCGCTCCATCTTCCGGAGGGCCGTGATCCTGCTCTGCACCAGGCGCGCCTTGGAGGCGTTGTAGCGAAAACGGTTGATGAAGGCTTCGATGTGGGAGATTTCCTCCTGCTGGGCGCGCCATCGCTCCATGAGGGCGGCCAGCTCGCGGCTCCTCATCTCTTCGTAGCGGCTGTAATTTCCGCTGAACACAGCGACCCGGGTCATGTAGATCTCCGCGACGGCGCCCACCACCACGTCGAGGAAATAGCGGTCGTGGGAGACCAGCAGGAGGCCGCCGGCAAAGTCCGAAAGGAACTCCTCGAGCCACGTGCGCGCCTCGATGTCCAGGTAGTTGGTCGGCTCGTCAAGGAGCAGGATGTCAGGGGCTTCGAGGATGGCGCGGGCAAGGGCAATCCTCATCTGCCACCCTGCTGAAAACTCCGTGCAGGCCTTTGTGAACTCATCAGCCGAGAATCCCAGACCTGAGAGGACCCTGTGCATGCTTTCCCTGCGGCTGTGATAGCCGATTGCCTCGATCCTCTCCAGCACTTCGTGGTGTTTCCACAGAAGGGCCTCGGCATCAGGAGAGCCCGGGGAGAGCGCGCCGAGTCGTTCCTCGAGCTCCGCGCTTTCCTGCACGAGACGTGCGCCCCGGTCGAAGGCCTTCTCAGCCTCCTCCCAGAGAGTCACAGGCGCGCGGCCCGGTTCCGGGTCCGGCGCTGCGCTCTGCGGGACATAGGTAACGCGCGTCTCCTTTTCCCGCACAACGGAACCCGAATCGGGCGCAGCCTGGCCTGCCATGATGCGCATGAGCGTGGTCTTCCCGCTCCCGTTGGGTCCCACCAGCGCCATGCGGCTGCGCGCGGCCACCGTGAGATTGACCGAATCGAGGAGTTTTCTCTCCCCGAACGCAACGGATATTCCCGAGAGGCTGACGAGGGGCATCGCGCCGCCTAGGGGGACTGCGTGAAGAAGATGACCACGGCAGCGGGGTTGGGATGCGTCACGAACAGGTCCTGCACGCTGTCCTTCGCCAGTGAGGTGAAGCGGAGCCCTTCCGCGGTCGACTTATAGAGAAAATTGAGCCCTGACTTCGGGTACTCGTCGAAGACAAAGGTGATGGCCCCATCGTACTCCGGCACGAGCTCCTTGCGGACATGCAGCGTGAAATCCAGGCTTCCCCTGCCTTTCGCCTCCGCCCCGATGAGCGAGGGAACGAGCTTCGAGAATCCGTCCCAGCTGAACCGCATGCCGGGCTGCAGGCGGATGGTGCCGTAAGCGCTGCTGGCCAGGGACGCCCCTTTCTTCAGCAGGCCGTCGTAGAGGTCGGTGCGGCGCTGCTGCTCGGCGGCCACGATCTGGGCCACGTCATCCTTCACGACGACATAAGGGTCGGTCTTCGGCTGGTCCTTGTAGCGGTAGGAGACGTTGATGCGCTCGTCGCCCAGGACGTCGATCCGCAGGTCCGTTCCGGGGAAGGTATACGAGGCGGACCCCGCCTTCTGGGGATCCCCCGTGTAGCGGAACTCGAATGTGGAGAGGGGGAGCACAAGCTTCATGAGCCTGTCCGCCGGGCTGGGAAACAGCCCGACGTCTTCGCGGAACATCGTGAGGTCGATGGCCCCCTTTGCCGCCATGTCGAGGAACCAGCTCGGCCGCCACGTGGTGCCCATGATCCGGGCAAGCATTTCGTCCTGGCTGAGAATGCGTTGGGCATCCCCCGCGGGGTCGGCCTCCGAAGTGAAGGACTTCAGGAAATGCCCGAAGACCCAGCCCTCGAACCCGTCCTCCGTGGCCACCTCGTACCAGTAGTCGGCATAGGGCTTCACGCTGACTTTTTCCGTCGACCTGCTCACCACCTTCACCAGCTGTCGGTACTGCAGCTTATAGACAACCTTCCCATCCTGGGTGGGCGCATCCCGCACGGGCAGGGGCGGGGTGTCTTCCTTCATCACGATGGCCCACGAGCCGCGGTTCGGGGTGTAGGTGGCCGCAAATGTCACTGCCTCCGGCTTTCTGCGGAAAATGCGGATCCGGCCCGTGGGATATTCGCGCGGCTTTCTCTCTCCCGGCACTGCAATGAGAAGAGACGAGCCGATGGTTGGCTGCTGGACGATGGCGACAACGGCGCCGGTCTGCGGCGATCCGATCTTCTCCCCCCACAGGACCACCCCGTAGCCGACTGCCCGCGCACCGCACGCGGTCAGCAGGAGGCCGCAAAGCGCGGCAAGACCGGCGGCGAGGATTCTGCGCAGCATGGCGGCAATACTGTTGCGGCGCGTTTTTTTTTGCAAGTGCTTGCCCCCGCGCGGAAAAAACCTTATACACCACCGGGGAGGTGCGACATGGACGTGCGGGAGGCGCTGCGAAAGCGCGTCGAGGGGAAACGGGATGAGATCATCGAGATGCAGCGCGACCTGACGGCGGTTCCCGCCCTTGCGCCGCAGAACGGCGGCGCCGGGGAATGGGAGAAATCCCAGGTCCTCGTCCGGTGGCTGTCAAAGCTCGGCTTCGGGGGCTGCGAATCGATTCCCGTTCCCGATCCGCGCGTGCCCCGGGGCCAGCGGCCGAACCTGCTCCTCACCCTTCCGGGCCGCACCGACGACGGATCCTTATGGATCATGTCGCACCTGGATGTCGTGCCGCCCGGGGAATCGTCCCTCTGGGAATCAGATCCGTACTCACTCGTCGTGAAAGGTGACCGGTTGATCGGGCGCGGGGTCGAAGACAACCAGCAGGGCCTGGTGTCCTCGGTCATCGCGGCGGTGTGCGTGAAGGAGGCCGGCCTGCCGCCTCCGCGCACCGTGAAGCTCCTGTTCGTGGCCGACGAGGAAACCGGTTCAGAGTTCGGGATCCAGTCACTCGTGGAAAAGCCCGGGCTGTTCCGCCGGCAGGACGAGGCTCTCGTCCCGGACGGGGGATCGGAAGACGGCACCCGGATCGAGATAGCTGAAAAGAGCATCCTGTGGCTGCGCTTCCGTGTCCGGGGAAAACAGTGCCACGCGTCGACACCCCAGAAGGGAATCAACGCCTTCGAAGCAGGATCCCACCTTGTCGTCCGCCTGGGCGCACTGACCGAACGATTTCCCTCGCGGGATCAGCTCTTCGATCCACCCCTCTCCACGTTCACCCCGACGAAGAAAGAAGCCAACGTTCCGAACATCAACACCCTGCCGGGGGAGGACGTCTTCCACCTGGATTGCCGGGTCCTGCCGCGGGAAGATCTGGACGCGGTGATGGCTGAAATCCGTTCCATCTGCGACGGTCTCCAGAGAGATTTCGCCGTCGGTGTGGACATTCAGGAGGTCCAGCGCGCCTCCTCACCTTCGACGCCGGCCGACGCTCCGATCGTTTCATCGCTGAAGCGGGCGATCCGCGAAGTGTATGGCGTGGAGGGGCGGACCGTGGGGATCGGGGGCGGCACCGTGGGGGCGTTTCTCCGGAAGCGGGGGATCCCCACCGTCGTGTGGGCAAAGATCGAGGAGGCCGCCCACCAGCCGAATGAATACTGCCTTCTGGGAAATCTCATGGGAGATGCCATGGTCATGGCGCGGCTGATGATCGGCGGGGCCCGCTAGGGAGTCACCAGGCTGTCGTACACGATGACGATTCTGCCCGTCTGCAAAAGGGCAATGTTTTCGGGCAGCGCGAGTAGCTGGCGTGCGCCGTCCATGGAGATGATGATGTCAGTGTCTTTGTCGCCGAACACGCCGCGTGCCGCGAGGCGGAGCGGCACATTGCCGACGCGAAGGTCCGCGACGGGGTCGTCAACCTCCTGGGAGTAGCCGACCATGCCCCAATGGGCGAGAGACTCCGTCGTGCACATGCCCTTGTCCAGCACGAGGTTCATCTGCTCGTCCCAGATCCGCGGAAAGAGCGCGGGACGCGCAGCGGCCAGACGGGACGTCCCGGCTGAGGGAAGCATCCCGCGGGCGAAAATCAGCAGTCCCGTATAGGCGCGCGTGGTCACATCGCCGAGCCGCCGGCGGACAGGCGTCGCCTTTGATGGGTACAAAGGCGATCCTATTCCCTGTTCGCCGAAAAGGGGAATTGCGTACCGCGCAACGAGGGACGTGAGATCTCCCGTCAGAAAGAGATCCGTCCTCTGCGCGTGCAGGGCAATGTCGCTCAGGCGCGCGGACAACCCCGGCTCCGATGCGAAATAGTCGGAAAGCGTGTGAGACGAGTCCACGGTGAGCGGTCCGAGCGCCCGTGAAAGCACCTCCGGCAATCGCTGTTCGAGGTCGGTCTCGGCATCGGCCTTGGCGCGCACCAGGGAAGGCGTGGAGACATCGAGCGGGCGCGTGACCTCCATCACGATGCGGCCCGCCGCCCATTCCATGCGGCGCGTGACGTCCGGCTCCGTCGCCGCGCTGGCCTGGGCGAAAACGGACGCCGCGGCTGCCGTGATCATCGCGATGACACATGCAACGGTCTTTCTCATTCTGAGCTCCGTGGGGGAACCACCGGAATGAGCACTTTCGCGCCAATGCGCAGTGCCCGCGGCGCGAGCGATGGGTTGAACTCCTGGATGAGGGGCACGCTGACACCGTAGCGAAGCGACATCGCGGACAGCGTGTCCCCCTGCATCACCTGGTGGACGCGGAACTCGATCAGGGGCATCTGCGATCCCGCCAGTGCGGCCGCGACTGCGTCGCGGCAGTCCGCGGGGACCTTGAGCTGGTAGCCGTAGGCTGCGGGCGGTGTCACGAGGAAGTTCAGCTCGGGATTGCCGGAAAGCAGCGCGTCCAGGGGCGTGCCGGTGGCACGCGCGAGCATCCTCAAGTCGACGCACTTTTCCAGCGCGATCGCGCTCCAGGCGGGCGCCGCATCCCACCCGAGATCCAACCCGTAGCGTCCGGCATGGCCGAGGATTCTGCTGAGCGCCAGGAACTGAGGGACGAACGCCGCTGTCTCCCGTGGGAGCACTCCTTTTTTCCTCAGAGCCCAGAAGTCGTTTCCTGGGTTTCGATGCACGATCGCCGAGAGTCGGCCCGCGCCGCAGTTGTACGCCGCGAGCGCGAGGCACCAATCGCCGAAGATTTCGTAATTCTCGGAGAGCTTCCCGAGGGACGCCTCCGTCGCTTTGCGGACATCTCGCCGTTCATCCACCCACGTATCCATGCGCAGCCCGTAGGGAGATGCGGTGTTGCGCATGAGCTGCCAGAGCCCCGCGGCTCCCCGGGGAGAAACCGCCCGCTCCTGGAAACCCGACTCGACCGCGGGCAGGAATCCCAGCTCGCGCGGCAGACCCCTCTCCGCCAGCGCGCCGGATATCAGCGCCCGATAGCGATGGCTGCGATCCAGCACGGTCTGCAGCCAATCCCTTCGCGTGGCGACCAGTCCGTCCACGTATCTTCCAACAATATCTTCGTCAGGAATTGTGATTGAAAACACCTCGGCGCCCTCGTGCCCCTGCGCCGGAGGCAACGGCTCATCGCCGGCTCCAACCGGGGCCGTCTCCCCGCGCGCGGTCGACGCGGCATCCGGGCTCGTCAAGGCCGCCGCATCGGCGTGGACGGAGCACAGCGCAGGGAGCGCGGCCAGGAGCATGCCGCTCAGAGCTTTTCGCCGAAATATATTCCTGCCCATTCCCACTGCATGTTGATGTCGGGATTCGCGGGGAAATCGACCTGCCGGAAGTACAGGTACCAGGTCGATGGCCTGAAATTCCATCCCGTGGTCCGGAGCGTTGCCTCACCGCCGTTGGCCGCGACATCAAGCTGCGAGTCAACGGCAACGTTCGAGGTAAGGAGGTAGTTGATGATGTTGTAATTCACGGTCTCGTCGCTGATGAGCTGCGTCTGGTCCCATGGCTCCTGAAAGAAATTGACCTGCGCCTGGTACCTTCTGAGGCGAGAGATGTTTTTCGTGGTGATGGCGTCCCTCGTCCCGGCCACGAGAGTGTTCAAGTCAGGCACCAGCCAGCTCTTGTCCGCGCTGTTGTAGAAATTCACCTTCTCTGAAGCATCCCGCAGGGCGAGGGTATCTCCCGGGACGTCGACGTCCGTCGAGCCGATGAACTTCTGGTAGGCCTGGATGGATTGCTCCCATTCCCCCACTTCCTCGTAGCTCTTCGCCATGTAGTACCAGTTGATGCCCGGGCTCTGGTCGGGGAACCGGGAGAAAAGCTCCTTGTAGGAGCCGATTTTCGCCTCGGGATCGGTTTCCAGGGACAGCAGCTCCTGAAGACTCTGAAGGTGGATCGAGGTGCCCTTCACGAGAAGGTCGCCATAATTGGAAAGGATTCTACGGTAGTAATGGATGGCGAAGGGCACCGCCTTGGTGTCACGGTAGGCGTCAGCCACGAGCAGCAGGTAGTAGCCGTTGTAGATGTCCGCGGGATTTTTCTCCACATGCGTCGTCAGGAAGAGGATTTCGCGGTCGACCCGTCCCTCGTTCGCCAGACCCGCGGCGATCTGCGTGATCAGAACGAACCGGTTTTCCTGGTCCTTTTCCCGGTTAAAAAGGCGGAAAAGCTCCCGGAGCTCCTGGTTCTGGTCGAACGCGCCCAGGTAGTACCGCGTGTCGGCGACGCCGCACCCGGCGAGCGCCGCCACGACCACGAAGATCGAAACAAAGCGCGCGGCCCGGCCTTCACCCGATCCACAGAGAGTATTGCGACCCGCCATCAGTGTTGCGGGATAGTAGCAGGAATGCCCGCTGTTGGCAAGGCAGACTGGTTCTGATAGGATCGATCGGCCGATGAAGAATCGCAGCACGCCGCGATATCCGAAGATGCTCCTTGTGACCGGAGTGGTCGTCGCCCTGGCCGGCAGCATCCTGATGCTCTGGAACGTGGGATACCTGCCGCAGGCGGGGACGCTCTGGCCCGTGGGGGTGATTCTCACCGGGCTGGTCTTCCTCTCCCTCGCCTGGCCGCGGCGCAGGTCGGACCGCTGGATGATCCCCGGCATGGTGCTCACCCTTGGCGGAATCGTCTTCCTCCTCATGAACACGGTCCTGCGTTCCCAGAGCCTCGTGCGCATCTGGCCCGCATTCATGCTCGTCACCGGCGTGTCTCTCGTGCCGTACGGATTGCGCAAGCGCGGTTCAGCACGCGTCGCCATCGTCGTGCCCGGGCTCTTCATCTCCCTTCTCGCCCTCCTGTTTCTCCCCTTCAGCCTCCATCATTCCGAGGGGGGATTCGCGGCCTTCGTGCGGCAGTGGTGGCCCATGATTCTCGTGATCCTCGGCGCCGTGCTGATCGTTTCATTTTTCAGCACCCGCCGACCGAGTAGTAAGATATGAGCAAGCGGCGCGTCCTCATCATCGCCGTGTCCGTGATATTCCTCTCTTCGGCGGGCATCGTCACTTTTCTCAGCGCCCAGGATGGAGGGGGAATTGCGCTGGCGGAAACCGGCAAGGGCGCGGAGGTTCCAGCGCCGCTGGAGACCCGCTATGCTCCTGACCGGATCTTGCGCACGACCGGCAGCGCCGTATGGCGGCTCTCGCGCGACCTGGGAGTGCTGGTGTCCGTTGACGGAGGGGTGACCTGGAGCGCGCGCAACCAGGGCCTGCCTGTTCGTGCCGTGTACCCCTTCACCGTGGACAAGCCGCCGATCGCCACCGGGCTCGCCGTCGACCCGCTGGACAACAACCGCCTCGCCCTCACCACCCTGGATACGGTCTTTGTCTCCGGGGACGCGGGGATCACCTGGCAGAAGGTCGAGCTGAAGGACCCGATCCGCGCGAATGATCAGCTCACCTGCGTCGCCCTGTCACCCGGCAACCCCGGTATCATGGCGGTCGGGACCTCCTTTCACGGGTTCTTCGAGACGGTGGATGGCGGACAG
>JBEKTX010000180.1:0-8697 GCA_049515615.1 Spirochaetia bacterium
AATAGAGCAGATCCTCGTGGAGCCTGAAGGGGTCCAGGTGCTCGTGGGCCGCCAGAACGCTCCCGGCGTAGTCCTCAAGGGAGAGTGAGAGCAGGAGCATTGTCTTGCTGGAGGTTCCAAGGGCTGAAAGAAAGCTCGCCGGCTCGTCCCTGATGGTAACCGGCTCAGGCCGTGCGCCGGTGGGTCCGGAGGCGGCAAGCTGCGCCGCGCGCGCTTCGTACACTCGAGGGGCGCCGGCCTCGGCCGCACGGGCAAGACAGGCGGAGAGCTCATCGTCGCTGGAAAAAGGCGAATCGATCTCGGTCAGGAGGAACACCGCGACAAGCTTGTCTTCCGAGATGAATGGAACCAGGACGAGCCTGTTCACCGAGGCGAACTCGCGGGTGGAAAAGTACTGCTGGAACGCAGCGAGTGAAGGCGCGCCGACCAGAGAGAGCGGGAGGCCGTTTCCCAGCGCGTTCCACGCCTCGTTGGCACCGAGCTGAATCCGCATGCGATGCAGCGTGGTCTGGTCGTAGCCGCGAACTGCCCAGGGCGCATACACGAGCCGCACCGGGTCGTAGAGAAGCAGAGCGCCTTTGCGGACACCGAGGAGGGTCGTCAGGACGGTAAACAGCCGGGACGGAAGCTCAACCCCTCCGCGCAGGGAGGAGATAGCGGTAAGGATCTCTTCCAGAACATCTTCGAATCGCCTGCCGGAAGGCGAAGACGTGGGCTCCGTGAGAGGAGGCTCCGGCTCTGCAGCGCTTGTGCGAGTTTCAAATTGAATCGGCTGGAGACCAGTCTCGACATCCTTCTCGGCGAGCTCGATCGCCAGCGCCGAAGGGGAAGGCTCCTGCAGCGCCTCGCCGGGCACTGGAGCGATAATCGGGATCTCTTCCGTCTCTAAGGGAAGGGCCTCAAACCCGGCTTGCAGGGCCTTGATGCTCCTTTTGAGGAGCCCCGGGCCCCTGGCCTGATCGCTTTCAGCGGGAGCCGCGGCCTGCTCTTCGCTCCCCGATTCGCTGCGGCCAGCAGAGACGGCCGCCTTGCGGAGGAGACCCATCTATTCACCTAGTCCGAGGTCCTCGAAAAGTTTCTTGTACATGACAAAATAGTCCGAGCTCGCGAATTCCTGGATCTTCTCGTCCGGCAGCGCCTCGAGCAGGTGGTCCATGTACTTCAAGACGGTGCGGATCTCGTCTTTCAGATTGTCGGGAATCCCGGATGATACGGCTTCGCCGGCCCCCGGGCCCTCCGTGATTTCCTCCGCTTCGGGGATCTCCTCCAAGGGCGAGGGTTCCACCGACTCCTTGAGGGCTTCCGCGTCCTTCGCGAGGTCCCCTTCGAAGCTTATCTCGATCTCCTTCTGCGGCGTCTCGGCTGCACCAGTCTCGCCCGACAGGGATTCCAGCTCGCCAATCTCCAGGTCCTCGACCATAGGGGCAATGGGCACGTTGTCTTCCAGCTCCTCCGCTTCCGCGGCAAGGGCTTCCAGGTCGACCTCATCGGCAGGCTCGGGCCCGGCCTCAGCACGCCCGCTTCCTGCGGCGCCCGTGCCGCCCGCAAGGGCCTCGGCCTCCGGGAATTCGTCTGCGTCCTGCAGCTCTTCGATCTCCTCGATCTGCTCTGGGACTGCATTGATGACCGTCGGTTCTTCCCCGAGATCGAGGGTCTCAAGGTCGATCGTTTCGCTGCCCTCGTCTTCCATTGCGCCTTCGGCAGTGGCGGCGGGGGGGATGGCCGGTTCCACGTCCATCTCGGGTATCCCTTCGAGATCTATTTCGGGGAGCTCCGATTCCGTTTCATTTTCGACCGCCAACTCTTCGAGGACCAGGTCGGCGGGAAGCTCTTCGCCCGCCGACGCGCGGGAACTGTCCTGCAGTCCATCGGTGGGCAGCAGATCCTCGTCCGAAAGAACGAGCGTCTCGTCGCCCATGGGCTCCGCGAGAACCTCGAGATCCGATTCCGGCACGGGCGCTTCGACCGTCTCCGCTTCGGGTGTCTCGAAGCTCAGGATGTCACTGCCTGCCTCTCCCGCGGAGCCTCCAGATCCTGCTTCCGCGGCGCCAATTCCGCCGGGCACGCCGGTGTCACTGAGGCCCATGTCCGCCGCTGCGGGCGCTTCAGCGGACTCCTCTGTGATCTCGGCCGTGTTGAGTATGTTATCCAGCTCGTCGCCCGTGAGCGCAATCTTTTCGTCCTCGTCTTCGTCGAAGAATCCGCCCTGGGTTCCCGCCGCGGCGGACGGGCCCTCGGCGCCCCCCTCGGCTGCGGTCTTGCGCAGACCCGAGAGGTCATGACGCAGCTGGTTCAGGTCAGTGCGGATTGATTTCAGCTCATTTTCGATTCGCGCCAGGATCTCGGCAGAAGAAGTCGATCCCTCCCGGGCGTTCGTCGTGACTGAAGCGAGCTCGCTCTCCAGGGCCGCCAGATCGTCGAACTGGTCTTCTTCACCCCTGTCCTCCGAAAGCGTGACTTCCACTTCGGCTGCCTCTTCCGGGTGAGAGCGTGCGGCGGCGCGCGGGGCCGGCTCCAGATCCTCTTCCAGCTCGGGCAGCCCCTCCTCCTCGGACTCCGCGAGCTCCAGGTCGGAAGACCCCTCGCGGCCTGCGGCGGTTTCGATATCGGGAAGCTCTGTGTCCGCAAGAAGCGGCTCTTCCTCGGGCACCGAGATGGCCGGGGATTCTCTATCGCCGAACGAGGATTCGGTGCCGGGCTCGAGCTCGGTTTCCAGCTCGTCAAGGAGCTTTTCTTCCTCAGCGGTAAGGGCGCTCTCCTCGACGACGATTTCAGTGCGGCTTGATGACTTCGGCGTCACCAGATCTGAGAGTCCAAACGATTCATCCAGAACAGGGGCCGTAGCCACGTCTCGAGGTTTCACCTTCACCCAGACGCCGTACTGTTCGAGCTTTATTTCGTTTGCAGGGCTGCCTTTTGTTTCCCTTGCCATTCCTGTCTCCTGAGGATGCGTTTCGCGCCATCCCCATTATCGGCAAAACGTCCCTTTCTTTCAGGCAAATCGCGTTCCCAAGAGTTTAATCCCGCGCTTTTCGCGTTGTCAATGGCCGAATGCTCACTTGTCACGCGGTCGGCGCACGCCAAATGGCCGATTTCCCGCACCGCGAGCTTAATATTCACTCGACGGCCGCCGTTATCTGAAAGTGAAGACATGCGTCGACTCTTTCCCATTGGGTTCGCGGCCTTTACAATTGCCTCCCTGGTGATATTTTTCTTTGGAGATTCGGGCCTGGCCGCGTACCAGGGCGAGTTGCGTTACGCTCAGGCCCTGGCGGCCAATGTCGAGGCACTGAAGCAGCGCAGCCAGGAACTGGCGTCTCGTCTGCAAAAACTGAAGACAGACCGTGAGAGCAACATTGTACTGGCGCGAGAAATCGGGATGTATGAGCCCGGGGACGCGGTAGTGAAGCTGGCGGGTCGACCTCCGCGGAACGAGATCAACGCAATGGGAGATCTCTTGAGGAGGCTGAGACCGGATATCGAGCGGAACGCCGCCGTCAAGGAAGCCGCGCTCGGCGCTGCAGTGTTCCTTCTGCTTGCCGCCTTCCTCGCGGCGCGCATTGGGCGGGGGAAGGCTGATGGTGCTCGCCGCCGCTGATCCTCGATCCTTCCAGATCCTGGTGCAAATCCTCCGCGGGGGCGGTGTGGCGATTGCTCCGGGAGATACAATGTACGGGCTGATCGGACTGGCTCCGGAGGCAGCCGCCCGGCTGCGCCGGGTGAAGGGCCGGGAAGAGGAAAAGCCGTTCCTCCAGCTCATCGGGGATGCTTCGTGGATCGGCAGGATATCCGATGTGCCGCTGCCGCCGCGGCTCGGCCGGTTCTGGCCGGGTCCGCTTACGATTGTCTTTCCCGCGCATGCCGGAGGAACAGCCGCGTTTCGGGTGCCGGACAACCGCTTTCTCCGCGATCTCCTGCATGCGCTCGATCAACCCCTGTATTCCACGAGCGTGAACCGCGCAGGCTCGCCGCCCTTGAAAGCCGTCCAGGATATGCGACGTGAGCTCGAGGGGGACGTCGACGCGATCTACGACGCCGGTGACCAGGCGCCGGGCGAGCCCTCCACGCTTGTCGACATCACCCGGCGGCCGTTTGTAATCCTGAGGCAAGGGGCTGTTCACCTGCTTCAGGAAGACCTGCTGGAAAGCTCCTAGAAGATCAGCTCGATGACCTCTTCCATCGTGGCTACCGCCTGGAACGTGAGGCCTTCCCGTACGTGCTCGGGGATTTCGCCCAGGTCTCGTTCGTTTCCCTTGGGGAAGATGACCCGCTTGATCCGGTTCCGGCGGGCCGCGATCACCTTTTCCTTCAAGCCGCCGATGGGCAGGACCCTGCCGACAAGCGAGAGCTCACCCGTCATCGCAATTGATTTCTTCAGCTTCTTCGAGATTGCCAGGGAGAGAAGCGCGGAGGCGAGGGTGATCCCCGCCGACGGTCCGTCCTTCGGGGTGGCACCGGCGGGAACATGGAGATGGATCAGGTTCTTCTCCCAGAAATCGGCGGCCACGCCGTGCTGGCCGGAGATGTGCCGCACGTAGGAGTAGGCGATGCTCGCGGACTCCTGCATGACCTCGCCGAGCTTGCCCGTGAGCTTGAAGCCCTCCTTGCCGGGGTTCGCCACTGCCTCGATCGTGAGGACCGCTCCGCCGAGGGGGGTCCACGCGAGACCGGTCGCCATGCCCGGCTTGGAGATCTCCGCCATTTCCTCGTCGAGGAACACCGGCATGCCGAGGTACTGCACGAGCGAGTCTTTTTTCAAGGACAGGGGAAGCTTTACATCCCTGGAGAGGGTGCCGCGGGCGATCTTCCTGTGGATCCGGTCCAGCGCCTTCTCGAAGTTGCGCAGCCCCGCTTCACGCGCGTAGCCGTCGGCGATCGCGTGCAGCGCGCTCGTGTCGTATTTCACGCTGCCCTTCGCAAGGCCGGCTTTCTCCAGCGAGCGGGGAATGAGGTAGCGCTTCGCGATCGCGACCTTCTCGGCGTCGATGTAGCCCGACAGCCGGATGACCTCCATGCGGTCCAGCAGGGGGGCGGGAATGCTGTCCAGCGTGTTCGCCGTCGTGACGAAGAGGATGTGCGATATGTCGAAAGGCAGATCGAGGTAATAGTCGCGGAATGCGATGTTCTGCTCGGGATCGAGGACCTCCAAGAGCGCGGAGGACGGGTCTCCCTGGTAGGATGCGCCCAGCTTGTCGATCTCATCGATCATGTAGACCGGATTCTTCGTTTTCACTATCTTCAGGCCCTGGATGATCTTGCCCGGCATCGCGCCGACGTAGGTCCTGCGGTGTCCCTTGATCTCCGCCTCGTCGCGCATCCCTCCCACGGAGAACCGGAAGAACTGCCGACCTAGCGCGCGGGCGATCGACTTGCCGACCGAGGTCTTGCCGACGCCGGGGGGGCCGACGAGACAGACGATGGAGCCCTTGCTGTCCTGCTTGAGCTTGCGGACGGCGAGGTATTCCACGATCCTCTGTTTCACGTCATCCAGCCCATAGTGGTCCTCGTTGAGGATGGAGAGCGCCTTGTCGAGGTCGATCGACTCCGGCGACTCGGTTTTCCATGGGAGGGCAACTATCGTTTCCAGGTAATTGCGGGTGAGGGTGAACTCGGGGGAGCTGGGCTCCATCAGAGAGAACTTCTCCAGCTCCTGCTCGACCTGTTCCTTGACCTCTCCCTCGAACGCGAGCTTCTCCACGGCGACCTTGAACCTCTGGTATTCGCTGGATTTCGCGTCCACCGCCATGCCCAGCTCCGTCTTTATGGCCTTCATCTCCTCCTTGAGGAAGTATTCCCTCTGGCTCTTGGAGATCTTCTCGCTCAGCTGCTCCTGGATCTTTTTCTGGATCTTCAGGAGCTCCTGCTCTTTCTTGATGAAAATGAGCACGTGCTCCATGCGGGCCTGCACGTCGTTCATCTCGAGGATCCGCTGCTGCTCGGCCCGGTCGATGTTGAGGATCGAAGTGATGAAATCGGCGATCTTCCCCGGGTGATCGATATTCACCATCGACAAGCGCATCTCTTCGGAGAACAATGGGTTGTTCTCCGCCACCTGCTTCATTTCGCTGATAAGCGCCCTCGTCAGCGCCTTGGCTTCCGGCGTGTCGAAGTTCTCGTCCTCCAGATACTGCACCGCGATACTGATCGGGGCGCTGTTCTGCAGCACCCTGACAATGCGGAAACGCTTCGCCGTGGAGATGAAGATGTTCACCCCGCCGTCGGGCAGGTTGATGCGGCGCACGATCTTGGCCGCGGTGCCCACCTCAAAGAGGTCCGCCCCGGTGGGATTCTCCATGTCATCCGATTTCACGAGGACGAGGCCGATGAAGCTGTCCGCCGCAACTGCCTTCTCGACAGTGTCCGCTTCCTGCGCCATGGGGAGCATCACGGGCGTGAGGATGCCCGGAAAGATGGGTTTTCCCCGAAGAGGGATGACGAACAAGCGTGGGGGCAGAATCTGGTCCGCAGGGACGATCGTGTGGTCGCTCATTCTCTTCTCTCCGGTGTTTCGCAAAGGGTACGAATGACGCGCAGCGCAGTCAAGGCGGCCACTCCTGGTGGCATTTGCGGCCACTCCTGGTGGCATTTGCGGCCACTCCTGGTGGCATTTGCGGCCACTCCTGGTGGGCATTTGCGGCCACTCCTGGTGGGCATTTGCGGCCACTCCTGGTGGCATTTGCGGCCACTCCTCGCCTTGCCACGGCGGGCGTCTCTCCCGTATGATGTGCGCGCATGTACCGGAGCATCAGCACCCAGGCAATCGTCATTCGGCGGGAGCGCATCGGGGAGTTTCACAAGAGCCTCTGCCTCTTGACGGCGGACCTGGGGCTCATCACCGCGACGGCCTACGGCGCGTACAAATCGCAGAGCCGGCTGCGGCTGGGCAGCGAGCCGTTCACATGGTCGGCGGTCCACCTTTATCACAACCCTGTCAGGAAAAGTTACAAAGTGACCGATCTCGAAATTCTTGCGTCATTCGAGGGGCTCCAGGCGGACCTCTGCCGGCTGGCTGCCGCTTCCCTCTGGGCTGAGGTAATTCAGAAGTCCTTCGGCGCCGGCGAAATGTCCGGCGGCCTGTTCGGTCTCTTCCGTGAATCCCTCGAGATACTCGAGAACTCCGGTCCTGCCCTGGAAGCGTATGTCACGATGCAGTTTCTGTGGAGATTCCTCTCTCTCGCGGGGTACCAGCCCGATATCGGCTCCTGCGACTCCTGCGGCGCCGTCCTGGGCGAGCGCGGTCCAGCCTGGTACGCTCCTCGCACGCACGCGCTCCTGTGCGCTGCCTGCGGGGCGCACACGGGCCTGTCTCTCCCGCAGGGAGCCCTGCGCTACCTCGGCGCCACACATGTCATGCCGCTGGGGAGGGCAGTGGCGGTATCCATGGATGAGGGCTCCCGCGCCGCGCTTCGCGACACGCTCCTGGGCATGGTCCAATCCGTCCTGGAAGGCTCGCTCGCGTCGATTCCCTGGGTGAGGTCGGGACCGTGAGGGTGTTTGCCGCGCTCACGCTGCCGGCCGAGGTTTCTGCCGGAATCAGCAGCGCTTTCTCAGCCGCGCGCTCCCTCGCGCCCAGGGTCCGCTGGGTGCCCCCGCAGGGCATGCACCTCACTCTGCATTTTTTTGGCGAGATTCCTGAAGAGAGAATCCCCGGGTTCTCGACGCTCTTCGATGATCCCGAACTTGGAAGGCCGGCCATCCGGACACGGCTGGGCGCGCCCGGATTCTTCCCGACTTCGGGGGCACCGCGCGTTCTCTGGATCGGCCTGCAGGAAGGCGTCGAGGAGATGAGCGACTTCTGGAGGCTTTTCACCAGGAAGCTGGAGCCGCTGAGGCGGGCGGACGGACCGCTCTGCGAGTGGGCGCAAGATGGCCGCGGATTTGTTCCGCATGTCACCGTGGCCCGATCCGGTTCGACTCCTCTCAGCACACACTGGGCGAAGGAAGTGACGGTTCCGTCCGGCGAGTTCCTGATCACTGAGTGCGTGCTTTTTCAATCCGTGCTGAGGGCTGGAGGATCGCACTATGTGCCCTTGAGAATTGTCCGATTCCAGAGGGGGACCGCGTGAGGGTTGTGGACCTGATCATCAAGAAGCGGGACGGCGCCGAGCTCGCGCCGGAGGAGATCGATTTCCTCGTGCGGGGCTTCTCCACAGGGGACATCCCCGACTACCAGTTCTCCTCGCTGCTCATGGCGATCGTCCTGAACGGGATGACCCCCGGCGAAACGGCCCGTCTCACACGCGCCATGATCGACTCGGGGGAGGTCATGAACGTGGAGGGGATCCCAGGGCCCCTCGTGGACAAGCATTCCACTGGCGGTGTGGGAGACAAGATATCCCTCGTTCTCGCCCCTCTGGCCGCAGCGTGCGGACTGCGAGTGCCCATGATGAGCGGGCGCTCCCTGGGACACACGGGTGGAACCCTGGACAAGCTGGAATCCATCCCCGGCTACCGCACGGATCTCTCTCCCGAACGGTTTCGGACGGCGCTCGAGCGGATCGGCTTCGCGATGATCGGCCAGAGCGAGTCCGTGGTTCCCGCGGACCGCCGCATGTACGCTTTGAGAGACGTCACCGGCACCGTGGAATCGATTGCCCTGATCACGGCGAGCATCATGTCGAAGAAGTTCGCGGAGGGTGCCAAGGCCCTCCTGATGGACGTGAAGACCGGCTCCGGCGCATTCATGAAAAGCAGGGA
>JBEKTX010000181.1:0-8622 GCA_049515615.1 Spirochaetia bacterium
GGCAGATCCGCTCGATTTCCCCGGCGGCCGCGCGCTTCCCATGACGGCGCCACCGGAGGTACCCGCCGAGCAGCAGGTTGTCGCGTACCGAGAGCTCGGGGAAGATCTGCCGGCCCTCGGGGACGAGCACGCATCCCGCGGAAGCGACCATTTCAGGAGCTCGTCTGGAGATGTCCCGGGACTCGAAGGTCACCGCGCCCTCGGCGGGCCTCACCACCCCGGCAATCGCGTTCAGCAGCGTGCTCTTCCCCGCGCCGTTGGCCCCGACAATGGTGACGATCTCTCCCTGATCGACGTGCAGGGATACGCCGTGCAGGACCTCGACATTCCCGTAGCCCGCGTGGAGGCTCGCGAGCCTAAGCATCGTCGGCCCCCAGGTATACCGAGACGACCTCCGCATTGGCCTGGATCTCGCGCGGCGTGCCTTCGGCGATCCGGCGCCCGGAGCTCAGGACGAGCACCTCGTCGCAGATCCCCATCACCAGCGACATGTCGTGCTCGACGACGAGCACGGTCGTTCCCCGTGCCCGTATCGAGGCGATGAGCGCGGACATTTCCTCGGTTTCACGAGGGTTCAGGCCGCACGCCGGCTCATCAAGGAGGAGCAGCCGGGGCTGGGCCGCGAGGGCGCGCGCCAGCTCGACCACGCGCTGCCGGCCGAAGGGCAGGTCCCCCGCGCTTCGGGCCGAGAGCTCGGCGATCCCGAGGAGCTCCAGGACGTTGGTGCATGCCTCCCGCATCCGTGTTTCCTCGCTCCTCGTCACAACCGGTCCGGCAAGGCCGGCGAGAAAACCGTGATGGGCGCGCATGTGCATTCCCACCATGACGTTTTCCAGCACTGTCATCCGGGGAAAGAGGCGGGCGGCCTGGAATGTCCGGCTGACGCCGCGCGCCGCCACGAGGTGCGGGGGGAGGCCGGTCAGTACCCGGCCGTCGAAGGAGATCCGCCCGGAGAACGGGGCGAAGGCGCCGGCCATGAGATTGAAGAGCGTGGTCTTTCCCGCGCCGTTCGGCCCGATGATTCCTTTCACGATCCCCGATCGGCAGGAGAAGCTCACGTCGTTGATCACGTGAAGCCCGCCGAACCAGTGGTGCAGGGCCTGGACCTCCACGAGCGCGTCGCTCACCGGGAGCCTCCGCGGACCCGCCGCAGCCCCGGCAGCAGACCAAAGAGCCCGTCCGGTGCGAAGAGCATGATGAGCACAAGAAGCGCGCCGAAGACCGCATCGTCGTACAGGCCGAATGCCCCTCGGAGGGAGAGGAAGGTCAGCCCGGCGGACACGGCGACCGTTCCCCAGGGACTGCCCATGCCCCCCGCGGCCACGAGGGCCACGTAGCGGACCGACTTCATCACGCCCGCCTCCCCCGGTCCGATTCCTCCATTGAAATGCACGAGGAACGCGCCGCCTGCCCCGGCGTACACGGCGCTGAGCACGAACACGGCGAGCTTGTACCTGCCCACGTCGATTCCCATGGCCGAGGCGGCTTCCTCGTTGCCATGTATCGCGCGCAGCGCCCGTCCCACGCGCGAGCCGATGAGGTTGACCGCAAAAAGGAGCCCCAGCGTGACGAGGGTCCACGCGATGTAATAGTTCTGCACTCGCAATGTCCTTTTTCCGCTGAGCACGAGCCCTGCGAAAAGGCGGAGCCCGGGGACATCGGAAATGCCGTCAGCCTGGCCGAACAACGCCGTTCCAAGGATCACGCGTGAGACGATGAACCCGAATGCCAGAGTCGCCATGGCCAGGTAGTGGCCGCGCAGCCGCAGAACCGGCACGCCGATCACGAGCGCCACGACGGCGGTCGCGGCAACCGCCGCGGGCAGGGAGAGCCAGGGGGCGAAGCTCAACGCGGCCGCCCCCGCGGTGGAGAGCACGGCGGTCGTGTATCCCCCGATTGCGAAAAAGCCGGCGTGTCCGAGTGATACCTGTCCCGCGTATCCCATGAGAAGGCACAGCCCGAGAGCGACCAGCGTGTAGTACGCGGACATGGTGAGCTGAGTGAGAAGAAACTCCAGTTTCAGCGCGGCCAGGAGGAGCTGCACGGCCACGACGATCGCGGCGAGCAGGATCACGGGGCCGTAACGTCTCATGCGCGGCTGCCGAAGAGCCCTTCGGGGCGGAAGAACAGGATGGCGAGCATGATGGTGAGGGCCACGACGTCCTTGTAGGCCAGGGGAAGAATGCTGATGCTCGCCGCCTCGAGCACGCCGACCAGGAGTCCGGCCGCGACGGCCGCGGTCACGTTTCCCAGGCCGCCCAGGACGGCGCACGTAAAGCCTTTCACGGCAAGGGACGTTCCCATGTCATATTGCGTCTGGGTGAGGGGGGAAACGGCGCAGCCCGCCAGCGCTCCCATCGCCGCGGCGATGAAGAAGGCAAGGGTGACCAGGGAAGACGTCCGTATCCCGCACAACCGCGCGGCGGTGGCATTCGAGGCGCAGGCCCTCATCGCGCGTCCCGTGAGAGTGTGCCTGAAAAAGAGCGTCAGGGCGCCGATCATCAGCGCGGAAACCCCGAGCACCCAGAGCACCTGGGGGGAGATGCGCGCGCCGAACACGGCGAGGGATGATGTCTCGCTGCCGGTCCAGAAGGGGAGGGCCCGCACCTTCTCGTCCCAGATGTGGAGGCTCGCTTCCCGCACGAGGATCGAAAGCCCGATGGTGATGATGATCATCCGAAGGACGGCGGGGTTCTTCAGCCACGAGATGAACACCAGCTGGAGCAGCACCCCGACGAGCCCGGTGAGGATCACCGCGACGGCGATTGCCGCCGCGAGCGGGAGGGAATGGCTGAGGGACACCGAGATCATGCCTCCGAGCATCAGGAACTCGCCCTGGGCGAAGTTGATGATCCCCGTGGAGCTGTAGATGATATTGAACCCGATGCCGACGATGGCATAGACGCTCCCCGTCGTCACGCCCGAGAGCAGGTACTGGAGGAGCTGGCCGGCGCCCATGACCGCGCGGCGGCGCTGTCAGCGATACAGGGCGAATTGGCCGTTTTTCACCGTGAGCATTTCGAATGAGTCCATGGTCAGGCCGTTGTGATCATCGGGCGAGAAGTTGAACACCCCCGCCGTGCCGACCACTCCCTTCAGGCCCTCAATGGCATCGCGCACCTTGAACTTGTCCGTGCTGCCCGCCTTCCTGATGGCCTCCGTGAGAATCAGGAAAGCATCATAGGCATGTCCGCCGAAGGTGCTCACGTCTTCCCCGAACTTCGTCTCGTAGGCCTTCTTGTACGCGGCGAGCACCTGCTTCTGCGGGTGGCTGGCGGGAAGAACGTCGGCGACAAGGAGCCTTCCCGCCGGGAAGATGATGCCATCCGCGGCCTTCCCCGCCGCCGTCACAAAGGCGATGTTCCCGAATCCGTGGCTCTGGAAGAGCGGGACATCGAACCCGATCTGCTTCATGTTCTTGGGGACGAGGGACTGCGCCGGCTCCACCGACCAGTTGACGACGGCCTGCACGTTCTGCGCCTTCACCTTGGCGAGCACGGCGGTCAGGTCCGTGGCGGTGGAGTCATAGACCTCGGTGATCGCCACTGAAATCCCGTTCTGCGGGGCGAGCTTTTCAAGCTGGGCCTTGCCGCCCTGTCCGAAACCCGTGTTGCTCACCACCACGCCTATGCGGCTGATGCCGAGCTTCTTCATCGTCGTGAAAATCGCCTGCGCCGCAAAGCTGTCCATCTGCGGGACCTTGAAAACCCATTTCGCAACGGGGTTCACGATGGTCGCGGCCGCCGCGCAGGAAATGAGGATCTGCTCGTTCTGGTCCGCGTACCCCTTCAGTGCCATGCTCTCCCCGCTCGTGGTGGGGCCGATGATCGCGAGGACCTGGCTTTCCTCGACAAGCTGCTTCGCGAAGGAAACCGCTTTCTCCGTGTTCCCCTGCGAATCCCTGAGGATCAGCTCGATCCTGCTCCCCAGGATGCCGCCTGAAGCGTTGACCTCGTCCACGAGCATCTGAAGGGTCCGGGACTCTGGCAGCCCGAGGTTGGCGGCCGGGCCCGTGACGGCAAGAATCGCCCCGATCCTGATCGGGTCTGCCGCGAATGCGGGCAGGGAAACCGATGCGGCAAGGACGAGGCAGACGGCGAAGACAATTCTTCTGACCATGGACTTCTCCTTCATGGATCTGACGGTTGGATAATTATGCATTAGATGCAAATCCTGCAGGGATTGTCAAGGAGAGGGTTCGGGTCGGGCGCGGCGGACGCGCCTACAACGCTTTCAGGGCCTCCGCGCTCAGCGTGGCGATGTCGTTCTTCTGCAGTATCTGGATGGCCCGCTCCCGGTCGTCGATGCGGCAGATGACGATCGCGTTCTCGCGGGATTTCTCCACATAGGCGTACATGTACTCCACGTTCACGTTGTCCTGGTCCAGGACCTCGAGTATGCGGGAGAGCCCGCCCGGCCGATCCTCCACCTCGACGGCGATCACCTCGGTCACCTGGGCGACGAATCCGCGGGTCTTCAGCACGGCGAGGGACCTGTCGGGGTTGTCCACGATGATGCGCAGGACCCCGAAGTCCGCCGTATCGGCAAGGGACAGCGCGCGGATGTTGATTTTCTCATGGGAAAGGGTCTTCGTGACCTCGGCGAGCCGGCCCTTCTTGTTCTCCAGGAAGACGGATATCTGCTTCACGCTCATCGGGGACCTCCATGTGCGGGAATTCGCACGATTTATACCTGACGCTTGTCGATGATCCGTTTCGCCTTGCCTTCGCTGCGGGCGATGGTCTTCGGCTCCACCAGCCGTACTCTCGTGTGGATGTTGAGAGTGGCGTACAAGTCAGCCTCGATTCTCTTTTCCATTCGCTCGAGATTCCTGATCTCGTCGGAGAACAGATTCTCGTTCATTTCCACCTGCACTTCCAGCTCGTCAAGCTGGTCGCGGCGCTCGACGATGAGCTGGTAGTGCGGCTCGATCCCCTCCACTTTCAGTATAACCTCCTCGATCTGGGAAGGGAACACGTTCACGCCCCGGATGATGAGCATGTCGTCCGTGCGTCCCAGCACCCGGTGCATGCGCACGGTCGTCCTTCCGCAGGCGCACGGCGCGCGCTCGAGGTAGGTGATGTCGCGGGTGCGGTAGCGCAGGACGGGCGTGCCTTCCTTGGTGAGGGTGGTAATTACCAGCTCGCCCTTCTGGCCGTCCGGCAAAACCCTTGCGGTGGAGGGATCGATGATCTCGGGGTAGAAATGATCCTCGTTTACGTGAAGCCCCTGCTGATGCTCGCACTCCATGGCGACGCCCGGCCCGATGATCTCGGTCAGGCCGTAGATGTCGATCGCGAGCAGGCCCAGCTTCTGCTGGATCTCCCCGCGCATGCTCTCGCTCCAGGGCTCGGCGCCGAAGAATCCGGATTTCAGGCCCAGCTTCGCCGGATCCATTCCCTCCTCCCGGGCCGCCTCGGCGAGGTACAGGGAGTAGGACGGGGTGCAGGCCATCATGGTGGACTTGAAGTCCCGCATGATGGCGAGCTGGCGCTTTGTATTGCCGCCCGAGATGGGGATGACCGTCGCGCCGATCCGGCGGGCCCCGTAGTGGACGCCGAGGCCGCCGGTGAACAGCCCGTATCCGTAGGCGTTCTGGACAATGTCGTGCCGGCCCGTCCCTCCGGCGGCGAGCGTGCGGGCCATGACCTCCGCCCATACCTCGAGGTCTCCCGCCGTGTATGCATCCACAACGGGGGTGCCGGTCGTGCCCGATGAGGTATGGATCTCGACGATGTCCCGCAGGGATACCGAAAGAAGGCCGTACGGATAGACTTCCCGCATCTCGTCTTTTGTGGTGAAAGGCAGTTGGAGGATGTCCTCGATACCCTGAATGTCCCGGGGCTTCGTCCCGGCGGCATCCATCTTCTTCTGATAGAAGGGAACCCGTCTGTAGAGAACGTCGACCAGCCTGCCGAGCTTCTCTCCCTGGTGCCGCGACATCGCCGGCCGCTCGAGGCACTCGAAATCAGTGTTCCAGATCATTGACTTGTTGTCCTCCTCGTCCCGTCCCTTGCAGACCTCGCACGCGCTCTAAGATTGAAACGCTACTACACCTGGCAAAGCATGGCAAGCAAAGCTTCCACGCGCAGCAAGGAAAAAAATATGGGAAGCTCTATTTAAAGGAGTATAAAGCAAGGAACGCAGATGAGGCAGCAATTCTCGATGTTTTGCACCAAAACAGACTGAAAGTCAATTTCGCGCTATTCAAGTTTGAAACTTGCTCCCCCTACAGACGATAGATTTCCGCGTCGGAGACCAGGTGGATGCCGGTCCCGGCAATCGCTTTCTCCGCCTCCGGGAACTTCTCAACCTCGAAGACGATCGCCGCCTTTTTCCCTTCCTCGATCACGAAGCCGTAGCAATCCTCCACATTGATCCGCGCGGCGGAGAGCGCCACGAGGAGGCCGTGCATTGCGCCCGGCGCATCGTCGATCTGCGCCACCAGGATCCGCCGCCTGGTGGCCGTGAATCCGCTCTTCTTGAGCGCCTCCAGGCCCCGGTCGGGGTCATTCACGAGGACCCGCACCACTCCGAACTCGCCCGTGCTCGCCATCGACACGGCCCTTACGTTCAATCCCGCCTCCGAGAGCGCACGAGTGATCCCCTCCAGCTTGCCCGGCTCGTTCACGACGAACACCGAGAGGTGCCACGCCATCCTCAGCACCCCTTCCCCGACTGGGAACGGCGGTCCACCACGCGCACCGCCTTGCCTTCCGCCGCGGGGAGACTTCCCGCCTCCACCAGCTTCACCACCGGCGTCACTCCCGTCTCTTCCTTCAGGGCAGCGAGCACCCGCCCCTGCAGCCCCTCGAGCTGCGAGAGCGTGCCCTGGAAGCTGTCGGCGGCCATCTCCACGCTCACGTGCAGCCTGTCCATGTAGTTTTCCTCGTGGATCTCGATGAGGTAGTTGGAGCCGATCCCCGGCATGCGCATGAGCGTCTGCTCCACCTGCAGGGGGAAGATATTGACCCCGTTGATGATCATCATGTCGTCCGAGCGTCCCCTGATCCTGTCGATGCGGCGGTGGGTCCTCCCGCAGGGGCAGGGCCCCGGGATGATCCGCGTCAGGTCCCGCGTCCGGTAGCGGAGGAGGGGGGTCCCTGTCCGATTGAGCGTCGTGAGCACCAGCTCACCGCACTCGCCCTCGGGAACCGGCGCCCCCGTTTCCGGGTCCACGATTTCCACCAGGAAGCTGTCTTCCCAAATGTGCATGCCGGATTGTTCGGGACATTCGAAGGCCACTCCCGGGCCGCACATCTCGGAAAGTCCATAGGAGTTGAACGCCCGGATGTTCCACGCCTCCTCGATCCTGCGCCGTGTTTCCTCGGTGTGCGGCTCGGCCCCGACAAATGCCATGCGCACGGACATGTCGCGCCGGGGATCGAGCCCCATCTCCCGCACGTGCGCGGCGAGGCGCAGGGCGTAGCTGGGCAGGATGTGCATTGCGGTCGTCCTGAACTCCCGCATGAACCAGATCTGCCGCCTGCTGTTGCCCGGGCCCACGGGAATGGTCATGGCCCCGAGCTTCTCCGCTCCGTAGTGGAAGCCCAGCCCGCCGGTGAAGAGGCCGTAGCCCATTATGTTCTGGAACACGTCGGATGAGCGCATGCCGGCCATGTACAGACACCGGGCAACGAGGTCCTGCCACGCGGCGATGTCCGCCTGGGTGTGATAAATCACCGTGGGGTTGCCCGTCGTGCCGGACGAGGAGTGCAGGCGCACAACTTCGGTGAGAGGCACCGCCAGGAACCCGTAAGGGAATTCGTTTCGCAGCTCTGTCTTGGAAGTGAAGGGAAGGCGGGAGATGTCGCCTGGAGCGCGGACGTCCGACGCGCCGCGTTTTTCCAGCAGCCGGCGGTAGAAAGGGGCCCGGGCTGCCCGGTCCAGAGTGGCCGCAAGACGTTCGATCTGCAGCCGTTGGAGCGAAGAGCGCTCCATCGTCTCGATATCCCTGTCCCAGTACATATCAGTTGACAGCATTAGTGTATACCGTTTACACTCCACCTATGAAAACCTTCATCTATGCAAGAGTGAGTTCTGCCGGGCAGCGTGACAACTACTCATTTGCCGCACAGAAGGCAGACGGAATCTCCTTTGCTGAAAGCATAGGGAGTGAATACAGGCTCTATAAAGACGTGGAAAGCGGAGCAAAGTCAAGCAGGAAAGATTGGACAAGACTAAAGGCAGACTTGGAAACCCTATCAGAACCTAACGATGTGATTTGGTATGGTTCCCAATCACGGTTGGCAAGGGACGCTGAAGAGTTCCAAGTCTTTATGAAACTTTGCATAGATAGGAAACTCCGTCTCTTTGAGAAGACAGAGAACCGCTACATAGACTTTGGCAAGAGTTCAGGTGACAGGATTGTTGGTGGGATCAAGAGCATTATTGCTACAGAGGAACGGATAGAAACAGCCCGGAGAACAAAAGAAGGCAGGGAAGATTCATATGATGAAGGATTGAGAAACCACAACAGAACCTTTGGCTACGAGACAGTCTTTGACGAACGTGGGAACAAGCGTTATGAGGTGGTTCCCCAACAGGCAGAAGTCATCAAGAGAGTTTTTGGTATGTATGCCAAAGGTTCTACCATCTATGGGATTGTGAAACGATTGAATG
>JBEKTX010000182.1:0-8611 GCA_049515615.1 Spirochaetia bacterium
CTGCTTCTCAACTACGCCAACCCCATGGCGATGTGCTGCTGGGCCCTCGGAACCGCCCCGGGACTCCGCTTCGTCGGTCTCTGCCACGGCGTCCAGACGACCATGGATCTCATCGCTTCCTATACAGGCCAGAAGAAGGAGGAAATCGACTTCGTGGCCGCCGGCATCAACCACATGGCGTGGTTCCTTCGCCTCGAAAAGGACGGGAAGGACCTGTACCCGCTTCTCAGGTCGAACTTCGAGAAACCCGGCTTCTATGCCAACGAGAAGGTCCGGGGCGAAGTGATGCGGCATTTCGGCTACTTCATGACGGAGAGCACGGGGCATCTCTCGGAATACCTCCCGTACTTCCGGAAGAACCGCAAGGCCCTGGAGCTGTACTGCGACGAGCCCGGCTTCGGCGGTGAAACAGGCGCCTACTACCACTACTGCCGGATGATCGACGACAAGTTCCAGAAGATGGACCCCCTGTCCATCGAATCGACGAAGCTCGGGAAGAGAAGCGCCGAGTACTGCTCGCACATCATCGAAGCCGAGGTGACGGGGCATGTCTTCCGCCTGAACGGCAACATCCGAAACGACGGGTACATCACCAACCTCCCGAACGGGTGCTGCGTGGAGGTCCCGATCTACGTGGACCGCATGGGCCTTCACCCGACGCACATCGGCGCCCTTCCCAGCCCTCTGGCCGCGCTGAACATGACGAACGTGCTCGTGCAGGAGCTGTCGGTGGAAGCAGCGCTCGCGGGAGACCCCGAGCTCCTCGTCCAGGCTGTAGCGCTGGACCCGCTGACGGCGGCAGGGCTCACGCTCAGGGAAATCCGCGACATGACATCCGAGATGCTTGAAGCCCAGCGCGCCTGGCTTCCGCAGTACGCGGGCCTGAAGGTGCACCCGGTGCAGACCATTTCCATCCCGAAAGACGTGGCGCGCCAGCCCGTCCCTGTTGATCCCGCTCTGGCGATAGCCAACCGGTTCGGCAGGCTGGCCGAGGCGAAGGGGTAGCACCGGATGAAGAACAGCCGCGAGATAATGCTCAAAGCCCGCGAGATCGGCCTCGGCATCCCCGCGTTCAACATCGCGCACCTGCCGATGACCGAGCCGGTCATCCGCGCCGTGCGCGACCAGGACTCCTTCGCCCTCGTGGAGGTGTCCCGCATCGACTGGGTCAAGTTCGGCGCACAAAGCCCCGCGGCGGTGATCGCCGAGTACCGGAAGCATGACGATCCGCGCCACGTGCGGATCCATCTCGACCACGTGCCGGCGATCGACGAGGACCACGAGACCGTGGAGTACCGGAGGATCATCGAAGAGGCGATCTCCCTCGGTTACCAGTCCGTCATGATCGACGCCTCGCGGCTGTCCCTGGAGGACAATATCCGCGTTACGCGGGAGGTCGCCGAGCTGGCACACCGCGGCGGCGTCCCCGTCGAGGCGGAGCTGGGCGCGGTTCTGGGCCACGAGGCCGGGCCCCTGCCGCCGTACGAGGAGCTGTTCAGGTCGGGGAGGGGATTCACCCGGCCCGACGAGGCGGCCCGGTTCGTGCGCGAATCAGGCTGCGACTGGTTGTCAGTGGCCATCGGCAACATCCACGGCGCCGTGGGCGAGGCCACGAAAGATCAGAAAAAGGTCGAGGCGCGGCTTGCCCTGGATCATCTGTCGAAGCTCGCCGATGTGACGGGAGTCCCGCTTGTCCTGCACGGCGGCTCGGGAATCAGGCAGCAGGACATGCTCGCCTCCATGAAGAGGGGCATTGCCAAGGTGAACGTCGGCACGGAGATCCGGCAGGCCTATGAGCAGGCCCTGAAAGCGGGCGGAGGCGAGAAGTCTGCGCAGGAAGCCGTGTACGCCCGCACAATGTCCCTGATCAAGGACTGGTTCAAGCTCACGGGCATCCGCGGCAGCCTCATGTCCTGAGGAAATCCTTCATCAGGGGCCAGAGGGTCCTGTATTTTTCAAACCTCTCCTGGTACGCGCGCATTCGGGCCGGGTCGGGCTCGAAACGCTCGGCGAGTGACACCATCGATTTTACCCCGTCCTCCACCGAGCGGAATGCGCCGGTTCCCACCCCCGCGAGGATTGCCACGCCGAGGCAGCCCGCCTCCGACACCCTCGCGCGCACAATTGGCTTGCCGAGGATGTCGGCCGAAATCTGCAGCCACGCGTCCGACTTGCTTCCGCCGCCCACGGCGCGCAGCTCCCGGAGGGTAATGCCGGTGTCCGCGACCGAGTCCACGACCGTCTTATGGTAGAACACTGCCCCCTCCATGATACCCTTCAGGATGTCTCCGCGCGTGGTGTCCAGCTTCAATCCGACGATCACGCCGGAGGAATCGGTGACGAACTCCGGAGGGCCTGTGACGGTGAAGTGCGGGAGCACGAAAACGCTGGAAGGGCCGGCGGGCATTTCGCGTGCCAGGTCCGCATACACGTCTCTGCCCGATTTCTCCGCGGCCTCCTTGTCCGCCCGGGCGAAAGTGTCCCGGTACCACTTCAGGAGCAGCCCGCCCTGGTTGTAGATAAAGCTTACAAACCGGCCGGGCGCCGCATGGTGCTCGGTATTCAGTCCCCACCGCATCATGACTTCGGGGGGCTTGCGCCCCGTGAACACCGGCATGATGGTCAGGTAGGTTCCCATGCCGCTCATGCCGAAGCCGGCGTCCGTGACGCCGCAGCCCAGCGCATTGGCGCACTGGTCGTGCGTTCCGGCGACAATCGCGGTGCCCTTCGCGAGGCCCAACTCTTCCGCGATCGGCCCGGAAACGGTGCCGATCCGCGTCCCCGCGGGGACCGGATCGGGAAGCTTCGAAAGATCGATGCCGGCGATGTGCGCGATTTCCTTCGACCAACCGCACGCGTCCACGTCGAAGAGAAGAGTGCGGTTTGCAAGCGAATAGTCGACCGTGGGCTCGGCGCCGAGCATGAAGGAGACGAAGCCGCTCCACAGGAGGAACTTCCATGCTCCCGCGTAGATTTCAGGGGTATGGTCTCTGATCCACATCAGCTTCGGGAGGCTGAACTGGATCCCCAGGATGTTCCCGTTGATCCGGTACAGCTTCTCGGCGCCGAGCCCGGAAGAGAGCAGCGGCATGTATTCCTCGCCCCGGCTGTCGATGAGCAGGAGCGAGTTTCCCAGGATCCTCCGATCACGCGAGACCGGAACCATCGACTCACCCATCGAGGAAACGGCGAGCGAAGTCACGGGGTCCCGCGTCGCGGTACTCCGCGGATTCTGCGCCGATTCATTCACCGCCTTTGTGATGGCGCGACGCACGCGGGCCCAGACATCCGAGGGATCCAATTCGAGCCACCCCGGCCGCGGCCGCACCATGTCGTATTCATCATAGGCGAACGCAAGACATTCGCCCTTTGCGGAGAACACAGAGGCCTTGCAGCCGGTCGTGCCAACGTCGATTCCAAGGAAACTCATGCTGGTAGGGAATGTCGACCGATGTGAGTTGTCAAGCCGCTCCTGGATCATGGCGGGAGGCGGGTCATCATTTGGAGTTTGATAATCCTTGACAGGGAGCGTAAAAAGACATTACATATTAGAAGCTATGCCCGTGCGCACGACACAAGTGGCATTACACGAGCGGGTAAGCCTCCTGCACATCAAAAAAAGCCCGAAGGGACGGCGCAAGCGCCACAGCAGCATGGGAAGATCAACGGCCGAATCGGACGGGTTTGACCAATGAACGAAATACTTCAGTTGAATAATATCTCGAAGACTTTCCCTGGCGTGAAAGCCTTGCAGGACATCACCTTCGACCTGAAAGAAGGTGAAGTGCATTGCCTGTGCGGTGAAAATGGGGCCGGCAAATCCACCCTGATCAAGATCCTCTCAGGAGCGTATCAACCGGATGAGGGCGGAGAGATCATCTTTGATGGCAGGAAGGTGACCCTGAACCCCCACATGGCCATTGCCATGGGCATCCAGACGATATACCAGGAACACATCGTTTTCGACAATTTGAACATAATCGAGAATATCTTTGCCGGGCTGGAAATCGCGCAGGGCGGTATTCTGAACAAGAGTGAGATGAGGAAGCAGACCGTTGAAGTCCTGAAATACCTCAAGAGCGACCTGGACCCTGAGAGGAAGATGGCGGAGCTGAGCAGCGGTGAACAAAAGACCGTGGAGATCGCCAAGGGACTGGTTTTCAAGAGAAGGGTCATCATCCTCGACGAGCCCACGGCGTCGTTCTCCTCCGCGGAAATAGAGAACCTGCTCGAAATCATCCGCACCGTCAAGACAAGCGGCCTTGGAATCATCTATATCTCCCACCACCTTGACGAGGTCTTCAAGATCGGAGACCGCATCACCGTTCTGCGGGATGGCCGCAAGGTCAGCATGCACGACTTCAACGGCCTGACCAAAACCAGGCTGATCAAGGACATGGTCGGCCGGGATCCGTCCACGTTCTATCAGAGGGAAAAAGTCCCGATTGGGGACGTCATTTTTGAAGCGCGAAACGTGAGCGGGAATGGCGTCAAGAATGTCTCCTTCGTTCTCCGAAGGGGCGAGGTTCTCGGCATCGCGGGCATGGCGGGCTCCGGCCGTACGGAGCTGATGAACGTCCTGTTCGGCAGCGCGCGCCTCGATAACGGCGAGATCCTCCTGCTCGGCACGGTTGTCAAACATTCGAGCCCGAAGGCGTCGATTAAAAACAAGATATGCTTCATCACCGAGGACAGGCAGAACACGGGTCTGTTCCTGCCGCAGACAATCGCTCAGAACGTCGCTGTCGCGAACCTCGTGAACGTTCGCGAATTCGTCGTCCGGCCGCACGATGTCTTTCGGACCGGCGACAGGTACGTGAAGCAGTTGAACATCAAGACGAACGATTCCCGCACGCGCGTGATGACTCTATCGGGCGGGAATCAGCAGAAGGTCGTCCTGGCCAAGTGGTTCAATACGAACGGCGAGATCTTTATATTCGACGAACCAACGTACGGGATCGACGTCGGATCGAAGCAGGAAATATACCAGGTCATGGTCAACCTGCTCAAAGAGGGAAAGGCAATCATCATGGTCTCATCCGACATGCCGGAAGTCATTTCCATGAGCGATCGGGTCCTCGTCATGAAAAACGGTGAAAAAATGGTGGATCTGACCAGGGAAGAGATCACCGAAGAGAACATTCTGATACATTCGATAGGAGACAAGGAAATATGAGCCAGGCCGAGGCAGCCGTACGGATATCAGCGGCAAAATCGTCACTCTTCAAGCGACACGAGAACCTTACGCCTTTGTCGATCTTCGTCGGATTCGTCGTCATCATCGTGCTCCTGCAACTGATTACGCAAGGCACGTCCAGATTCCCGACGTTCATCAGCCCTGTGAATATATTGAACATCCTTCAGCAGGTCGGCGTGCCGGGCATCATCGCCGTCGGTATGACGATCGTCATGATTTCCGGAGGAATCGATCTTTCCGTCGGCATGCTGGCTTCTCTGGTCTCCATCATCACTGCCTCGGGAATATCGAAATGGCACTTCGGGGTTCCCGGTGCCATCGCGGCGGGGGTCATGGCGGCAGTCGTGCTTGAGACCCTGATGGGCTACATCATCTCGCGCACGAAGGTCGAGCCTTTTATCATCACCCTCGGCGGCATGATCACCTTCCAGGGGATCGCGCTTCTGCTCAGCAATTCACGCGAAGTGATCATGAACAGAGAGCTGGACTTCTTCAAGGCGAACCTCATCGAGGGAGCCAAGGATCCCTCGACCAAGCTCAATCTGATCATTCCACCCTACGCACTGGTCTTCTTCGTTATCGTCCTGCTTGGCGGGCTGCTCCTGGCATATACGAAATACGGCCGGAGGATCTATGCCGTCGGCACCAACCCCTATGCGGCATATCTCGCGGGTATCAATGTCAGGAACATGAGGCTCTCCGTGTACGTGATCATCGGCTTTCTTGTCGGCATTGGCGCCGTCATGCTTCTTTCGCGCGTCAATACCGGCATCATCACGCTGGGGCAGGGGATGGAGATCGACACCATCGCCATGGTAGTCATTGGCGGTACGGCATTGCGGGGCGGCAAGGGCAACATCCTGGGCACTTTGATCGGAATATTCTTCATGGGTTCAATCGGAAACGCGATGAATATGCTCCGCCTGCCATCCGAAGTGCAGTTTGTCGCGAAGGGGCTCGTTGTCATCATCGCGGTTACCGCGGGTGATGTTTCGTCCAAAATCTCGGAGTTCATGACCCGGAGGAAGGAGCAGGCACTCGTACGAAAGTCGGCTGCAGAGCAAAGGAGGTGAGGATGGGACTGAAGGACGCATTAAGAAATGAAAGATGGAAAATCGTGAGCACACACACAAAGAGAGGAGAAGAGCTATGAAACGACTGGGGTTGTTGTTGGCATGCTTCGCTTTGCTGGGCACGATGGGGTTTGCCGCGGGCAAGGCGAAGGTCATTGGGTATTACATGGATGCGGCGGATGACTATTACAAGGCAGGCTTCCAGGTCTTCAAGGCTCTGGCCACGAGAGAGGGCTGGCAGGTG
The DNA here is from genome assembly GCA_049515615.1 of Spirochaetia bacterium. Lineage (GTDB taxonomy): Bacteria > Spirochaetota > Spirochaetia > SZUA-6 > Fen-1364 > Fen-1364. The sequence goes on from JBEKTX010000182.1 coordinate 6,515, forward strand.
CTCGACGTTGTCGGACAGGGAACGGCGCCCGAGCAGATAACCGCAGTCGAGAACTTCATCACGCAAGGGGTGGATGCCCTCGTTGTTGTACAAAACTCGCCGCAGACCACCCATGAGACGCTCACAAGGGCAAAGGCCGCCGGGATTCCCGAGTTCCACCTCACTCAAAACCCGGATCCCAAGGACTCGAGCCTCCTCGCAGGGTTCTCCTGCTTCGACTGGGTAACTGACGGCCAGCTCGCTGCCGCATCGGCAATGAAGCATGGCGTCAAGAGGGTCATAATGATCGAAGGCAAGCTCGGCCAGGGCGCCGCGGGCGGCCAGACTCAGGGTTTCCTTGAGGGATACAAGAAGGCGGGAAAGGATATCGGGAACCTTCTCAATTCCGTCGGCGTGAAGGGCGCGGGCGGCAAGGACCTGAATGTTGTGTTCTGGGGTTCCGGCGGCTGGTTTGCGGATCCCGCCAAGAAGGTCATGCAGGATGCCATTACGAGCCTCGGGCCGGATGGATTTGACGGTGCATACGTGGAGAACGACGAAATGTTGACCGGCGCTCTGCAGGCAATGCAGGAAGCCGGGCTTGATACGAGCAAGTACTGGCTCGGCTCGAGCAACGGCAAGGAAAAGTCCTGGAAGTGGGTGGCCGACGGACAGACAACCATGGACGTCAACCAGTGCCCGACGCTGGAAGCAGATATCTGCTACCAGCAGATGAAGGCCTACTTCGCGAAAAAGCCTTACAAGAAGTTTGTGTTCGTCAACTTCCTGCCGTTCGAGAAGAGCAATCTGGTCCTGAACAAGATGATCCCCTGGATCCTCGATGACTACATGGCAAAGAGGGACGCGAAGGCATTCAAGTTCGACATCAACGATCCCTCCTTCAGGACGGATCCCGACTACAAGTAAAGGTTGTGGCCGCAGGGCAACGGACACGATGCCCGATTGTCACAGTTCGAAAAAAAGAAGGCCGTGCGAACGGCCTTCTTTTTTTCGACCGAGTGAGCTACTCGGCTCCGAGAGATTTCAGATATGCGTAGCTTTTCTTGACCGCTTCGTCTCCCGCGATTTCCAGGGTGGTGTAACCGTTGTACCCGATGCGCGTCAATTCCTGAAACACGCCCTTGATGTCGACAACCCCGGTTCCTAGCGCCGTCGGCGACATGCCCGCGCCGAATTGCTTGCCGCGGACCTCCTTCATTTCGGGCGCCCAGTCCTTCCAGTGGACATGCTCGATTTTCTTTCCGAGTTTTTTCACCATTTCGACAGGATCCGTCCCGCCAAGCCAGGAGTTGCCCGTGTCCATGTTGAAGGCAAGGGCGTTCGATTTGCACGCATCGAACAGCTTCTCCATGAAGCCGATTGAATCAGAATACCTGCCGTGCGGCTCCACCAGGATCTTCACGCCGAGGTCTTCCGCCATGCGGAGAGGTTCGTAGAGCCTTTCCCGAACAAGGAACAAGGCTTCGCCTTCCGTGAGCTTCTGTCCGAACCCGGTTTTCGGCTCACCTTCCGTGCTGATGATGTGCCTCACCCCGATCGTCGCGGCGGCCCGGACCGCTTTCATGAGCTGTGAAGTCTGGTAGCGCCAGGGAGCCGAAGGGTCCAGCAGATTTGCGTGGGCGCAATAGGTGCTGATCGTCAGGCCGTACTTGTCAAAGAGCCGTTTCAGGTCGAACGGATTCGCATCGAGGCTGGCGAGCGCCGTGAAGCCGTATTCGACGCCAAGGCAGGCGCCGTCGGAATTGTCGGTAACGTCCGCATACTTGAAGCCCAGGTTCCTGATCCTTTCAAGCTGTTTCTCGAGCGTCGAGAAAGGATCGATCAGCGCGAAACAGCCAACCTTCATTGCCATACGTCCTCCCGCGCCTACGGCGTCACCTTGTATCCACGGCCCTTCAGGTAGTCGCGCACCCACTTGATGCTCTGCGGCATCAACTTGTCGCCGGAAGCCTCGGGCGAAATCGGGATGGTGCGTCCCGTCTTTTCCATGATGTCGAAGCACTTCTTGATGTTTTCAGCGTTGACTCCGGAACCGACGGGGGCTTCGCTGCTGGCGATGCCCGTTTCCTCTCCCCGCATCTCGCTGGAAAGCGCAGC
>JBEKTX010000183.1:0-8609 GCA_049515615.1 Spirochaetia bacterium
CCCCCGCCGGCAGCAGCGTCCATCGGCGAGCGGTCATTTCGCTAATCGCGCGACACATCGCGACGACCTTTTTCTTCGACGGGCGCGTGCCAATGTAGACTTTGCCCGTCTTCGGCGAATAACACCGACCGATAGTGTACCCAAGGAAGTCAAACGATTCGTCCGGCACCCGGCAGGGCCGCGTCTTTTGTTCGTTCACCGTAAGCCTCAGCTTCTCCATCATCCCCCGCATCGAAGTCATGGCCTTGCCAGCCGTGTTACGACAGCAGATCACGAAATCATCCGCGTAGTTGACGATGTGTGCGTCCAGCCGTTTCTCGTGCCCAAGCGTTTTCCAGCCGAGCACGAACCGACGCATATACAGATTGCTGAGTAACGGCGAAATCGGTGCGCCTTGCGGCGTACCTCGTCTTTCGTCCCTGTTTCGGGTAGTCCGTCGGGGGTTTCCACGCTCATCAGTCTCTTCCACCGGCGCCTCCAGCCACTCCTTGATCAGGTGCAGCATCGCCTTGTCGCTGACACGTCTGGCCACCGATTTCATCAACTCGCCATGCGGGATCGAATCAAAGTACCCGCTTAGGTCCGCATCGACTACCTCGGTATGCCCCGTGTTCAGCAGCGAGTGTACCTGCCGAATGGCATCGTGGGCGCTCTTGCCCAACCGGTACCCATATTGCTCCGGCTGGAGATCGGCCTCGAAGATTGGCTCAAGTATCAGCACCGCCGCCATCTGCACCACCCGATCACGGATCCGGGGAATGCCCAGCGGTCGCTGTTTCCCATTTGCCTTGGCTATCCACACCCGACGTACCGCACTACATCGATAATCCTTCCTCTTCAGTTCTTCCGCCAGTTCGTCCACCCATCGTTCTACGCCGTACGCTTCGATATGCTCGAACGTTTGTCCGTCGACCCCTTCCGAGCCGCCGTTGCTCTGGCATCGCCAGTAGGCGACCCACAGCACGTCCTTGCGACACATCTTGTCGTACAGACTGTAGAAACGAAAGTTGGGCGATCCCTTCGCTTTCGCGTGCAGCGCACTCTGTAGTTTCTCGACCTTCTGTAGGGTTGTTAGGCTCACGCCAATCTCCTCGGCCCTCACTCCTTCGCGCGCTCTCCTTGAACCAAGGCCCCTTCGCTCCACCGGCATTATCCGGCTTCCTCACTACTACGGGCCTATCCGCCGCCCCATGCGGCCCAGCCTGCTCCTCACGGAGCGCCAGTTGCGGGTTCACGCACCCGCACCGCTGGGGTTTCCCGTGTTGCCTGTCATTCCCTCTTGCACACATGCCGTCGCCATTACCCCGGTGGATTCTTCAGGTCTTTCGCTCTGTTGTTACCCGAAGACATCGGCCTTCCCCGTTTCTCAGGCGGGTCGGCTCCCACGTCACCCGTTTCGAGGCCTGCTCAGCGTTCACTCACATTACGGCCTGCATGCTCGCTAACCCCCCGTGGGGGCCTTTTCTTGAAGTGCTTCAATCCAGTTCGTTACCTCCTTGAACTGCTTCAAGTGCTTCCGGCTGGAGCGACAGTTGCCGGGCGGGATTCGCACCCGCTGGAAATAACACGCCTTTCACGGCGCACTGAGAAATTCAGGTTAACCATGTGTCCACGAATTCGGGTTAGGCCCAGCCTACGCAGCGGCGAAGATTGCGGCGTTCAAGCTCTGCCGTTAATACAATGAACAGTTCGGGATGAACTTCATTTCGGCACTGCTGACGTATCTCTTTTGACCGGGTGACCATTTCGATCCGAACACTCGCACGTTATTCCCGCTTTGATGCGCAAGGTGCACGAGGCAAAAGGTTGTTATGAGCAGGCCTTGATGCACCGAAATATTTTTTAGAGGGACTGTCGCACGATCCAGTCATCTTGACAAAATTTAGTTTTGGTATTGTCTATAGACTAGATGCACAAATGAAACTCACAATAAGGAGCGAGTATTCTCTTCTCGCGCTTATCTTTATCGGGAGGCATAAGGACGAACCGTTTGTGAAGATTGACGATATCTGCGTTGCATATGGCATCCCAAAGAAATGGCTTGAGAATCTGCTCACCATTCTTAAAACGAATGGATACATAAAGGCAAAGCGAGGCGCGAGCGGAGGATACCAGCTTGCGGGGGACGCGAAGAGCATCTCGGCTGCCGAGATCATCAGGCTTATGGAGGGGGCGCTCGCGCCCACCGAATTCTTATGCGCGGAAACACCGAGAAGGAGCAGAAGGTGATCGCTTTGCTGCGAACAATACGCGACTACATCGCGGGCGTGCTCGATAACACGTCCTTGGCGGATCTCGTTTGAAGATCATCTGTAAGAATGGGGCAAGAGGTGGAAAAGATGAGCAGGGCAACGTGCAGGACGCGGGTGGCGATGTGGACGTCGAGTTTCCTGATTATAGCGCTTCTTCTCGGAAGCTTGGCCGAGAGAGCTGTAGCCGGTCCAAAAACAGTGCAGAGTGGAACGATCACGGTGTCGGGAGCGTTTGCACTCTATCCTATCATGGTGACCTGGAGCGAAGCGTACCAGAAGGAGAACCCATCGATACGAATCGATGTTTCTGCCGGAGGCGCCGGAAAGGGTATGGCTGACGTGTTGGGAAACCTGGCGGATCTCGGGATGGTATCCAGAGAGGTGTCTCCCGAGGAGAAGAATCGAGGCGCCTGGGCAATCGCAGTGACCAAGGACGCCGTGGTCGCCATAGCGAGCGCCCGAAACCCACAATCCGCTATGCTCGCGGAGCGGGGCCTTTCGCGCAACAAGGCAAAAGCTGTTTGGCTATCCGGCGCCATCAAGACATGGGGCCATCTCACGGGCACCAGCGACACCAAGGCCATTCACGTGTACACGCGCTCGGATGCTTGTGGCGCTGCGGACGTGTGGGCGCAGTACATAGGCGCCCGGCAAGAGGATCTGCTCGGAACCGGGGTGTTCGGCGATCCAGGGATCGTTGAGGCAGTCAAGAACGATCCCTTAGGAATCGGTTATGGCAACCTCAACTTCGTCTATGACGCTTCGTCGAAACGACCGGTTGATGGATTGATGGTAATCCCATTAGATCAAGATAATAGCGATTCGATTTCGGCGTCCGAGCAATTCTATGCGTCGCGCGACGATCTCACAAAGGCGATCGCTGACAGGCGCTATCCTTCGCCGCCGGCGCGGGAGCTATATCTGGTCACGCATGGCGTGCCGAAGCAAGAGATCGTGAAGCAGTTCCTGATGTGGATTCTGTCCGCGGAGGGTCAAAAGTATGTCGTCCCCTCGGGTTACATTGTATTGCCCGAAGCGCGGCTCCGCGAGCAATTGAAGGAGCTTCAGCAGTGAATCGCGGCCGTTTCAAAGACCACATATTCCTGGCGGCTGGAAGGCTGATAACGCTAACCATCGGGCTCCTCGTTTTCGCTATAGTAGGCGGACTTCTGGCCAAGTCTCTTCCGCTCGTGAAGAGCCATTCGCTCGGCACGCTCCTCGTTTCCAGCTCCTGGCGCCCGTCGAAGGGGGAGTTTGGTTTCCTACCCTACATCTTGGGCACGATCTGGGTGACGGGCTTCGCGATGGTGATCGTGGTTCCAATAGGCCTTCTTGCCGCCGTCTATCTCTCCGAATACGCCGTCGCGCGCGTCAAGAAAGTCATCACATCTGCGATCGATATTATTGCGGGAGTACCGTCGGTCGTGTTCGGAGCGTGCGGAATTGTTGTTGTAGTGCCGTTCATTCGTGATGTGCTCGCCCCGGCTCTAGGGCTAGTCTCGACCGGATATTCCGTGCTCGCCGGAAGCATCGTGCTCTCGGTCATGGTCCTTCCCATCATGATCAATGGCTCATACGAGATCCTCCGGACGGTTCCGCAGGACTTGCGAGAAGCGTCCCTCTCCCTCGGGACCACGCGCTGGGAGGCGATCAAGTTCGTCGTCCTTCGAAAGGCAGCGCCGGGGATCATGACGGCGATAGTCCTCGCCTTTGCCCGTGCGCTCGGCGAGACGATGGCGGTTCTTATGGTCGTGGGGAATGTCGCACTTATTCCCCATGGCCTGCTGCAGCCCGCATCTCCACTGCCAGCGCTTATTGCCAACAACTACGGTGAGATGCTCTCGATTCCACTCTACGATTCTGCGCTGATGTTTGCCGCTCTCGTTTTACTCGGGGCGGTGGTAGTTTTCGACGTGATCGGGGGGATTGCAATGCACAGGGTGAAGCGGAGCATGGACTGATGAACCGCCGGCGCAGGGAGGAGTTCATGATTAAAGGTCTGATGCTTACGTCGACCTGCTTAGTCTTGACGAGCCTGGCAGGCATCCTCCTGATCATTTGCCTGAAAGGCATTCCCGCAATGAGCTGGTCCATAGTTACGAAGACCGCAGAGGGCGGTTTCTACCTGGGAAAGGGCGGTGGTATCCTAAACGCCATTATTGGGTCGCTTGCTATTGCAGGCGGCGCGGTATTCATTGCTTTCTTCCTGAGTGTAGCTGTCGTTCTCTACCTCAACGTGCCTTCACATCGATCTCTTTGGTACGCGAGGAGCGTCCGCTTCTGCGTCGAGGTTCTCGCGGGAGTGCCATCCATCGTTTACGGGGCTTTTGGATTCACTCTGATGCTCTACCTCGGTATTCGCGCGTCGCTTTTGGGAGGAATCATCACCGTGGCCATCCTCATCCTGCCGATAATGGTCCGGCTCATGGATGAGGTCGCCTCGAACGTGCCGAGAAATCTTCTCGAAGCCTCCCTCAGTCTCGGAGCCTCGAAATGGGACACATCGTTCAAGGTCATCTTGCGCCAATCCCTCCCGGGGGTCGTGACCGCAATTCTTATCGCGTTTGGCAGAGGAATCGGCGACGCGGCATCCGTGCTCTTCACGGCGGGATTTAGCGACCGCATTCCGACCTCATTGTCTCAGCCCGTCGCTACGCTTCCTCTCGCGGTGTTCTTCCAGCTGGGGAGTCCTTCTCCCGAAGTGAGAATGAAGGCGTACGCTTCCGCTCTCGTTCTGACCGCCATTATTTTAGTGATCAGCATCGGAACGCGGCTTGTAGGGCGACGTCTCAGCAGGCATACTATCAAGTGAGGCAGATATTGGCAACAACATTACAGGCTCCTGCTCACATGAGTGTCCAACACCTGAATGTCTGGTACGGTGCGGACCACGTTCTGAAGGATGTCTGCGTCGACATTCCGAACAATCGGATCACCACGATTATAGGACCCTCAGGCTCCGGTAAGACGACTCTGCTCAAATCCTTCAATCGTCTCCTAGACATTATCGACGGGGTACGCGTCGAGGGAGAAGTCCTCATCGACGGGGTGAATATCCTCTCTCCCGACGTCGATGAGACTGATTTGAGAAAGCGAATGGGATTGCTCTCCCAGCGTCCATCACCGCTGCCGATGTCGATCTTTGACAACGTTGCTTTCGGGCCGCGGGTGCATGGCACGAGAAACAGGAGTAAGTTGGATGAAATCGTGGAAAAGAATTTGAGAATCGCCGGCCTCTGGGACGAGGTCAAAGACCGGCTGGGCTCGCCAGCGGGACGGCTGTCGGTGGGGCAACAGCAGCGACTCTGTCTTGCGCGGGCGCTCGCCGTTGAGCCGGAGATTCTCCTGGGAGACGAGCTGACTTCCGCGCTCGATCCACGCTCTACCAGACATATCGAGGAGCGTCTCAAGGAGCTCAAGGAGAGTTACACGATCATCGTGGTCACGCACATCCTTCGCCAAGCACGCAGGCTCGCCGACTACGTAATCTTTTTGTACATGGGCGAGATCGTCGAAAACGGGCCTGCATGCGAAGTCCTTGAAGAGCCTAAGCACGATCTCACTCGCGAGTATATGATGGGGATATTTAGCTAAGTGTTTGGGAGGGCCGAGCTGCATGGGGGGCAGCGGCTCGCAAAGGTGTACGAGGAGATCAACCCGTTAAGTTGCGCCCGCTGCAGCGCCAGGATGTGAGTCCTTGCAGTCATCACCAACCCCCAGCAGGTTCTCAGAATCCTTCGATACCTTATCGAGACCGGCGTAGTTCCTCGGGCCTTGACCCCGCTTCCGTCAGCAGAACCTCCTTCCCCTATTCCTACCCCCGCGATACCTACTTCCGTTGACTCAATGGCCCACTCCATTCGGAGCCCACTACCACCTCTGGTCCCCATCTCCCCGACGGTGATGCACTTCCCTCAGTCGGTTCTCCGCCTTGAGCGGGACTTCCCCTAACCTGGTGTCATGTCCCGGAAATACGCTCGCACAGGCGTTGAAGTTTAGAGCCTCCTACGGGGAGTAACCCCCTCGCCTTCAGGCGAAAGCTTCAGCAGGCTTGCAGTACATAGACTAAATCGGAAGCAGCAAGGAAGATCGGGGTGCCGCAAGCTGATGTTTGGGCGGAGAAGGGGAAGTAGTTGCGATATAGCAGAAACAATCTTGGCGCAGTAAGGGGCTGCCGCAAAATGGTGATGGCAGCCCAAACCAGCGCTCCACTTGGTTCAGCCACAAGCTGTACGTCGGCGTGAAGTGATGGTGGCGGTGTTTTTCAACGTAGTTGTCGCCTCACCCTATTCGCGCTGATCGCCTGAATTCTTCATGCCGCGGTTTTCAGGGGGGTATTTGAATACCACCTCGGCTCTGGAAATGCATTCTTGACCCCTCTACGACGAAGGTATTTCTGATCTCCCTCATGCCGAAGCCTTCTGTGCATCTTCTCCACTCCGAGTGAGCGGATTCAAGCTCACCCCTGCGATCGGCGACCAGTTCCTCGTTGCTGCTGTCCACCGACTCGGGTTTTTCTTCTTCGCTTCCTCGTAGACCTCCTTCCGCCTCGCGAGCAGCTGAGCTTCCTGCCCGGCGTGGCGTAACTCTTGCTCGGTGTTATACCAGTTGACAAACCCCTCGACCCACTGCTGCGCTTCCTGCAGGCTCTGGAACGGCAGGGAGGGATACTCGGGGCGATACTTCAGAGTGCGAAACAGCGCCTCAGAGTACGGATTGTCATCGTAGACTCGAGGCCGACTGAAGGAGGCGAGGATGCCCAGAAACTGCAGCGTCGCCAACAAGGTCGCTCCCTTCATCGGGCCCCCGTTGTCCGAGTGGATGACCAGTTGGTCCCGATCGACTCCATTCTCCATGCTGGCTCGAGTAATCATCCCCGAGGCGATCTCGCTTGATTCCTGAACTGCTACCTCCCACGCCACGATCTTTCGGCTCCACACGTCCATCACCAGGTACAGGTAATAGAACTGCCCCCGCAGCGCCGAGCGCAGGTAGGTGATGTCCCAACTCCATACCCGATCGGGTCCCGTGGCGATGTACTGTGCAGGACGGCCATGCTGGCGCGGACGGCTTCCCTCTCGATGTGCCAGCAGCTTCTCCTGCCTCAAAACGCGGTAAAAGCTTGATTCCGAGGCCACGTACACCCCTTCCTCTGCCAGAATCGGTACGATCTGTGACGGGGCTAACTCGCGAAACCTCTCCGAGGTGGCGATCGCGATCAGTTCGGCCCTCTCCTCTGCGCTCAAGCTGTTGGCCGGCCTCCCACGAGGACCGTGACGCGCATCTGCCCTGCCGGGACTCTTGCCCCACCTCTGATACGTGCGCACCGTGATCCCCACCACTTCGCAGGCTTTCCATAACCGGGCCCCGCTGCATACCGCCTCCTGGATCAGCTGCCGAGCCATGCGTCGATCCTCCAGGCTTATTTCTCGTCCTTTGACTCCCCCCAGATCGCGTCCGCTTTTTTTTTAAGTACCAGCAACGCCGCAGCCTCCGCCAGCGCCGCCTCCTTCCTCCTCAGCTCCTTCTCCAAGGCCGCGATGCGTTTCTGCTGCGGGTCTTTCTTCCCGCCCCCGAACGGCTTCAGTTTCAGCCCCTGCAAGACCTCTGCCTTCCACTTTTCAAGGTGCGCCTCGTGCATCCCTTTCTCTCGAAGAAACTTTCCCTTCTCCTCCTCCGAGAGTCTGGCATAGCCCAGTAAAGCTTCCAGTTTTTCCTCCGCACTCCAATCCTCAGGCCGTCGATGTCCCATACCCTCTCCGTTCAGTCCCACTGTAACACGTTCACGCAGCCATCGAGAGAGGGTCGACTGTGAGATGCCAGTTTCCCGCGATAAGGATGTGGCGCTACGGCCTCCGGGGACAGACATCTTGGCCACAACCGATTGCTTGAACTCCTCCGAGAAATACTTCATGTGCCCCTACGCTTCCTGCCCGCGATTTTTCCCCTGGGGGTATACCCCCAGGGGAGTCACCCCCAATACACAGAGGCGACAACTACCCTGACACAGCGGGGTGGTAGCTACAGCGTGTCGGGTAATTTCTGGCTTTTCGGTGCGCGCTTTCTCGGAGCACGTGCGGCTGACGCCTTGCGTGTTGAGGGCGGCAGTTCCTTGAGCAGGCGGTCGGTGACGCGCAGTGACAGCCGCTCCATTTGAGAGACAATTTGGTCCAGTTCGCGGCCGGCGGCAATCCAGCCGGCGAGAAGGTTGGCCTGTTCGGGTGTCAGGCGGACGGTCACGGTTTTACCATCTACCTTGCGGGTCCACTGGTAGTAGGGACCGTGGAGACGGGGTGGAGAAGCCTGGCAGGCGCAGCCGGGTTTGCCGCAGGGCATGAAGCGTTTCAGCAGTGTGCC
>JBEKTX010000184.1:0-8599 GCA_049515615.1 Spirochaetia bacterium
CGCGCCGTGCTCTGCCCGAGTACCGTGCGGAGGGTGTGCTGCTCCGCCACAGGGACAGTGGCTGTGAAATCATCCACCTCGCCAGCTCTGACCAGGAGAACCTTTTCGCCTTCTGCTTCACGACCCCGCCGCGGGACGACACCGGCGTATCCCACATCATTGAGCATTCGGTGCTGAGCGGCTCCGACCGGTTCCACGTGAAAGAGCCGTTCTCCGCTCTCATGAAGGGGAGCATGCACACCTTCCTGAACGCGCTCACCTACCCGGACCGCACGGTGTACCCCGCGGCGAGCTGCAACCGCGCCGATTTCTTCAACATGCTCACCGTGTACGGAGACGCGGTTTTTCGCCCGCTGCTGAGGAAGGAAACTTTCATGCAGGAGGCATGGCGGCTTGAGGAGGCAGGGGAGGACGGCGCGGAGGGGCGGATGCGCTTTGCAGGGATCGTTTACAACGAGATGAAAGGCGCCAACTCCAGCCCCGATTCCATCGTATCGGAATGGACCTCGCGTTCGCTTTTCCCTGACACGCCCTATGCGCACGACTCGGGGGGCGACCCTGCGGCGATACCCGGCCTGACCCTCGAAGCGGCCCGAAGGTTTCACGCCCGCTACTATCATCCCTCCAACTGCCGTATCTTTCTCTATGGTGACATTCCCCTTGCGGAGATCCTGGAGTTCCTGGAGGAGAATTTTCTTTCAGGCTGCTCGGCAATCGACACCGATGCGGTGATCCCGCTGCAGAAGCGCTGGGAAGTCCCCCGCCGCCTGCAGAAGACCTTCCCCGTGAAAAAAGATACGCCTCTCGCGGGTCGGTCCAGCGTCACGCTGAGCTGGGTTCTGCCCCCCGTTACGGACCCGGTCGAGATCGTCACGCACGAGGTTCTCTCCGAGATTCTCGTGGAAAGCGCCGGCTCGCCCCTGCGCAAGGCGCTGGTCGATTCCGGGCTGGGGGAGGATCTCTCTCCCGTGAGCGGGCTGGAGACGGACCTGAAACAGATGATCTTCGCCGTCGGACTGCGCGGAACGGAGCCGGATCGGGAAAGAAGCATAGAAGCCCTGGTCCTGGACACCCTGGCGGGCCTGTCGCGCGACGGCCTTGATCCTCTGCTCGTGCAGTCCATGATGAACCGCGTCGAGTTCCGTCATCGTGAGATCAGGGGCGGCGGGTCGCCCTATGCTCTGCGTCTGATGGGAAGGACACTTCGCGGCTGGGTGCACGGCGCGAATCCCTTCGATTCGCTCGAGTTCGCCGGCCCAATGGACGTGCTGAAAAAGAGGTTGGCGGCAGAGGCCCGGTACCTCGAGGGGTGCCTCGAAAGGAATTTCGTGTCCAATCCCCACAGGCTGACCCTCGTCGTGAGCCCGGACCCCGGCCAGGAGGAGCGGGACGCCGCGGCGGAGACGGCGCGGGTGGAAGCTGTTCTAGGCCGCATGACCGCGGCGCAGAAGGAAGCCGCTGTCCGCGATGCCCGCTCTTTCAAGAAGTACCAGCTCGCGCCGGACTCCGCCGAGGACCTTGCGCGAATTCCGTCCCTTCGGAGATCGGACATCCCGCCGAACGTGGAAAGGATCCCGCACCAGGATACCCGGACCCCGGCGGGCGTGCCGCTCGCCCTGCACGACATCTTTACGAACGAGATAGTCTATCTCGACTTCGCATTCCCCACGAACGGGCTCTCCGGGGAGCTTGCCCTTCTTCTTCCTCTCTTCGGACGCGCCATCTGCGGCATGGGGCTGCCGGACGCGCGCTACGATGAGGTCGCCCTGGAGCTGTTCCGTCTCACGGGGGGCTTCTCGGCTTCCCTGGACGCAGGTGGGATCGCAGGACGTCCCGAGGGATTCGCGCAGTTCATGTTTTTCCGAACCCGATGCCTCCGCCACAATCTTCCGGGGGCCGTAGATCTCGTGGCGCGTCTGTTCGCCTCAGCCGACTTCCAGGACCTTCCCCGCCTCCGCGACATCCTGCTGGAAATGCGCAACGACATGAAGTCCGCCCTCATTCCGGGGGGACACCAGTTCGCCATGCTTCGGGCAGCTGCGATGATCTCCACGTCCGTTGCAAAGGAAGAGGAATGGAGGGGCATCACGCAGCTTCTCTTCCTGGACAAGCTCGCACGGAACATTGACGCAGAGCTTCCCCGGATCGCGGGCTCTCTGGAGATGATCAGGTCGGAGCTGCTTGCGCGTTCCCTGCTGATCGCAAACGCAACGGCGGGGAGTGAGTGTTCAGCGGAGATCACGGCGGCGGTGGACAGCCTCGCCGGCCGTCTGCAGTCCCGCACCCCGCACGCGACAGGGAAAGAGGACGCTGCCACGCGCGCTCCGGCGGAATCGGGCCGTTCAACGGCGGAACAGCCCGAAGCGAGGGGCGAATCGCTGGTGGCCAGCGCATCGGTGGGCTACGTGGCTCGCGCCGTGCCGGGCTTCCGATTCGAGCATCCGCTGAACGGCCCTGTGGCGGTGCTGGGCCACCTGCTTTCCACCGGATATCTCTGGGAAAAGGTACGGATGGCAGGCGGCGCGTATGGCGCTTTCTCCTACCCTCGGAACATGGACGGGCTTTTTCTCCTCGGCTCCTACCGGGATCCGAAGATCTCGGACACGATCCGTGCCTTCGATGAAGGTTTGAAGCTGATGGAATCGGGGCCGCTCGACCCTGCCGAGGTCGACAAGGCGGTGATCGGCACGATCGGCAGGGAGGACCGGCCGATCGACCCTGGAGAGAAAGGTTTCGTCTGCCTGCAGAGGAAGCTCCACGGGATCACGGACGAGGCGCGACAGGCGCGCCGCGCCTCGCTTCTCGGGGTGCAGAGGCAAGGCATTTCGGAAACTGCCCATGAGTTGATCTTGTCATCGTCCCGAGGATTCACGGCGGTCATCGCCAACCGGCGCTCACTCGAGGATGCGGCGTCCCAGGTGCCCGAGCTGCGCGGCAGGGTCACGGATCTTCCGGAATAAGGACGGGAAGCCGCGATGAACCTCGAAGTATTCGTGCTGGGCACGGGCGGAATGATGCCCCTGCCGGGAAGGGGACTGACCTCGGTCCTGGTGCGCCGGGAAGGGGAGCTGTTCCTCTTCGACTGCGGAGAGGGTACGCAGATAGGGCTTCGCCGCCTGAACCTTCGCTGGAAGAAGATCACCAGCATCTTTATTTCCCACACCCATGCGGATCACGTGACGGGGCTGCCGGGGATCCTGATGCTCTCCTCCCAGGTGGACCGCGCCGAGCCCCTCTACATCTACGGCCCGCCGAAGATCCGGGAGTTCGTCGACGCCATGCGGCGGACCCTGGACATGTACATCAACTACGAGATTGTCGTCAGGGAAATCGAGGGCGGCATGCCTGTCGTCAAGGCGGAGGAGTACTCGATCTGCTCGCACTCCCTCGTGCACACGAAGCCCTGCCTCGCCTACAGCCTCGTCGAGAAGATGCGGCCCGGCATCTTTTTCCCCGAAAAGGCGCTTGCTCTGGGCGTCGCGCGGGGCCCCCTCTGGTCGAAGCTCCAGGGAGGCGAGGAGGTGCGCCTGCCGGACGGCGGTGTCGTGAAGCCCGCCCAGGTCATGGGCGTTGAGCGCAGGGGCCGGAAGTTCTGTTTCGCCACGGACACGGTGGCTGCCCCGGGCCTCGTGGAGTTCGCGCGGAAGTCCGATCTTTTCATCTGCGAGGGAATGTTCGCCGAAGAACTTGCCGAGACCGCCGCGGAGAAGAAGCATCTCACTGCCGCGCAGGCGGCGCGCATTGCCCGTGAGGGCGGCGTGAAGAGGCTGGGTCTCATCCATTACAGCCCGCGGTACTCGGAAAGAGAGCTGAAAACTCTCCTGGGTGAAGCGCGCGAGATCTTCCCGGAGTCCTTCCTCACGAGGGACCTGCAGCACATCGAGATGCCCTTCGAAGACTGAGGTTTCTCCGGTGCTGGACGTGAGGCCGGATGCCCGCTAATCTTGGTCCATGAAAATCGGCATCGTCGGATCCGGCGCAATGGGATCTCTTTTCGGCGGGAAACTCTCGCTTTCCGGCTGCGATGTCGTGCTCTACGATATCTTCACGGAACACGTTGAAAAGGTCGCCGCGGAGGGACTTGCGATCGAGGACGCGGCAACGGGCGCGGTGGCAATGGCCCGGCCGCAGGCGAGCACCGACCCGCGGGCGACAGAGGGCGCCGAGGTTCTGATCATCTTCGTGAAGTCCACGGCGACGGACGAGGCGGCCGCGCAGTTCGCGCCCATCGCCCGCGGGGACGCGATCGTGCTCACCCTGCAGAACGGGCTCGGAAATGAGGCAATCCTCAACCGGCATTTCGGGCCGGAGCGAACCGCCGCCGGCGTCACCTCCGAGGGAGCCACCTTTCTCGGCCCCGGCCGCATCCGTCACGCGGGAAGGGGCCCGACGCACCTCAGCATGTCGGACGGAAAGAACGAAAAGCTTTCCCCGTTGTGCGCTGCATTCGAGGCGGCCGGATTCGAGACCCACGTGAGCGCCGATATTGCCAGCCTCGTGTGGAGCAAGCTCATCATCAACGTCGGGATCAACGCGCTGACGGCGATCATAAACCAGCCCAACGGCGGCCTCCTCGAATCGGAGGACGCCCGGGCAATCATGGCCGACCTTGTCGGGGAGGCGGTTGCCGTGGCGCGGGGGCGCGGCATTCCGCTCGCGTACGAAGATCCGCTGGCTGTGGTGTACGACGTCGCCCGCAGGACAGGGGCCAATCGTTCGTCCATGCTGCAGGACTTTGACCGGGGAAGGGCTTCCGAGATAGATGTGATGAATGGCGCCATCGTGCGGGAAGCCGCCCGTCTGGGAATACCGGTGCCGGTGAACGCGACAATTGCGCACATTATCAGGGCGATGGAGAAGGCGCGGGTCCGATGATCAACGCAGAGGAAGAACGGCTTCTCAGCGCGCTGGACCGCGATGAGCTGGTCCGTCTGACGCAGGACCTCGTGCGCATCGATTCGGTGATCCGGCCAGAGACCGGCGGCACGGAGCGCAATGTGGTTCGGTTCATCTCCGAGTGGGTCCGCCGCGAGCTTGCCCAGGAGCCGCTGGTCGTGGAAGCCGCTCCGGGACGGGAGAATATCGTCGTCACTCTGGATTCCGGCCGACCAGGCCCCTGCCTCATGCTGGAAGGCCATACGGACGTGGTGAGCGAGGGCAATCGCGAGGCTTGGACGCATGACCCTTTCGCCGGGGAAATCGCGGACGACAGGATCTATGGCAGGGGAGCCTGCGACATGAAGGCCGGCCTTGCAGTTGCGCTGCTCACAGCGAAGGCATTCCACACATCAGGAGTTCCCTGGAACGGGAAAATCCGACTGGGGCTGGTCTGCGACGAAGAGGGGATGATGCTGGGCATCAAGAGCTTCATTCGGGGGGGGTACGCGGATGACGTCACCGCCTGCCTGGTGCCCGAGCCGGAGGAGAACAACCTCTGCACGTGCATGAAGGGGGCGATTCGGGCGATCGTCCGCGTCCATGGAAAGATGGCCCATGGCGCCATGCCGCTGTCCGGGATCAATCCGAACACGCGCCTGGCGAAGATCATCCTGGCCTTTGAGGAGCTGGAGACGGAGGAGAAGGAGCGGTGCGGCAGAGACCCTCTCCTCGGGCTGCCCTCGATCACTTTTACCGTGATCCAGTCGCCGCCACCGGGAAGCCCGGCCCAGCTCAACGTGGTTCCAGGAGAAGCGGTCGGCTACGTAGATATCCGTACGACCCTTGCGCAGGATCATGATGCGCTGCGAGAGCGCCTGCGCAGTGTTCTGGGCGACCTCTCTGCGGCGGATCCGGATTTCAAAGCGGAAATCGATTTCATCGAAGACCGGCCGGTCGTCGGAATTTCGCGCGATGAGCCGATCGCGCGTGTTTCCGCCGAGGCGTTCCGGGAAATCACGGGCCGGGAGCCGATCTGGAACGGCGTGCCCGGCGCGACGGATGGCACCTTTCTCAGCGCCTGGAAGAGAATCCCCTGCCTGGTCAATGGGCCGGGACCACGCCAGCTGCCCCACCAGGTCGACGAGTATGTCGAGATCGAGGAGCTCGCGGAATCCGCCCGGATCTACGTGCTCTCGACACGCCGCTTCCTGGCTGCCATGACCTGATATCTCAGGTGCAAGTTGACAGCAGCAGGACGTTCACTTACACTCACCCGCACGAATATGGATGGCTGCATGCTGCGCGTCTCCGGCCTGAGCAAGTCGTTCGGAGCCATCCAGGCGCTGAATAGGGTTGACGTCGAGATCGTGAAAGGGCGGATCCACGGCATCATCGGCCCGAACGGGTCCGGCAAGACGACCCTTTTCAACTGCGTGACGGGACTGCTGAGACCGAACGCCGGCCGTGTCATGCTCGACGGCGAAGAGATCACAAACGATCGTCCGGAGGTCATTGCCCGCAAGGGCATCCGCCGCACCTTCCAGGGCGGGAAGCTCGTGCCGGGCTTGACCGTGCTCGAGAACGTGATGTCCGGCGTGAATGACAGAATCGGTGCGGCGGCCGTGGACGCGGCGCTGAGGCTGCCGTTTGTGAGGTCGAGGCGTGAAGCCGAGATCCGCAGCCGCGCGATGTCGGCGCTCGTCATGGCCGGTCTCGATGCCATCGCGGGAAGATGGGCGAGTGACCTGGTCTGGACCGAGCGGCAGCTCGTCCAGGTCGCGCGCGCTCTGGTCGGGGAGCCGAAGCTCCTTCTCCTGGACGAGCCTGCATCGGGCATGGGGGTCCGGGAGGTGGAAAAGGTGGAAGAGATCATCCGCGCGATCCGAGATTCCGGCGTCACCGTCGTCGTCGTGAGCCATGACGTGAAAATGCTGATGAATCTCTCCGACAGTGTCACAGTCTTCAACTTCGGGGAAAAGATCGCGGAAGGGCTCCCGGCCGAGATCCGCACGAACCCCCGCGTCCTTGAGGCGTACCTTGGGGCGGAGTAGCGTGGACGCGATCCTTCGGGTGGAAGGCCTCTCGGTGTCGTACGGGCACATCAACGCGCTGAAGAACGCGAGCCTCGAGGTATTCCCGGGTGAGATCGTCGTGCTCATTGGGGCGAACGGGGCCGGAAAGACGACTCTCCTCGAAACCGTGCTCGGCATCAACACGCCGCTCGCCGGTGAGATTACTTTCGCGGGGGCGGCAGTTGGCGGGGTGCAGGCCGACAGAAATGTCCGCGCGGGCCTCTGCCTCGTGCCGGAAGGCCGAGGGGTGTTCGCTTCCATGACCGTGCTTGACAACCTCCTCCTGGGCGCGCACCACAACATGCGGAACGTCACTCGCCATCTCGAACGCGTGTATGAGTGGTTCCCCATATTGAAGGAGAGGAGAGACCAGGTTGCGCGCACGCTGAGCGGCGGCGAGCGCCAGATGCTGGCAATCGGCCGGGCGCTGATGTCGGCGCCGAAGCTGATCATGATCGACGAACCCTCGATCGGGCTGGCCCCGATCGTGGTGAACGACATCTTTGACATCCTCGCACGGCTCAACAGGGAAGGCTATCCGATTCTCCTGTCGGAACAGAACGCGTACAAGGCGCTGAAATGCGCGCACCGGGGGTACGTCCTGGAGACCGGCTCCGTCACCCTGACGGGGACCGCGGAGCAGCTCTTGAGCGATCCCGGCGTCAGGGCCGCGTACCTGGGGGCATAGCGGATGCAAGTGTTCATTGCCCAGGTCATCAACGGCCTCTCGCTTGGCAGCATCTACGTCCTGCTCGTCACCGGCTTCAATCTTCTCCTCCTGGTGGCGATGATCATCCACTTTTCCTACCCCCAGGTCGTGGTTTTTTCGATGTACATCGCCTGGGTCGTCCTGAAAGTGACCGGCGACAACGTCATCCTCGGGGTGCTCGCCGGCATCGCTTCTTCCATCGCGATCAACCTCGTCTCCGCGCCCCTTTTCCAGAAGGTCATGTCTCGAAGGGGAGAGGTGGACATCAACAGCACGATGGTCCTCTCCATGGGGATCGGGATGATCATCACGGACGTCCTCTCCCATTCCTTCAACCAGGGCCTCCCCGTCCCGTTTCCCGAGAGTCTTGCAAGCGAGGTCCCGCTCATCCACGTGGGACTGATCAGCGTGGTCTCCGGGCAGGTATGGTCCCTCGGGGTGGGCATCGTCGCCGTGGCCGGCTTTTTCCTTCTTCTCTACCGCACGCGCACGGGCCGGGCTTTCCGCGCAATCGCCGAGGATCCCAATGGCGCGCGACTCGTGGGCATTCCGATCCTGCGCACCGGCCTGTACAGCTACGCCCTGTCAGGGGTGCTGGGCGGGATCATCGCCGTGCTCCTCGCAATGGTGCTGGGCTCTGCTTCCCCCGGGTTGGGCGAGCAAGTCGCGCACAAGGTGCTCGCGGTGTCCATTATCGCGGGCCTGGGCAATCTCGCCGGGGGCCTGGTCGTCGGCCTCCTCCTGGGGATCCTGGAGGCCATCGTCCAGGGCTATGTCTCCGGCTCATGGTCGAACGCCATCGCATTCGTCATAATGCTGGTTGTCATCCTCTTGAGGCCGAAGGGCCTCTTCGGAACGAAGCTGTAGAAGGAGGAGAGGTGCCGCTTCCGCTGTACTACTTTCTGTCCATCACGGCGGTGAACATCCTCCTGAGCTGGGC
>JBEKTX010000185.1:0-8597 GCA_049515615.1 Spirochaetia bacterium
AACATTCTCTCGTTCCCCAAGGTGTTTTCCGGGACGCACGTGGTGCGGCTGGAGCGCAACTACCGCTCGACGCAGGCAATCCTCGATGTTGCTTCCGCCGTCGTGGCCAACAACAAGGGCAGGCTGGGAAAGACGTTGTGGACCGAGAACTCGTCCGGCGATCCGCCCCTCGTTGCCTGTCTCAGCGATCAGGAAGAAGAAGCGGAGTACTGCGCCTCGATGGTCCGCGACGGTTTCCCTGGTACCACCGCGATCCTCTACCGGATGAACGCACAGTCGCTCCCGTTCGAGAAGAAATTCCGCGAGCTGGGGATCCGGTTCCGGCTGATCGGCACTGTCCGGTTCTACGCGCGCGAAGAAGTGAAGGACGCGCTGGCCTACCTGTCCCTCCTCTGCAACCGCAATGACGAGGTATCGTTCCGGAGGATCGCGAACAGACCCAGCCGCGGCATTGGGGCGGCAAGCGTCGAGAAAATCGTGGACTCGTGGCGCTCCGGCGCTCCGGGAGAAACGGATGCGGACCTCCTTGCCGCCAGCCGCAAAGCCGCGGGCAGCCTGGGCGCTCGGGCCCGATCGGGACTCTCGGACCTTCTCGCCTGCCTGGAGGAGCTCACCGCGCGCGTCCCGGATGTTCCGCTGGCAGAGCTCGCGCGCATGCTGCTTTCACGGACGGGACTGTATGAGATGTACAGGACACGGGACCGCTCGGAGGACACCGTGAAGACCGGGAACCTGGAAGAGATGGTGAGCGACATGGCCAACTACGGCGCCGGCGCCGCCGCTCTCACCCAGTTCCTGGAAAGCGTCGCGCTTGCAAGTCCCCTGGACGCCGCGGACGCCGACGAGGGCGCGCCGGTGACTCTCATCACGGCGCACAACACCAAGGGGCTGGAGTTCGACCGGGTGGTGATGACCGGGATGGAAGAGGGGATCTTCCCGCACTCATCGAGCTCGGGAAATCCTGAGGACGTGGAGGAAGAGAGGCGGTTGTTCTATGTCGGGGCCACCCGGGCCCGGGAGCGGCTCGTCATGACCTGGTGCGCCCGCAGAAGGCTCTTCGGACGCACGACGGAGATGTCCCCGTCGCGGTTCCTTGAAGAGGTGCCGCAGGAGATGGTGCGGAACACCGCGCGGGCCGGAGACGTGGCGGCGGAGGAGCAGTTCCCCGTCGGCTCCGGCGTCTACCACGACGAGTATGGCACCGGCGTGGTGGAGCGGACATGGTATAGTGACGGCACCATGCTGGTGCAGGTAAGATTCCAGTCGGGCCGGGTGGGGAAATTCCTTCCGAAATACGCGCGGCTGGAACGGGTGGAGCTGGATTGATGACAACGAACAGGCATCTGATGAAGGATGTTCAGGGGAGCCAGGATTTCCGCAACATGCCCATCCAGAAGGTGGGCATCCGCAATATAAGCTATCCGATCACCGTCCGTGACAAGAGCCGCGAAACGCAGCAGACCGTCGCCAACGTGAGTCTCTCCGTCAATCTCCCCCACACCAACCGCGGCACCCACATGAGCAGGTTCATCGAAGTGCTGGACCGGTTCAAGAATGAGGTGAGCTACCAGAGCCTCGACCTGATCCTCACGGAGATCAAGAAGGCTTTGAAGGCCGAGGAGTCTCACATCGAGCTTGCCTTCCCCTTTTTCCTGAGAAAGAAGGCGCCCGTTTCGGGGCTGGAATCGCTCATGTCGTACGAGTGCGTGATCGAAGCTACCTGGATGAACCACCTTGAGATCGCCACGCGCGTCGAAGTCCCGGTCCACACACTCTGTCCGTGCTCGAAGGAGATTTCGGATTTCTCCGCGCACAACCAGAGGGGAACCGTGTCCATCACGGTGGGAATGACGAAGTTCATCTGGATTGAGGACCTCATCCAGATCGCGGAGGACTCGGCATCGAGCCCCGTGTACGCCCTCCTCAAGCGGGAGGACGAAAAGCACATCACCGAACACGCCTACAAGAACCCGCGGTTCGTGGAAGACGTCGTGCGGGAGGTCGCCCTCCGCCTTCAGACGCTGCCCGGGCTCCGCTACCACGTGATCGAAGCTGAGAACTTCGAGTCGATCCACAACCACAGCGCCTACGCGGTCATCGCGAAGAGGGCGGATGCGGGATAGACAGCTCCTCCGGCGAATCCCCCGCATTCGAAGGGCCCGGGGATACCGTCTCTATGACATGCAGGGCCGGAGGTACCTCGATCTGTTCCGTGAGGGTGCGCTTCTCGGCCACCGCGGAGCCCGGTCACTGACGGCCATGAAATCCACGCTTTCGCAGGGACTCTCGGCAGCCTTGCCGTCGGTCTGGGAAAAGAGGCTTCTTGCTGCGCTTGCCCGATCGTTTCCGCGGTATTCCGAGATTCGCCTGTACGCCTCGCAGGACAGGGCCCTCGACGCGGTGTGCCGCTGCCTGGGCGGTCGTCCGGCCGCGATGTACGATCCGGCGCTCGGAGATATTCCTGGAGACAGCGCGACCGTCGGGTTCTGGAGGCCGTTCCTTCCTCACGCTGAGCGCGTCCGCGTGCTTCTCCTCCTGCTGCCGTTTACGGTAGTCGGGGCGCCTGCCCCGGCCTGCTTCGCCGGCGAGGTGCCGAGCGCGGTTCCTCCCTCGGACACCATTCCGGCCTTCGTCCTTGCCGGCGCAGTCAGCGGATTCTCGGGTTTCTCGCGTGCGATTGAAACCGGGAGTCCTCTCTCGAACCCTGCAGTTGAAAAGTCACTCGATGCCGCGCCGGGCTGGGTGCGCGCGGGCCCCTACGTGCACGCGGTTTTCCCCGAGGAAGAGTACCCGCGGGTGCACGCGGAGTTTCTGCGAGAGGGTGTCCTTCTCCACCCCGGGTATCCCGGGCCCAGCGTGCTTCCCGGGGACTGCTCCCCCGGCGAGACGCGGCTCCTTGTGGATCTCTTTACCGGTTTTCCGGGAGGCTGACAATGGGAATCGTCGTTTTCACGCAGGACGCGTCGCACCTTGCCCTCGGGGCATTCGCCACATTCTGCGCGATTCTCCTGTGGTCGCGCACGCGCGATCTTGCATGGACCTTTGTCATCATCGCCGCCATCCTGTCCTATGCTGACATCGTGCTGGCGACCCTTCGCGGCTTCGGCATCCTCGGCGAGGACCTGCTGAACTACCGGGGAGTGCCGGTCCTCCAGATCGCCCTCGCGGACCTGCCTCTCCTGTTTTCCGGGATCGGGTTCATGATCGCCGCGACGAGGAAGCGAGCGCCTTGAGCACGAAGAAATTCGGGCACCTGGGGAAGGACGAAGAGCCCTGCGCGTCGCCGGCAATGAAAAAGCCCGGCCAAGCCGGGCTTCTTCGGACGGCACGAGTGCCGGCTACTCGATGATGATCGCTTCCGCCGGACAGTCGCTCGCCGAGTCCCGCACGGCCTTTTCGAGATTGGGCGGCACCTCGGGGGTGATGACCTCAGCGGTGTCCTTCATCATCTTGAAGACCTGGGGAACGCCGTCCGTGCACAACGCGCAGGCCGTGCAGAGGTCCGGGTCTATCCTCACCTTCATCGCTGGCTCCTTCCTGATGTGATTGCCCGCCTTTCCGCCGACGGCTGCGGGCCCCACGACCATAACCCAATTCGAGCCCCTTTTCAATACAATACGCGCGCAAATGCCCTGCCTGTCGCGGAACGCTGCGGGCTCGCGAACTTGACACGCACCCTGATTTCGCTATCCTTTGCGCAGATAACGATTTCCTAACCGGAGGCTTCGCATGATCGCTCTTTCAATCGGCGTCATCCTCATCCTCTTCGCGGTGTACTCTGTTCTTCCCGTTTCGTGGAGCCTGCAGTGGTGGCCCGAGGTCATTCAGTTCCTCAAAGGTGGAGTGCCCATCCTTGCCGTCTTCATCGGGTTGATCGCGTTCTTCGTGGGCGTGGCAGACATAAAGGACAAGATGGAGGCGAAGAAGGAGGAGGCGGAGGAGAAAGAAGAGGCGAAGAAGGCGGAACCGGGCGCCGGGACCACTTGACATTACCCTGCGGGTATGCAAGCCTACCCTTCCTGCGGCCGCTGTATTCCTTCACGGAAGGGTTGATAAAAGCGATGAAAACGATATTCGTGAACCCCGCCGACGTCGAGCACAAGTGGTACCTCGTCGACGCGGAAGGGAAAGTCCTCGGACGTCTGGCCTCACGCGTCGTGGCGGTGCTCCGGGGCAAGAACAAGCCCGAGTACGCCCCGCATTGGGACATGGGTGATTCGGTGGTCATCATCAATGCGGACAAGATCCAGGTGACGGGCCGCAAGCCCGCGCAGAAGATGTACTATCGCCATTCACGGTATCCTGGAGGGTTCCGCGCGGAGCCCTTCGAGAAGCTGTTCGCCCGCAAGCCGTCGTGGCCGCTGGAGCGCGCCATCGAAGGCATGCTGCCCAAGGGAGCCCTCGGCCGCAAGATCTTCAAGAGACTGAAGGTTTATGCCGGGCCGGAGCATCCCCACGCGGCGCAGAAGCCCATCAAGCTCGAGATATCCTGAGAAATGAGGAGAAGCCCTTGGTCAAGAATCTGACGGTCGCGACCGGCAAACGCAAGACTTCGATCGCGCGCGTATTCCTCAGGGACGGCGCGGGAAACGTAACGATCAACGGGAAGACGGTGGAGGAATACTTCGCCGGCCTGCCCACGGCGCAGAACGTACGCGCCCCCCTTGACGTCACCAGCAGCACGGGGAAGTTCGACGTCGTCATCTCGGTCCGCGGCGGCGGGATCTCCTCCCAGATCGAGGCCTGCCGACACGGAATCGCGCGGGCTCTGAACGCGTATGACGCGTCCAATCATGTGGCGCTGCGCGCGAACGGTTTTCTCACGCGTGACTCGCGCATGGTGGAGAGGAAGAAGTACGGACAGTCAGGAGCCCGCCGCCGTTTCCAGTTCTCAAAGCGGTAAAGGAGAGCACGGGGGCGAAGGCTCGACGGATATCGCCCCGGACAGTCTCGAAATACTTTCAGTGCAGCTCAAGGGAGCCGCCGGAGAGATGGTTCGCATCCACCTCTCCGACGGCTCCTTTTTTCTTCTTCATGCGGAGGTCTTCGCCCGCGCCCGCCTCTCTGCCGGAGGAGTCCTGGATGGGGAAACCAGGGCACGTCTGCTCGCGCGCTCGGAACGGGTGCGCGCACGGATAGTGGCCCTGAGGCTGCTGGGGCGGGCCGCGCACACCCGCCGGGGTCTTGCCCGCAAGCTCGCCGCACGCGGGTTCGGACGCGCCGCGATCAGCCATGCCCTTGCGCGCATGTCGGAGCTGGGTTACCTTGACGACAGGGCATTCGCGGAGTCTTGGATCCGCTCACGGCTTGTCTCGGGGAAGGACGGGGCCACGGCGCTGTATCGCGGGCTCCTTTCCCGTGGAGTCGCGAGACCGCTGGCGGAGGAGGTGGTGGGCGAGATGTACGCGCACGACGAGGAGGTTCGTCATGGGCGCCGGCTGGTCGCGGGATTGTCGCGCAGCGCCGCCATCCGGCGACTTTCGGGGCGGGGCTTCCGCTCCCGTGCTATTGCCGCGGTGATCCGGGAGATCCCGGGAACAATTCGTGAATCTCCGGCGGATTGAAATCGAACCGCGTTGCCAGCACACTGCGCGCAAGGTCCAGCACACACGCAGATCTGTCCAGGACAGCAGAGTCGGCGGAGGCGACGATGCCCGCATACCTCTTCAACGGGTAGTCGGCGCTCGCTGCGAGTGCGACCTCCGACGCAAAAGGGAGCTGCGCCAGGCGCAGGCGCAGGTCTTCCGCCATGAGCCCGGAAAAGGCGATCGGCGTGTCGAGGTACGCGTCGACCCGGGACGGCTGCAGCCGGCCAATCTCGCGCACGATCTCTTCGATCGCGCGGCTGGTGGGCGCTGCCGGCCTGTAGCTCCCGTGGGCTGCCGATGCATCACGCACCATTCCATCATCGCCGACAAAAAGGATCTGGCCGCGGAGGTAGCTCTCAACGGTGATAAGAACATTGTACCAGTCCAGTCCGAGCGGCTGCCCGGTCACCGTCTCCCACCCCACGATCTTCGCCCTGCGACTGGCGGCCGCGGGCTGCGCAATCACTCCGCGAAATATGCAGTTGCGCTGGATACTCGAGAGTCGATGCCTGTCTCCAACAAGTTTGAGGGCCGCTTTTTCCGGATAGCCTTTTTCCTGGAGGAATCTGTACGTAGCGCAGGCTTCTGCAAAATTAGTCATTGACATTATGGATATAATTGGTATACTGAATAGTATTGAGAATTACTCCGCAACGCATCGAAAGGATAGCAGAAATGGCGAAGAAGGAAAAGAAGGTCCGGATTTTTTCGGCTCTTGAGGTTGCGGATATCTGCGGCGTGGTTAACCAGACCGCGATCAACTGGATCAAAAACGGGTTTCTGAAAGCGTTCATGACGCCCGGCGGCCAATATCGTGTCTACGCCGAAGATCTGCTGTCATTCCTCTCGTCGCGAGGGATGCGCGTACCCGAGGGCCTCGTGGAAAGCAACGAAGCGGGCCCTGACTGGGAGCGCATCCTCATCGTCGATGACGATGAAAACATCAACATGCTGCTGAAGCGCTATCTCAACCGGTTCTCCCCGAGCATGACGGTCCTCCAGGCCTTCGATGGATTCGAAGCGGGAAAGCTGATCTCGGAATCGCGGCCGGGCGTGATCCTGCTGGATATCAACCTGCCGGGCATCGACGGACACAAGCTCTGCCGCCGGATCAAGGAGGATCCGACACTCGGCTCGCCCATCATCATTGCGATCACCGGCATCGCCGACGAGGGCGTGGGCGAGCGGATCATCGGGGAGGGCGCCGACGCGTTCCTTCGCAAGCCGCTGGACTTCGACAAGCTTTCGTCCACGATAGAGGAGCTCACCGCGTCCCGCGCGGGCAGGGAGACGGCGGGGTGAGCGGCGCGCCGCTGATCCTCATCGTGGAGGACGAGGATTCGATCCGCCTCACGCTCCGTGATTACCTCAAGAAGAAGGGGCACACCGTGCACGTTGCCTCCGACGGCGTCGGCGCCATCAAACAGATCCTCGACCACCCCGTGCACCTCATCGTCACCGATTACCGTATGGACATACTCGGCGGGGACTACTGGATCCGTTTTCTCCGCGAGTTCTGCCCTGACAAGAAAGTCATCATCACCAGCGGCTTCCTTCAGCCGGAGTTCCCCATCCCGTATCCTGTGGTCTACAAGCCGTACGACTACTCGGAGCTGGAGGGGCTGATCCGCAGGACCCTTGCAGAGGCAGGCTGAAAGGCGGAAGCCTAAGTGCCCACAGCGGGACCGGGGAACGCCTCGCTCCATGTCGTCGTCATCGGGCGGGTTCAGGGCGTCGGGTTTCGATTCTCCGCGGTGCGCCAGGCTCGAGCGTTGGGCCTCTCCGGCACCGTGGCCAACCGGGCGGACGGGAGCGTCGAAGTCGATGCGGAAGGCGGGATGCCGGAGCTGGAGCGCCTGCTCGCGTGGCTGCGCCGCGGTCCCCCCGGGGCGCACGTGCACGAGGTGCAGGTGGAATGGCAGCCCTGGACCGGGCGATTCCGCGGCTTCGAAGTCGAGTTCTGACCGATTGAGCCGCTGTCTTGCCCCTTCGCCGCGGCTCTGATACAAAGGTGCAAGGATGTGCGGAATATTCGGTTACGCGGGCCCGGAGGCTCGGCCCGAGGTTCTCATCGAAGGGATCAAGCGGCTGGAATACCGGGGCTACGATTCATGGGGCCTTTGCCTCGCGGCGGATGACCAGCTCTTCCTCGTGCGCCGGGTGGGACGAATCGGGGGAGTGGATGCCTCCGCCCTCATGGTGGGCCGAAACGGCTCCTCCCAGAATCCGCCTTCGGAGATGCAGAATCCGCCTACGGCGATGCAGAATCCGCCTACCGCGGCGCGATCGGGGATAGCGCACACACGCTGGGCAACCCATGGCGCTCCGACGGAAATCAACGCGCATCCGCATGTCGACTGCGGCGGGCGCATCGCGGTCATCCACAACGGCATTATCGAAAACCACGCCGCATTGCGCGCCTCCCTCCAGTCCAAAGGACACCGTTTCTCCAGCGAGACGGACACCGAGGTCATTCCCCACCTCATCGAAGAGCTGCTGAAGACCGAGTCTGACTTCCCCTCGGCATTCCTTGCCGCGCTGAACCTGCTCGTAGGCGCCTACGGGATTGCCGCGCAATGGGCCGCGACCCCGGACACGGTATACGTGGCCCGGCTGGGAAGCCCGATCGTCCTCGGCGTGGGCAAGAGCAGCACGCTCGTCGCCAGCGACCCGGCGCCCCTGGTGACCCACACCCGAGACGTGATCTATCTTGACGACGGCGAGGCGGCGATTCTCCACCCTGATGGATTCGAGACCCGCACGCTCGAGGGAGTCCCGGTCAGCAAACGGGTCCAGCAGGTCGCATTCAGCCTCCAGGACATCGAGCGCGGGGGGTTCCCTCACTTCATGCTCAAGGAGATCGCCGAGCAGCCGGAATCCATCCACAACGCGCTGCGCGGGAGGATCGTGCGTTCGGAGGGCACCGCGAAGCTTGGGGGCGTGGAAGAGCAGCTCCTGCGCAATGTGCGCCGCTGCCACATCGTGGCATGCGGAACCTCGTGGCATGCC
>JBEKTX010000186.1:0-13793 GCA_049515615.1 Spirochaetia bacterium
TCGTCGACGCGACCTCCTCTTCGAGGAGACCGATTTCATCGAGGAACGCGAGAAGCGTATAGCGGGAGCTGATCGTCCGGGTGCAGAGGAGCGCCGCGCGCAGTATCTCCGGCGGGATTCCCAGCTCGCGCGGATCGTGGGGCACCTTCATCCTCCGCAGCGCGGCAGACAGCGCAGAGGGCCCGGGAAGGCTCTCCCTCACAAGGGTTTGCAGGCGCTCCCAGCCAGATTCGAGATTCCTCATGATAGACGACCGGGAAGGAGGCTCGTGGCGCGAGGCCAGCAGCCTCCGCAGCAGGACGTCTGCGAGAGCGCCGAACTGCCTTCGGATGACGCTGATCCTCTCCTCCTCCATGCGGCTTGCGGTTCCGCGTGCCGCCGCGACCTCAGCCAGCGAGCGGGAGGCGAGTTGATGGTACAGGATGCTCATGACGTACGCGCCCACGGCGACGCATTCCCCGTGATACAGGCGCGGCACATTTCCCAGTGCCTGCTGCATGTCGAGCAGGTGCGCGATGTGGTGCTCGGCGCCCGAGGCGGGCCGCGAATTGCCCATCAGGGTCATGCCGAGCCCTGAGACGGCGAGCCCTTCGAAGAGCGTCTCGACTCCCGCGAGCGAGGAGGTCGCCCCTTCCTCCAGGGCGAGGATCCGCTCCACGTACCCCGCGACAAGCTCGATGATGTAGTCGCACATCTTTTCGTCATTGACTATCCCCGAAAGGGACCAGTCGAGGCGAGAGATGAGCTTCCCCACGAGGTCGCCGATGCCCGCCCTGATGAGGCGCCTTGGGGCGGCCGCCATGATGGAGCTGTCCGCGATCACGGCGAGTGGCGCGGCAGCCGGGATGGTCGTTTTCACCCCCTGCAGGAGAAGGGATGAGACCGCGGAGGTGAAACCGTCCACCGAGGGCGCCGTGGCGACGGCGACGAGGGGTCGCCCGATCCGATAGGCAACGTAGCGGGCGACATCGGTGATCGTTCCGGCGCCCAGCGAAACGAGAAGGTCCGCGTCGGGTGCCGCCGCGGTGAGCGCCATCCCAATGGTGCGCTCATCGGGAATCAGGTCCCCGCCGTCCTCAGCGGGAGACACAAGCTCACAGAACCCTGGTGCCGCGCACACCGGGGCAAGCGACTTTTCCACGAGCGGCCCCGCAACTCGCCGGGTGTTCCCATCGCAGAGCACGGCAACGCGTGTCGGCCCGGCCCTGCCGGAGGCAACGACTTTCGTGCACGACGTCGGCAGGGATGAGACCGCATCCCTGCCGACCAGGATCTCCTCGATGCCAAGAGGTCGTGGCGCGCCCGGCGAACATCCGTCGGCGCGAACGAGACGTGACAGGTCTCTCACCGCGTGCCCCGGCGTCGGCCCAGCATCGGCGGTGAGAAAGCGGTGCGCGAACGCACGCTCAGCTCCTGTAGCGCGGGATCATGGGCACATCGAGGTTTATGTCCGGGCCGAAGAACTTGATAATGAACAGGTCCTCCCTGCCCGTGTTCTCGACCTTGATCGGGGTGGTCGCCTTCGCGTGGGAAACGAGAAGCTCCTCCTTGCTGAAATCGCCAGCGGCGATCTCATGACCGTCGAAGCGGCCGCGCCCCCGCCAAGTGAGGATATTGTAGACTCCCTTGTCGATGCTCGTGAACGTCTGTCCCGGCTTCACGATGAGCTTCTTCCCGCTGAACTTGTGCGTGTTGTAGTAGATCCAGTATTCCTCGCCGCCTGCCTGGCGCGTTTCGGCGACGAGCTGGGGCGATGTGTGGCGATTTTCGTAGAAGTAAGGATCACCGCTTATCTCCCAGTTGACCTGCTGCAGCGCGGCGCGCTCGCCATCCCGCGCACGGGCTTCCTTCGTGACGTCCTTATACAGCCACTCCTTCGAGACGATCTTGCCCGCCACGAGGGCCTGGAAGAAGGCAGCAACGTCGGAATCCTCCTGGAGCTCGATGGTGAGGGCCGTGCCGGGCGCGTGCAGCACTCCCGCCGGCAGGTGAAAGCCCTCGCCGGGAACGAGGAGGTACGCCCGCGAGTGGCGGAGGATGAAATCAGTCTTCCACTCGACCAGGTAGGGCAGGAGAGTGTCGTACTGGTTCTTCTCCACGATGGAAGGGTGGACGCCGAAGAAGGTCTCGGGATGGGGACCGAGATCGATGCCTTCCGGGAAATAGTAGGCTTCCTCCTTCGGGTTGCGGCCCACGAGCGTGGCATCCTCCTTGCGCTGGTGGAGGTGATAGGGGATGCGCGCATTGAAATCGTAGATCTTCGCCAGCCGGCCCAACCCCTTGTGGGTCCGGGCGTACTCCGCCCCCATGAAGAGGTCCCCGCAG
Source organism: Spirochaetia bacterium (assembly GCA_049515615.1). Lineage (GTDB taxonomy): Bacteria > Spirochaetota > Spirochaetia > SZUA-6 > Fen-1364 > Fen-1364. The sequence continues at coordinate 2,326 of JBEKTX010000186.1, forward strand.
GCATCGACAGCGTCCTTCAGCGTGATGCTCGCTGCCCCGCAGGCGATGTGGCTCAGCCCCTCATCGGGATAGCTCACCGGATTGTCCGCCCGAGTCGTGGACCCGAGCCATCGTTCGGAAATCCAGCCCCTTTCACCGACGTTGTACTCTTCCTCCTTCAGTCCCAGGCGGCGTCCCGGTGGCAGGAAATCACGCGCCACCCACGCCGGTGTGAGCCTCAGGATCCCGTTTCCGTCTGAGAGGGCCCGAGTCACAGTCTCCCGGATCGAGCTCGTTGCCATACGTCTAGCCTCCTTCCCGAAACACATGATTCATCCTCATGCATTTTCCGCAGCCCGCGAGCATTCTGCCATGCCCTTGTGCACCTCTCTCAAGGCCGGGTATATCTTGTTGTAGACCCGGTCATACTGCTGCCTGTAGAAGCCGGCACGCTTCTCCTCGGGAAGCACCTCGCGATGTACCGTCCCGAGGGAGCGCACCGCCTCCTCGGGAGTGCCAAAAACCCCTGCGCCGAGCCCGGCGAGGAGCGCCGCGCCCAGGCCGGTCATCTCTGAAATCTCCGGCGCGACGATTCTCCTGCCGCTGACGTCCGCCTTGATCTGCAGCCACAGGGGGCTCTGCGTCGCCTTGCCCACGGCATAGACCTTCTCGATCGGGATTCCCACTGTCGATTCGATCGCGATGATGTTGCTCAGCAGCTCGTAGCACACCCCTTCGATCGCCGCCCGCAGGAGATGGGCCTTCTGGTGCGCCGGGCCAATGCCCACGATGGCTCCACGGCAATCCGGGTCGAGGGTCGGGCTGCCCGAGCCCCGCAGGTGCGGCATGAAGAACAGCCCCTCCGCACCCGGAGGAACGCGGGCGGCCTCCTCCAGCCCCAGGTCAGGGAGACACTCGCCGTGCTCCAGGAGCCTGTTCACCCACTCGATCGCGAATCCCGCCACCTGGAATCCGGCAAGTATTGCATATCGTCCATCGACCACGTGGCATTCCTGGGCTAGCTTCTGCCGGCGCATCTCGGGCCGGTGCTCGACGTGATCACTGGTAAGAATCAGGGACTCGCTCGTCCCCGTCGAATCCATCAGGCTGCCCGGCGTGCATGCCCCTGCCGCGAGGGAGGCGCAGATGTGGTCGTGGCCACCGGTGACGACGGGCACCCCCGCGGGAAGACGCGACTGCTCGGCCGCCCGCGGGGTGACTTGGCCGACAAGAGTGCCGCCGCACCAGGCAGGCGGCATGAGACGGGGATCAATGCCGGCCTTCTCGAGGAGAAGACCCGACCATGCGTGCGTTTCAATGGCGAATGCCATCGTTCGCGATGCGATCGAGTAGTCGGTCGCGACAACCCCCGACAGACGGTACGTGATCCAGTCGCTCACCGACAGCCAGTGTGCTGCCCTGCGATACGCCTCAGGCTCGTTGTCGCGCAGCCACATCAGCTTGTTGATGCCGAACGACGGATGGAGGGGCTGGCCCGTGATCTCGTACACCGTCTCCTCGCCGACTTTCTGCCCCCACCAGCGGACCTGCGGCTCCGTGCGGTCATCGAACCAGGCGATGATGGGCGTCAGCGGCGTCCCGCGCAGGTCCACGAGCAGGCCGGCCTCCCCCATGCTCGCCACCGCGATCCCCCTGATCGCCGCGGGATCGGGGAGGGTCCTGATGCCGTCGCGAAGGATGCCCGCCACGTCTTTCCACATCTCCCCTGGGTCGTACTCGGCCCAGCCCGGCCGGGGGTAGCGGGTGCGCGTGGGACAGCTGTAGACCGTCTGCGAGCGCCGCGCGACGTCGTAGACGACCGCCTTGAGATTCGTCGTGCCTATGTCCAGGCCGATCAGAAAGCTCACGCAGGTCCCGCCTCATCGCCGGTTTCCCCGACGACCACGCTCTTCACGGTCGTGCCCTCGCGCGCGCTGAGGATGGCCTCTTCCACGCGCGCGAGCTCGAACGGGGTGACCCAGTCGCCGGCCGAGATCCGCCCCGTGGCAAGCAGGTCGACCGCCCGCGAAAACTGGAAGGGGTTCAGCACCGCCCCCACGAGGGACCATTCGTTCTCGACGAACGCGTGCGGTGCGATCTCGGCGCTCTCGTCGGGACGCGCGAGGCCCACGAGGAGAACCGTTCCCCCTTTCTTCAGCGCTCGGAGCGAATGTGAGGTGATCCGCGCTGCTCCGCTGCAGTCGACGGCCAGCTCGACACCGTCCGCGGCAGCCTTCCGCACCTCCGCGGGGATGTCCCGCGTTGTCGGATCGAGGACGATGTCGGCGCCCAGCCGCTGGGCCTGCTGGCGGCGCGCCGGATCCGGCTCGCTTACGGCGATCATGGCGGCGCCCTGCATGCGCAGCAGCTGCAGCGTCAGGAGGCCCATCGTTCCCGCACCGTGAATGAGGGCGCTGTCCCCGGCCCGCCAGGGGACGCGCTCGAGCGCGTGCAGGGCGCAGGAGAGCGGCTCGGCAAGGACGGCCACCATGAACGACAGGCTCGGCGGGAGGAGATGGACGATGTTGGTCGAGACGACCGTATAATCGGCGAACCCGCCGTTCGATTTGAACCGCGCCTCGGAGCGGCGCGTGCACAGGTGCACGTGCCCACGCCGGCAGAACGCGCATGTCCCGCAGAAGGCGTTGGGGTTGACGGCCGCCCGGTCGCCGCTGCGAAACCCGCCGACGCCCTCCCCCACCTGGACAACGGTCCCAACATACTCGTGGCCGAGGCTGTAGGGCAACGCGACGGGAAGCCGGCCTTCGTACAACGCGATGTCGGTGCCGCACACGCCGCAGGCGGCGATGCGGATGAGGACGCACCCCGCCGCCGCCGCGGGCACCGCGACGTCGTGGAGGACGAGCTTCCGCGGCGCCTCTAGCATCGCCACTCTCATCGGGGACGCCTAGGCGAAGATCTTTCGAAGGAACGCGAGCCACCGCCCGCCAGATCTTGCCGCCGTTCGCAAGGTCGGAATCCGCCGGGTTGAAGCCCTCGATGGCGACCACCCCTTCGTAGTTGACGGCCTTCAGCGCCGCGGCGACCTCCTGCCAGGGCACGTGCTCGCTCCCCGGCGCCCCGCGGTCGTTGCCGCAGCAGTGGAAGTGAACGAGGTGCCGCCCGGCGCACCTGATGGCCTCCCCGAAGCTCTTCTCCTCGATGTTCATGTGGAAGGTGTCGAGGTGGATCTTCACGTGGGGACTGGCGACCGCCTCGACCAGGCGCACGGCATCCGGCGCCGTGTTGATGAAGTCCGTCTCGAAGCGGTTCAACGGCTCCAGCGCGATCGTCAGGCCGTGGTCGCCGCAGATCGCGCCCGCCTTCTTCAGGCCCGCGACCCCGCGGTCCCACTCCGCCGCGCGGTCCGCCGCGGAAAGCCAGCGCCCGCGGAAAAGCACGGCGTACAGCGGTCCGCAGAACATATGCACGCCGAGCGTCTCCGCCGTCTTTGCTGCGCTTGCAAAGTACGCGAGCCCCTTCTCCACGACGCGGGCGTCGCTGCTCGTGATGTCGCGGTCTCCCGCGATGTAGCCGCACATCCCGATGCCGAGCCCCGCATCGTCGATGAGCCTCCTCAGCTCCTTCGGATCGAAGGGAGGGCTCATCTCCCCGAAGGATATCTCGAGAAACTCGAAACCGAGCCGTGCCGCCTTGGCGACAACGTCAAAGTTCTTCGTCGAAAAGCCGCCGAACCACACCTGCGTGTTGACGCCGAACCTCACCCTCATCTCATGCCTCCTTTTTCCACCAGACGCCCCAGTCCTTGAGCGGGCTCTTGATGATGAGCGGCTTCAGGAAACCGATGTTCTTCTCGCAGCCGTCCTCGCGGGACATGACTGGATCCTCGTGCTCGAAGGAGAGCACGTAGTCGTACCCGATGGAGAGGAGCGCCGTCATGATGCGCCGCCAGTTGACATCGCCCCAGCCCGGCACGCGGAAGCGGAAGCCCCTGTTCGGCCGGCCCCACGGCCCGTTCGGGATCACGCCGGAGCGCGCCACTTCCTCGGGCTGCAGCTCGGAGTCCTTCGCGTGCGCGTGGAAGATGCGGTCGGGGAACTTTTTCAGGAAGATCACCGGGTCGATCATCTGCCAGACGAAGTGGCTGGGGTCGAAGTTGAACCCGAACTCGGGCCGCGCACCGATCGCCTTCAGGCAGTCCTCGGCGGTCTCGATGTTGTATGCGATCTCCGTGGGGTGCACCTCGAGGGCGAACTTCACCCCTTCCTCCTTGAACACGTCGAGGATCGGACCCCATCGCTCGGCAAAGACCTCCCAGGCGCGCTCGTAGGCCTTCACGTTCTGCTCGGGGAACGAGTACCACTGCCCCCACGCCTGCGAACCGGTGAACCCGACGACGACCCTGACACCGAGGGCGGCGGCGGCGCGCGCCGTGTCCTTCATGCGTTGGATGCCGTACTTGACCTTGCCCTCGGGGTCCTTCGTCGGCGCCCAGTCGTCCGTCGTCCAGTCGAGGGGTCCGAGGATGAGCTGGCCCTCGAGGTGGTTGCTCAGGGCGGAGATCTCCAGGTTGTACCCGCGGAGCATGGCGAGCAGCCTAGCCCGGTAGGCCTTGTCGCCGAGGGTCTTCTCGAGGTCCAGGTGGTTGCTGCTCTTCCATGCGGCGAGCTCCACCATTTCGTAGCCCAGGCCCGCGATGTAGCGGGCCACCTCGTCGAGGGGCTTGTCGTTGTACAGCGCGGTAAACACACCGAGTTTCATGCGCCTTCCTCCTTTCTGCGCGTGCCGCGATGCCCGAAGAGATTCCCCCGCCGGTCCTTTCTCACTTCGAGGGAATGATGAGGGCCTTCATCACCCGCTCGCGCCGGTCCCTGACGAAGTCGAGCGCCAATGCGAGATCGGCGAGGGGAAAGGTGTGCGTGATGAGCGGGGTCGGATCGAGGAGCCGTGTGAAGAGCGCCTGCGTCGCCGTCGGCCAGCTCGTCGGCGCGAGCCAGGAGAAGCGGATCGTCTTGTCGCCGAAGATGCTCTTCAGCGCCGGCACCCGGACCTCGTCGGCCTCTCCCGGCAGGCCGAAGAAGACGACGGTGGAGGCCTTCGCGGAGATGTCGAGCGCCTGCTGCATCGCGACAAGGCTCGCCGTCGCCGTGATGACGCAGTTGACCATCGTCCCGCCCGTCTGCTCCTCGATGCATTTCACGAGGTCAGGGACATAGTAGGGGGAGTCCTTCTCGACGGTGTTGATGAGCATATCCGCGCCGAACGGCCTGCCGGCATCGAGGCGGTAATCCCTGCTGCCGATGAGGAAGACCTTGCTCGCGCCCATGGCCTTGATGAGGCGCACCATCATCGAGCCGATGGGCCCCGGGCCGATCACCGCCGCGATGTCCCCGAGGTGGATATGCATGTTCATCACGCCGTAGGTGCCGCATGCGAGCGGCTCCGCGACCGCGCCCACCTCGAAGGAGATGTCGTCGGGGAGTTTCCACAAGTTCTGGTACTTGCTCACCGTGTATTCGGCGAAGGCGCCGTTGAGGGACCCTCCCATGCCGCCCCCGTGCTCGCACATGTTGAACTGTCCCCGCAGGCAGCGCGGGCAGGCGCCGCAATACTGCACGGGGTTGACCGTCACGCGGTCGCCCACCTTGAAGAGCTTCGCTTCGGCAGGGATCGATCCCAGCTCGACCACCTCGCCGCTGAACTCGTGTCCCAGAATGATGGGGCCCTTTCCCGAGGGCGTCTCGAGGGGGCTCTTCCCGCGATAGTACGCGTTGTCGGAGCCACAGATGCCGCAGGCCCTGACACGGATGAGCACCTGGTCGGCCTGCACGGTCGGGATCGAGACCTCCTCGAGCCTCATCTTCAGCGGCTCGTAGAAGACCTGTGCCTTCATCGTTCCTTTCATTGTTCTCTCCCCCTTGCCTCGCTAGACCCCGTTCCGCTTGAGAAGCTCCCGCACGAAGGCGAGGCTCCGTTCCAGCTCCTCCCAGGCCTTCGGCCAGAAGCAAAGGTCGATCGTCCACCACGGCCCCGTATAGCCGGACTTCAACACGGCGCGCAGGAGCTCGTCCATGTCGAGGACGCCCGCGCCGAAGGGCGCGTGCGTGCTCGTCATGTTGTCGTGGAGCGTGCAATCCGAGTCGATGAGGTGGACGAACCCGATGTGGCCAGCGAGCTTCCCGATGAGCTCTGCCGGTCCGCCGGCGAGGGTCTCCTTCGGCGGGATCTGGCGCGCGCCGACCGCGGCCACCATGTTCGCGTGGCAGAAGTCCAGCATCACCGTGAAGTTTCCGTGCCCGACCTCGCTCACCATCCGCAGCACGTCGCCGGGCTTGTTGAACATGAATCCCGGCTCGAACTCCCAGGCAACGACAACGCCCCTTTTCAGCGCCTCCTCGGCATGAGAGCGGAAAGTCTCCACCGCCCTCTTCCAGGCATCCTCGTAGCTCACCCCGGCGGGCGCCGGCGGCTCGGCGAGGGTATCGACGCGCACCACGGGTATGCTGCAATCGACGCAGAACTCGACTGCCTGGCGAAAGACGTCACGCGCCTTCCTGCGCACGTCCGGCTCGTTGCTATAGAAGGGCGATGGCGAGAGATCGGCGCCGTAGGAGGAGATCTCCAGGCCCGCCGATGTGAGCATGCCCATCAGCTTCTTGCGGCTCTCCTTGTCCGGCCACGTTTCGAGCGCCCCATAGCCGGCGATGGCGGGCAGCTCCAGACCGTCGTAGCCCAGCTCACCCAGCCGCGACACGACCTTCGCGAACGATACAGGGTTCTTCGCGTAGGAACCCATGGCAAAGGCTGAAGTGCCCACAGAAATCTTTGCCTGCATGTCTCCTTCCTTTTCTTCGCGTGTGCGGTCACACGCCTTCCCGGCGCGCGCGATGGGCCAGGAAAAGAATCGGCGGAGGTCCCTCCGCCGATTCTCGTTTCGAGTGCCTACTTGGTCTGGAAATACTGGACGTTGTCCTTGTTGCACACGTAGGCGCCCGCGTCGATGCCGCCGGGCAGGGGGGAAGCCCCCGCCTCCTTCCATTTCGGCAGCGGGGTCGACAAGCCGTGGGCGAGCACGTAGCACATTTGCATGGCCCAGTAGCCCATGTTGTAGGCGCCCTGGACGATCGTAGCGTCGATCTCGCCCTTCCTGATGCCCTCGATCGTGGCCGCGTCGATGTCGAAGCCGACGATCTTGATCTTCCCCAGCACGCCTGCCTCGCGGAAGGCCTGCACGGAGCCGGGGCCGCCTTCGGAGCCGGTGCTGAAGATGCCGGCGAGGTCAGGGTGCGCCTGCAGGATCTGGGCAGCGACCCGTGCCGCCAGGGTGTAGTCGCCCAGTCCCGCCTGCTCGCCGAGCATCGTCATCTTGGGGAACTCCTTTTTGAGCGTGTCCTGAATGCCGAAGGAGCGCTGATCGAGGTTATACTGTCCCGGCATGGTGATGATGGCGACCTTGCCGGTCCCGCCGGTGAGGCGCGCCATTTCTCGGGCAGCCTTGGCGCCCGCGGCGTAGTTGTTCACCTCGACGCAGATGAGGCGCTTGCTCTTCGGCGAGTCGGAATCGAACATCACAGTCGTGATGCCGGAGTCGATCGCCTTGTCGATGATCGGCTTCAGGGCATCCGGGTTTTGTGCTGTCACGATGATGCCGGTCGGCTGCGTGGCGATCACCTGCTCGAGAACCGTCGCCTCAGCCTGGGAGTCGTACTTCTCGGTGCCCTGGTAGACGGCCTTGACGCCGTACATCTTCGCGACATCCTGCATCCCTCTCCAGGCGGGCACCCAGAACTCGATCCCCGAGAGGAACGTGACCATGACATACTTTTCGTTCGGCATCGGCTTGACTCCGTTCAGGACGACGCCCTGTGCCGGGCCGAGCGCCGCAACGATCAGAAGGATCAGAGCGACAAGCAGCCACCTTCTCGTAGTTTTCATGAATCGACTCCTTTCTCCAATGATGGTTTTCTCGAAATACTTATGCCCTCGACGTTGCTCGGAAATGCCGATACGCAACCACCGGCGCTGGACTTGCCTGTCTCTCACCTCCTTCCCCCAGCACAAGTGTCACCTGAAAGCATTTCTCTGTTCTTTCCGAAACGGAAAGATAGCCGTCAGCGGGCATGTTAGCCTGACAAAACCTGGTTGTCAACTCTTTCTTTCCAGAAATTACCAGAAAACACCTTATTTCATCATATTCAACCGAAACATGTGAAGTTCCCCAGTGTGTTCCGAACTATCGCCGCGCCTTACTATATATTGATGCAATAATAAATCCTTTGATGGAATAATTTTAAACAACTGTCCCACGTGATAGGTCGTTTCCTGCCCGGTTCTCTTGCAAAAGGCTCAAAAAATGTGACTAATTTTCTCTTCCTCTGGATGCTCTTGGCAGAATTGCTCTTGATATTCTGCTCCATTCGATCTATCCTCCGGGCGCGATGTTGAAGCCAGAGAGAGAGCTCAAGATCATCAGCAAGCTGCGAAGCGAGGGGGTCGTTCGCCTGCCAGAACTCAGCACCCTCATCGGTACCTCGGAAAACACCATCCGGCGTGATCTGACTCGGCTCGAGAGCATGGGCATCCTCAGGCGGACGCACGGCGGCGCCATCCTGAATGATTTCGATGACCAGCGCAGCTCGGAGGATACCGAGTGGATCGCGCGGCAGAAGAAGTTCCCGCTGGAAAAGGAGAGGATCGGGAGGAAGGCCGCAGAACTCGTGCACGATGGCGATGCGATCGTCCTCGACGCGGGCACCACGACCATGCAGATCGCCCGCAACCTCCATGCCAAGCGCAATATCACGGTGGTGACCAACGCGGTCAACATCGGCCTCGAGATCGTGCGTAGCGATTCCATCACAGTCCTCCTCACCGGCGGGATCCTGCGTGACATCAGCAAGTCCCTCGTCGGCCCGCTCAACGAGGAGTTCCTGAGCGGCAACATGCACGTGGACTGGATGTTCCTCTCGGCGGGCGGAGTCAGCATCGACGGCGGCATCACCAATGCGAACACGGTGGAGATCCCGATCAAGAAAGCGATGATCAGGGCATCACGGGAGGTCGTGTTGACGGTGACGCACGACAAGATCGGCAAGCGCAGCTTTGCCCCGATCGCCTCCCTCGATGCCATCTCGACGATCATCACCGACGCCGACGCCGACCGCGAGCTGCTGAAACCGCTGGAAGATCGCGGCATCAAGATCATCCTCGTCTGACAAGATCCTACAATTCGTTTTTTTGGTAGAATTGGTAGAAAATGTAATTTTCTGATACTTTTCCATTTTTTTATTGACAATTCGATTCTGTTCTTTTATCCTCCCTGACAAGTTCCCTACGCATCGAACTCGGAGGCTAATACGAAAGCTGCCGTCCTCGAGCAACTTGGCGTGCTCGAAGTGAAAGAAGTCGCTGACCCGCCCTTGATCCCCGGGAGCCTGCGCGTGAAGGTCGAAGCCTGCGCCATATGCGGCTCCGACCTGCGCATTTTCCGCAAGGGCGATCCGAGGGCCAAGCTTCCTCGCATCCTGGGACACGAGATCGCGGGCACCGTGGAGGAGCTCGGCGAGGGAACGCGGGGCTTTCACGTCGGTGAGCGGGTCGCCATCGCGCCGGGGCACGGCTGCGGGCACTGCGTCTACTGCCGCAACGGAATGGGAAATGTCTGCATCGATCCACGACCGAGCATCGGCTACGCCAGCAACGGAGGATTCGCCCAGTACATCGTGCCCCCCGCGAACGTCGTGGAGAACGGGTTCGTGAATTCCATCCCCGAGGGGCTCTCCTTCGAGCACGCAGCCCTCGCGGAGCTCCTCGCCTGCTGCATCAACGGCCAGGAGAGGGCGGCGGTCTCCGGGGGCGATGTCGTGCTCATCATGGGCGCCGGCCCCGCCGGCTGCATCCACATCGAGCTCGCGCGGGCACGCGGCGCCTCGAAGGTCATCCTCGCGCAGCGATCCGCGGCGCGGCTCGCTTTCGCCCGCGACAGCTTTGCCCCTGACGTGGTGACGCAGGCGGTCGGCGAGGAGCTCGTGAAGACGGTGCGGTCCGAGACGGAGGGGCTCGGCGCGAACGTCGTCATCGTCGCTGCCCCGTCCCCTGAAGCGCAGGAGCTGGCACTCTCCCTCGTCGCCCCCCGCGGACGCATCGTCTTCTTCGGCGGCCTACCGAAGGACCGCAAGAGCATCACGATCGATGCGAACCTCGTCCACTACCTCGAGGTGTCCATCACGGGGGCGTCCTCGAGCCTCGGCAGGCAGAACAGGGAGGCCCTCGAGCTGATCGCCGGCGGACGGGTGCACGCCGAGCGGTTCATCACCCACCGCTTCCCCCTGGAAGGGACGCCGGAGGCGTTTTCCGTCGTCGAGCGGAAGGAAGCGCTAAAGGCTCTGGTGTTCCCCTGGAAATGAGGAGGGCGGCTCACCGAGCGTCACACCGGCAGCGACGATACGCGAGGAGAACAAGTGGAAGAAGAAAGGGGAGAGAGCGTCAGCAGTTTCATCCTCCACGTGAGGGGGATCTCGAAGGGATTCCCCGGCGTCCAGGCCCTCGAAGACGTCGACTTCGCGCTCGGCCACAGCGAAATCCATGCCGTGGTCGGCGAGAACGGCGCGGGGAAGACCACGCTCATGAACATCCTCTCCGGCGTCCTGCAGCCGGATCGCGGCCAGATTTTCCTCGAGGGCCGCCAGGTCTCCTCCGCAAACCCGCGGGAGGCTCTCGATCTGGGAATCGGCATCGTGCACCAGGAGACGAGCCTCTGCGCGAACCTCAGCATCGCCGAGAACGTCTTCGTGCACGACATCCCCAAGACCTGGAGCGGGATGGTGAACTTCCGCCGGCTGTACGAGCAGACGGAGGCGGTCCTGCAGCAGTTCGACATCAAGGCCTCGCCGAAGATCCTCGTGCGGGAGCTCGGCATCGCGCAGCAGCAGCTCGTGGAGATCGCCAAGGCCTCGGCCCACCAATGCAAGGTGCTTATCCTCGATGAGCCCACCTCGACGCTCGCCCTCCACGAGGCGGCGATCCTCTTCGACCGGGTGCGCCAGATGAAGGCGGACGGCACGAGCGTGATCTACATCAGCCACAGGCTGCGCGAGGTCTTCGAGCTCGCCGACCGCGTGACGATCCTTCGGGACGGCCACGTGGTGGGCACGAAGGTGGTCTCCGAAACGAACCTCGCCGCCATCGTGTCGCTCATGGTGGGCCGCGAGATCAGCCAGTTCTTCCCCGAGAAGGGAAAGGGGAGCACGAAGACGGTCCTCCAGGTGCGCCATCTCGCGAGCGGCCCCAAGGTGAGGGAGGTCAGCTTCGACCTTCATCAGGGAGAGATCCTCGGGGTCGCCGGCCTTGTCGGGGCGGGGCGCACTGAGATGGCCCTGGCGGTTTTCGGCGCCACCCCGATCGACCGCGGGGAGATCTTCGTCAACGGGAAGCAAGTCCACATCGGCTCGCCGCGCAGGGCGATCGAGCTCGGGCTGGGGTACCTGCCCGAGGACCGTCGGCTCCTCGGCCTCTTCCTCGGCCTGCAC
>JBEKTX010000187.1:0-8576 GCA_049515615.1 Spirochaetia bacterium
TCTCGATTCGAACCTGCGGCGAGGAGCTTCTCTGAAGCCAAGGGTCGCTGTTCGATAACACCCGTATCCACGAAATCGCACACCGACCACTACCACCCGCACTCATCTTGTCAGAAGAGGAGACATGCAATGGTCCAGCGCGACTATTCAAGGGGAGACTCGCGTAAAGTCAAGTCGTGTTGAATCCGACTGTGGGATTTCTGGTCCTGTTGACAGATTTCGGGTGAAGCAGCAATAGTTGTTCAATCACCGTTTCCAACGGCCACGCTCCGTGATTTGCGCCGGGCAATCTTGTCCACCGCGAACGGCGGCCTGTTTGTGATTGCTGTCGTGCGGCGGCGATTTTCGTTCTGATCAAAACAGGACCAGATGAAGCACACACCAACCCTCGAGGGAAGCTCTCGCAGGATTGGTTTTTAGGGATGATCGGCGCAAGATGCGGGACATTTGACGCACGCCGCCGAAGCCACTGGAAGGAGGTGGATATGTTTCGCAAGATCGAGGCCATTATCCGAGAAGAGGCGTTGGACACGGTGCGCCAGGCCCTCAGCGGCATCGGGATCGTCGGCATGAATGTCTTTGAGATCAGGGGGCACGGGCGCCTGGGCAGCCAGGAGCACTCCTGGAGATATACATATCTGCACAAGGACATGCTTCCCAAAATCCAGCTCAACATCATCCTGAGCGAGCACAACGTCGAACGCACGGTTGAGGCGATCATAAAAGCGGCGCGCACCGGGAAGGAAGGTGACGGGATCATCTTCATCTATCCGGTGGAAGACGTCGTTCGCGTACGAACGGGAGAACGCGGAAGCGAGGCTTTGTCTTATCCCGATGACATCGACGCCCGGCGCACCCTCGGTGAAGCATAGGAACGCGCGTTCTCCGGCAGAATGTGTCCGATCACAGGGCTTGGTGCCCGCTCGCTGACTCGCTGCAAGGCGCCTGCATCCAGGTCGCCAGCTTTTCATAGAGAAGACAGATATGAGTTTCGACTGTACCCGTGCTGATGAAAAGACGGGACGCAATCTCGCCAAAGTGAGGCCCTGGCAAAGCATAGCTGCTATCTCCGCCTCACGATTCGAAACGCTGCGGAATCGATCGGCAATTTCCTCTTTCGTTGGTAGCGAGCGCGAGAGTTTCCCGATGAAAGGTCCGATCAAGAAGCCGGATCTGGGCTGACGATTGTTCGGAGACAGGCGGCTTTTTTCTATTCTACGATGCGCTTCTTTGCCGGCGGTCGGACTTGAACCGACACGAAGGTTGCCCCTCACCAGATTTTGAGTCTGGCATGTCTGCCATTTCATCACGCCGGCGCAACGGCAAGCATAGCGGGCGCCTGACCGGGCTGTCAACGACAGGGCCGCTGCGGTCGCCGCGCAAGGCGTCGCAGCGAGAAAGCACCCGGCACATGCGAGACCTTGACACCCGATGTGTTTTCACTAGGGTAGGGGCCGGGGCCCATAGCTCAGTTGGTCAGAGCGACGGACTCATAATCCGTTGGTCCAAGGTTCAAGTCCTTGTGGGCCCAAAAGAAATTTTTTGCCAGACAAGAGATTAATAATTGGGCTTGTAACGAACGAGGGCAAGTGTCAGAAGAATGTCGGATGGTCTGCCACACCCACGCCTGGGGGGTCCTGAGTGCGTCATAAAAAACAAGATTTCGGAAGACATCTTCCTTGGACGAAATCGTGATAATCAAACTGGATTTTAAAAGACTTGAGAAAGCTGCGTATCGTGCACTCTCTACTGAGCAGCGGGATTTCAGCCTGAGAGCGCATCTGGCGCCCCGCGAGGCCTGCCCCAGCAGTCCGCGTATGTCGCCCCATGGGGATTTGTAATACAATCCCGGCATGAGGATAAGGTCCAAGATCACTATCCTGACCGGCGGGGTGTTTCTCAGCGCTGTCATGATCGCGGCGCTCGCCATCTGGACCATGAACGAGATCTCGAGGCTCGGAGAGACGATCCAGTCGGGTTACCGGCTGCTAGGAACGGCCCAGAAGCTCCACGGCCTCATGAAGGACCTGGTGTTCGACCTGTTCACCCCGCAGACCTACCTTCTCCTGAAGGACGTCCTGCACACCCCGCGCTTCCAGACGACGCGGAGCGATTTCCGCCAGTCGATGCAGGAGTTCGAAGGATCGGTGGCCCGATTCATGGACTCTCCGCGAGTGAGGGGAATGCTGCGCGACGAAGAGCTGCGCGACGCGTACGGCGTTGCCGGGATCATGACCGCCAAAGCCTCACAGCGGATCGTCTCCTTTCAACACACCATTGATCGCCTCTTTTCCGCTGGCGAGCCTGCCGGTTCGGACGTCTACATGCGCCTGCAGACGGACACCGGAGCGGGAATGCCGCTGTTCTTCGACGAGGTGCGGGAGACCTCGTACTACCTGACCTACAGCTTCGAAAGCTTTCTCTCGTATTTCATCCGTACCTTGGAGCAGGAAAGCCTCGTGATCCGCCGCCAGATCCTCCTCGCCTTCTGGGTCCTCACCACCGTGATCGGGGCGGTCACCTTCACCCTCTCGGTTGCCTTCGCCCGGCGGATCTCGCAGCGGATCAAGGCGGTGGAACAGGGCGTGCGGGCCGTCTCCCAGGGGGACTTCACGGCCCGGCTCGCCATCGCAACGAGCGACGAGTTCGGGGCGCTCGCGACGAACTTCAACCTCTTCATGAAGGACCTCAAGCGCAATGTCGACTCCATCCAGAGCCTCATGCGGGACGTGGGGGAGAGCATCATCACGAGACCCCGGTTCCAGCGGATACTCGAGCTGATCGTGGAGGCGGCGGTGAAGGATTCCAACGCCGACGGCGCGGCCATCGTTTCCATGGACACGGCTGGGGTGCTGTCCGTTGTGTGTACTGCCGGCGATTTTCCGATTGCGGCGGGCAGCCCCATGCCGTACGACAGCGCGTCAGACGGGGAGGGACGAATCCGGCTCCACGAGATCATCGAGCAGAGGCAGCCCGTTTTTTTCCGCGCCCCACGGGTCCTCGGAGCGGACCTGCGGGTTGGCTCATTCCTTGCCCTCCCCCTGTCCATCTCCCAGGGGACTCTGGGGCTGCTCTGCGTGAGCACTGGCGTGGCGAGCGCCCCGCTCACGGACCTCGACTCTACGACGTTCACAACCTTTGCCGAGTACGCGACGCTCATCATCGACAACTTCTTCAAGTACCGGGAGCTGCTCGAGCGGCGCGAAGCGGAGTACAAGGCCCTCCAGGCGCAGATCCAGCCCCATTTTGTCTACAATGTACTCAACAGTCTCATCGGCCTGAACCGCATGGGCGACTCCCGGACGCTGGAAAGCGCTATCTTCTCCCTGAAGGACATGCTGCGCTACATTCTGGACCAGGCAAGCTGGACGACCGTTGGCGACGAGCTTCATTTTCTGGACCGCTACTGCGAGCTGCAGAAGATGCGGTTCCCGGATCGCCTCGTAGTCAGCATCCGTTGCGAGGAGGAGGTGACCGCCCTGCGCATCCCCAAGCTGATCCTCCAGCCCATGGTGGAGAACGCGGTGATCCACGGCATCGAGCCTCTTGATCGCCCGGGGCACTTGGAGATCGTTGCGCGGCGCGCCATGGCCAACGGGGGAAGCGCAGCCTGCATCTCCATTGTCGATGACGGTGTCGGCTACTCCACCGCCGCGGGAGACGTGGAGGAGCGCATCGGCCTGGCGAACGCGCGCGAGCGTCTCCTGATTGCGTACCCCGATGCGCGGCTTTCCATCGTGAGCGACCCGGGCTCAGGCACCAGGATTTCCATCGAGATTCCCGCGGCGAGGCAGCAGGGTGAAGATCCTCATCGCGGATGACGAGAAGCTCGTCCGTTACAGCCTGAAAAGCATGCTCGAGGAGATCGACGTGTCCTCGCGTTCCATCGACGTCGCCTGCAACGGGGAGGAGATGGTCGCCGCGGTGCTCCGCTCCAGCCCCGATATCGCCTTTGTCGATATCAAGATGCCCCGGCTCGACGGCCTTGCCGCCATCAAGCAGGCGCGCGCCATCTCCCCCCGCACGCACTGGATCATCCTGACAAGCCATTCCTCCTTTGATTTTGCGCAGCGGGCCCTCCAGTTGGGGGTCGAGGATTACCTCCTGAAGCCCGTGAGCCCTGACGACCTGGAAAGGGTGATTGCAAAGGCGGCGCGGGAGATCCGGCGGGACACGGTGCGCCTGAACGACGAGTTCGAGGGACGCATCAGCTCCCTCATGCACGGCACTCTCTCCCTCGACAACGAGGAGGTCGAGTTCGTGTCCGCGGCGCACTACCTTGGGGCTGTCCTCATCTTCGACAGCGTGCTCGAGGAAAAACTCCTTGCGGAGCGCCAGCGCGCCGCCTGCCGCGAGATCCGGGCGCGAGTGGCCACCGCGGTTGAGAAGACCACGCGTATCGCGCTGTGCACGCTCCCCGTCGGACAGATCGTACTGATCGGCGCCTGGCTTCCGGGAGCGGACGAGGCCCTCGCGCGCGAGCTCGTCCGAGGCTTCTTCCGCCGTGTCCACGCGCTGCTCAACTCCACAGGGACGACGGACGGCCGGGTGACCCAGCTCCTGAGCGATGAATGTTCCGAGTTCCCCTCCCTGCTCGAGAGGCTCCTGCGGACAAACGAGAGATCCGCGCTGCGAGTCTGTCTCGGGATCGGCCGGCAGATCGAGCAGCGAGAGCTGGAGGCCGCCGCAGCGAACAGCAGGTGGGACGAACTGTGCGCGAGCCTGGCCGGACTCGTCCAGGCCTATCGGCGAAAAGGCCGGCTGGATTTCTTCACGTTCCTGGAGAGGGCGGGGAAGGCCCTTCAGGTCTTGGGCGAGCGGGACCGCGAAGAGGTGAGGCAGAATGTCAGCCGTTTTCTCCACGCATCTCTTGCCATGCGCGCGGATACCGGCATGGGTGAGTCCCTGTGGCAGGACACGCTGCGCTCCCTCGGTGAAACTCTCCACGGGGAGGAGCGGGAGGGGGGAGAGCTGGTTGAGCAGGTGATCGAGTTCGTGCGGGCGAACTACGCCCGGGACATCGGGATCGGCCGCATCGCATTCGACCTCGGGGTAACCCCAAACTATCTCAGCTCTCTCTTTCACAGGGAAATCGGGGTCACCTTCGTGAAGTACCTCACACGGCTGCGCCTGGAGAAAGGCCGCGAGCTGCTGTCGGCCCGACGTTTCCGGGTGCAGGATGTGGCGCGCGAGGTGGGCTACTCCAGCGTGCGCCACTTCAGCAGGCTTTTCCAGAAGCAGTTCGGCGTCTATCCGTCGGAGGTCCCGAAACAGGAGAAAAACGCCCCTCAAGCGTAGTTTTATGGCATTGGGCTGGCCCCGGGCTCGTGATACCATCCC
Source organism: Spirochaetia bacterium (assembly GCA_049515615.1). Classification (GTDB taxonomy): domain Bacteria; phylum Spirochaetota; class Spirochaetia; order SZUA-6; family Fen-1364; genus Fen-1364. The sequence continues at coordinate 5,341 of JBEKTX010000187.1, forward strand.
CGGGCGAGAAAATCTCTCGCAAGAGGAGGTACGGATGAAGCTACGTAGAATCGTTCTCCTGAGCTTGGTCGTGGCGCTGGTGTCGGCGGGTCTCACGTTCGCCCAGGGAAACATCAAGGTCGCGATGATCGTCAAAAACCTCGGCAACTCCTTCTTCGAGGCCTGCCGCGACGGCGGCCTGGAGGCCGCAAAGGAGCTGGGCGGGGTCGAGCTGACCTACCAGGGCCCCAGCACGCCGACCGCGGAGGGGCAGATCGAGATCATCGATTCGCTCATTGCGCAGAAAGTTGACGCGTTGGCCATTTCCGCCAACGACAAGGACGCCCTCATCCCCATCGCCAAGAAGGCAATGAAGGCGGGAATCAAGGTCATCTCCTTCGATTCCGGGGTCGCTCCTGAGGGACGGATCCTCCACCTCGCGCCGTCCGGCGATGAGTTCATTGGCCGCAGCCAGGTGAGAATGGTGGCCGATCTCATTGGCAACAGCGGCGAGATCGCCATCCTCAGCGCCTCTTCCCAAGCCACCAACCAGAATGCATGGATCGAGTGGATGAAGAAGGAGCTCTCCAACCACCCCAAAATCAAGCTCGACGCAGTCGTCTACGGCGACGACCTCTCCGACAAGAGCTACCGCGAGGCCATGGGGCTGTTCAAGTCGTATCCCAACCTGAAAGGCATCATTGCGCCCACGACCGTCGGCATCGCGGCGGCCGGCAAGGCAATCGAGGATGCGGGCCTTGCAGGCAAGGTCCAGCTCACCGGCCTCGGGCTGCCGTCAGAGATGAAGCAGTACATCAAGGACGGCACCTGCGTGAAGATGTCGTTGTGGAACCCCATCGACCTGGGCTACTCGGCCACCTACATCGCTGCGTCGCTCGTTCGCGGCAAGCTGAAGGGCAAGCCGGGTGAGGCGATGAAGGTTGGCCGCATGGGCACAATCAAGATCGGCAGCGACGGCACGGCCGTCATGAGCGAGCCGTACGTTTTCACCAAGGACAACATCGACAAGTTTGCCGCAATCTACTGAGCCGGCTGGCAGGGACAGAAGGCAAACGCAATCTCGTGAAAAGGGCGGGGGCGGCGCTCCCGCCCTTTTCATCGACAAGTATGTCGAGGTCGGCCCGCGGGGCAAGGATGGCCAAAATGCCGACTTTTTGGGAAGGGAAAAAAGCGGATACAATACTCGAATGCCGTAAGGTCAGCAAGTATTTCCCCGGAATCAAGGCCCTGGATGAGGTGGATTTCGCCATTCGGGCCGGTGAGGTCCATGCCCTGATCGGCGAGAACGGGGCAGGGAAGTCCACGCTCGTGAAGATCATAACGGGGATCTACCGCCCCGACGCGGGTGAGATCCTGCGAGATGGCCGCCAGGCTCGCTTCGACTCACCTCTCTCATCCCAGGCTGCCGGCATAGCCGCCATCCACCAGGAAGCAACGATGTTCCCCGAGCTTTCAGTTACGGAGAACATCTATATGGGCCATCACCGCAAGCTGCGGGGCAGCCCGTTCCTGGGATGGGGCGTCATGCGGCGCCGGACCCTCGACTTCCTGCGGGAGCTCGAGCTGGACATCGACCCGGACACCCAGGTGAAGAACCTCAGCGTGGCGCAGCGTCACATGGTGGAGATCGTGAAGGCTCTTTCTCTGGATGCCCGGATTGTGATCATGGATGAGCCCACCTCCGCTCTGTCCCTGCGCGAGGTGGAGGACCTGTATGCAATCATCCGCCGGTTGAAGGCGGACGGCCGCGCCATCGTCTTCATTTCCCACAAGTTCGAGGACATCTACGAGATCGCGGACCGCTTCACCGTGCTGCGCGACGGGAGGTTCGCCGGCGAAGGGCTGGTGGCGGGGACCGCCGTGGACGAGATCATCCGCATGATGGTCGGGCGCAGCCTCACGCAGATGTTCCCCAAGATCCCGGTCGCGGCGGGTGCGACCATCCTCGAGGTGCAGGGACTCTCCCGCACCGGGATCTTCCGCGACGTATCCTTCGAGCTTCATCGCGGGGAGATCCTGGGGTTCTTCGGGCTGGTGGGCGCAGGACGCTCGGAGGTCATGCGAGCGATCTTCGGCATTGAGCCTGCAGACTCAGGCAGCGTCATCGTCGAGGGGAGGGCGATACGAACCGCGGATCCCAAGAGCGTCATGGAGGAGGGGATCGCCTACCTACCGGAGGACAGGCAGCTCCAGGGCACTATCCTCGCCATGAGCATACGGGAAAACACCACCCTCCCCGTGATCGATGACATCTCCCGCAGGTCGTTTCTCGACGTGGCGCGGGAGCGTGAGCTGACGGAGGAGTACGGGACACGGATGGACATCAAGGCGGGAAGCTGGGAGCAGGCGGTGAACAGCCTCTCCGGAGGCAACCAGCAGAAGGTTGTCCTGGCGAAGTGGCTGGCCACGAAGCCCCGGATCCTGATCCTCGATGAGCCGACCAAGGGCATCGACGTGGCCACAAAGGCGCGGGTGCACGAGTTCATCTCGCAGCTTGCGGCCGAAGGGCTGGGGATCGTCCTGGTGTCCTCCGAGCTGCCCGAGATCCTGGGCATGTCGGACGCCATCGTCGTCATGCACGAGGGCATGGTCACCGGACGATTTGCGCGCGCCGACGCGAACCAGGAGACGCTGATCAAGGCAGCAATGGGGAGGCCGGGGGAGTGAGGAGCTCGCCGTCATGCTGAAGTACCTGAAACGTAGGGAGTTCACTCTGGCGCTCATCCTCGTCGTGCTGCTCGCGCTGGTCACCCTGCGGGCGCCGGGGTTCCTCAAGGTGAGCAACCTCAACGATATCCTGAACGACACCTCGATCCTCGTCATCGTTGCTATCGGGCAGATGATGGTGATCGTCACCGGCGGCGCCGATCTTTCCGTTGCCTCGGGCATAGCCCTCACCGGGATGAGCGTAGCCATGCTGAACTGGTACTACCCCGGCATCCCGATCATCGCCATCATCTTCCTGTCTCTGCTCATTGGGCTGGCGCTCGGGGCGATCAATGGGACCCTCGTGGCCTTCGGCGGCATCCCGCCCATCATCGCCACCCTAGGGACGATGGGGATCTACCGCGGGCTGGTGTTCCTGGAGAGCGGGGGCCAGTGGGTAAGCGCGTCCAAGATGCCGGAGAGCTTCCGCGACCTGCCCCACTACACGCCGCTTCTGGTGACGAACCTCCTGGCCGCGGCGCTCATCGTGACCATCGTTGCCGCTATTTTTCTCCGCTTGTCACGAACCG
>JBEKTX010000188.1:0-8573 GCA_049515615.1 Spirochaetia bacterium
GGAGGTTTCGCAGTTTTCATACCCCCGATCATGAAAGCCCTGAATCTTGTCGAAGCGGAGGACGCTAGGGGGACGGCCGCATGCGGGCCGTCTGAGCGCGGCACGCTTCAGGCAGGGGGGACGGGCAGCCCCGTAATCGGACACGCGAGAAACGGAGTGATGAACGCCTTTGCTGCTTCGAGGTTTCCGCGCGCTTCGGCCGTCATGGTGCCGTTGGGCTCCCACTGGTAACCCCGGATTGTCAGGATGTATGCAGCGGGACTCGCACCGTACAGCTCCTGCGAGAGCGCCAGAACGGATTCCGGGCTCATGGCATGAGTGGAGAAGGACACGGCCGCAGAAGGGATGATGCGGCGAAGGCGAAAACCTTCGGGCTGGTCGCGGCAGGCGTCGGTGAAGATCACGACGTCCTGCTGTGCCGCTGCCAGGGCGTCCTCGGCATTCAGCTGGTAATTGCTGTCGAACGTCAGCCAGGTGCGTCCGCCCGCCCGAGCCCACGCCTCAAGCTCCTCAACGAGCAGGACGCCGGCGCCATCGTCCTGGCGCCCAGGGTTTCCGTAGCCAAAGACGAGGATGCGCGCCGTCTTATCGCGTGCGCCGCGCAATGACATTGCCAGAGGCATCGGAGAGGGAAACCTCAAGAGCCATTGAGCCGTACGCATGCGTGGCGCAGCTCAGGCAGGGGTCATAGGCCCGGATAGCCACTTCCACTGCGTTCATCATGCCTTCCGTGATTTCCTTCGCCTTGGTCATGAGCGCTTTGGCGACATGGTTCACTGCGCGGTTCATCGGCTCATTGTTGTTCGTCGTGGACACGATCAGGTTGGCCATCACGATCTGATCCTCCGGGCTGACCCTGTAATGGTGGAAAAGGGTGCCCCGCGGCGCTTCGATGATGCCGACCCCTTCCGTCTCCCTTTTTCCCGTCACGATCAGGTCGCTGCCCTGCAGGTCAGCATCGCGGAGAAGTTCGCGGATCATCTCCGCGGCATGCAGAGTCTCGATGAGGCGAGCCCAGTGGGTGTGCAGGCACATGTCGTTGGGCCTGCCCCCCGTCACTTTCCGGAACCCCTCGAACTCCCTCTGCGCGAGCGGTGAAGGGATGAAATCGACCGTATTCAGCCGCGCAAGCGGACCGACGCGGTACCACCCCTTTTCGGGGCCGAGGTGCCGGAGATAGGGAAACTTCATGTAGCTCCAGGGGCGCACCTCCTCGCGAATGTGAGCGAGGTAGTCCTGGCATTCCACGTCGTAGAGGATCTTGCGGCCGTCCGCGTCGACAGCGCGCAGGACCCCGTTGTAGAAGTCCAGGGCGCCATCCGGCCGAACAAGCGAGAGGTGGTTCGAGGGGAACCGGGAGAAGTTGTCGATGAACTCCTTGTGCTTCGAGTAATAGTCCTTGAAGAATTCCAGCGCGCCCTGCGCGTAGTTCACCATCGCGTCTGCGTTCATCGGGTGCGGCCCCTTCAACAGCATGTCTCGTTCCTCGATCGAGAGATTCTTGTTGATGCCGCCGGGCACGGCTCCGGTCCCATGAATTTTCTTCCCCGCGGTGGCGGCGATGATCTCCTGGCCGTACTTGCGCATGAGCACCCCCTGAGTGGCGAGCTCCTTGTTCGCCATGATGACGCCGATCACGTTGCGCGTCTCGGGCGGGGAATCGTAGCCGAACAGCAGGTCGGGAGACGCGAGGTGGAAGAAATGCAGTGAATGGGACTGGAAGATCTGGCCATAGTGCATGAGGCGGCGCATCTTCTCGGCCGTGGGAGTAAGCCCGTCACCGGTTCCGGCTCCGACGATCACGTCCATGGCTTTTGCCGAGGCAAGGTGATGGCTGACAGGGCAGATTCCGCACAGCCGCTGCACGAGAACCGGGGCTTCCCAGTAAGGACGGCCCTGCACGAAGCGCTCGAAGCCGCGGAACTCAACGATGTGAAAGCGGCTTTGCTCCACCTCCCCCTCGTCATTGAGGCGGATCGTGACTTTGCCATGGCCTTCCACGCGGGTGACGGGTTCGATGACGATCTTCCTGCTCATCTGTTCGGCTCCTGCGGTCAATCGTACTTGAACGAGTCGTACGGGAGAACGAGCTCTTTTCCCGTTGCCAGCGCGACGAGCGCGTCCCAGATGAGATCCGCGCGCGGCGGGCATCCCGGCAGCGAGTAGTCGATCTTCACGACCTCGTGGCACGGGTAGACACGGTCCAGGATCTTCGGGAGGTCCGGATCCGCGGGGATGATCCCGGCGGGATTCGCGTCGGCCACGGTCGGCCCTTCCAGATACGCTTCCCTGAGGCACTCTGACAGGGGGATCTCATTGCGCAGTGACGGCAGTCCCCCCATGATCGCGCACTCGCCCAGCGCGACGAGGGTCGTGCAGTGCCTGCGGAACTCGATGAGGGTGTGCACGTTCTCGTCATTGCAGCAGCCGCCTTCGATGAGGCCAATGTCGCATTCCTTCGTGAAGCGCTTGATGTCGTTGATCGGGGACTTGTTGAACTCCACCAGCTCCACGAGGTCGAGGATGCGCTCGTCGATGTCCAGGATCGACATGTGGCACCCGAAACAGCCCGCCAGGGAAGCGGTCGCGATGATCTTCTTCTGCGCCATCGAGCTTTCTCCTTACGGGGAAATGTCGGACCCGATCGGCATCCGGTCGAATTTCCTTCTGCCGATCGGCACGTCGAATCCCTTCCCCTTCCGGAGAATCGCCCCCACGGGGCACATCTCGACCGCCTGCCGCACGAGGTCTTCGCTCGCGCCGCGCGAGGTCTCGGGATCGATGTTGATGACCAGCCGGTCGCCGCGCTTGCCGAAGGCAAAGAGCGACTTCCCCTGCGCGTTGTGGATGCCTCGGATGCACCTCTTGCAGAGGATGCAGCGGTTGTGATCCTTGAGGATCCGCGGATGCCAAGCCTCCACGCCCCGCTTGGGAAACGCGTAGGGGAACCGCGGCGTCGTCATTCGGTAGCGGTATCCCAGCGCCTGCAGCTCGCAGCTGCCGCTCTTCTCGCACGACGGGCAGAGGTGATTGCCTTCCGCGAATAGGATCTCCACGACCGAGGAGCGGAACTCCTCCAGCTCGGGTGTGATTGCCTGGACCTCCATGTCCGCGAGCACTCTCGAGGTGCACGCCGTGGCGAGCCTCCCGTTGATTTTCACCGTGCAGATTCGGCAGGCGCCTTTCGGCGGGATCCCAGGGTAGTTGCACAGTGTGGGAATGTAAACGCCGTTTTCCACCGCGGCAGCTACCAGCAGCGTGCCCGCCGCGGACTGGCACTTTTTCCCGTCGATCGTGAAAGCAACAATCTTAGGCATGCCCCCCTCCTCGCCCTCCGACAGCCATGTCGTAATCTCTCACGGCCGCCGCGAGGTCGAACCCGGGGTTGATGACCCCGTCCCGGGCCGGAACCAGCGCGGCGTACAAACCAGGGAAGTTTTTCATGGTCGTGACGACAGGGTTGAGGGCGGTCTGGCCGAGGCCGCAGCGATTCTTCTGCATGAGGGAGGCCCATCCTTTGAACGCGTCCAGGTCGGCCGGTGACGCCCTGCCCGCAACGATTCTGTCAAGGACAACCTGGGCCATCCCCGTGAGGGCGCGGCAGGGAACACAGGAGCCGCACGATTCTTCGCGGAAAAACCTCGCGAAGTTCAAGACCACGTCCTTCACAAGGTCGCGTGCCGCGCCGATGATGATGAGCGAACCACCCGTCGCGAGATCTTCGTAGGCGAGCACGCGGCCGAACTCGGCGGGGCCGATGCAGGAGCCCGACGGGCCGCCCACCTGGACCGCCTGGACGTCCGCGGCCTCCACCATGCGCAGGACGTCGTTCACGCTGAATCCCCAGTCGACCTCGTAGACGCCGGGTTTCGCGCAGTCCCCGGACACGCTGATCACCTTTGTGCCCTTGGATTCCTTCGTGCCGATTGAGTTGTACCACTCGCTTCCCTTGAGCACGATCTTCACGACCGCGCAGAGCGTTTCCACATTGTTCACGACGGTGGGCTTCTGGAGGTACCCCTTGGAGACCGGGAAAGGTGGTCGATCGCGTGGTTCACCCCGCTTGCCCTCGGCGGATTCGATGAGCGCGGATTCCTCGCCGCAGACGTAGGCGCCCGCCCCGAACTGGATCTTTATGTCGAAGGAGAATCCGGCCTTCCCGGCCACCGCGGAACCGAGGAATCCCCGCTCCCGCATCTCGGCGAGCGTGTGCTCGAGGTAGGCGCGAAGGTAGCGGTATTCATTGCGAAGGTACAGGATGCCGTTTTTCGCCCCCACCGCATACCCCGCGACGGCCATGCCTTCGAAGACGAGCATGGGCAGCTCGGTCAGGATCACCCGGTCTTTGAACGTGCCCGGCTCTCCCTCGTCCGCGTTGCAGAAAATGTATTTGGTCTCGCCTGGCGATTTCCGCGCAAGCTCCCATTTCAATCCTGTGGGGAAACCAGCTCCCCCGCGGCCGCGAACGCTGGAAGAGTTCACGAGCGCGATGAGCTGAGCGGGGCTCATCGTGGCGATCTTATGCAGCGACCGTCCGGGCGCATAGTCAGAGAAGATGACATCCCCTCTGCGCATGATGTTGTTGTGCACGAGGGACCGCACGAGGGTGTTCGCGTTCTGCCCGTCCCCGTATTCCGCTCCCTTGAGAGCCTCCAGGTCCTTCCCCGCCCTCATGCCGTTCACGAGATCCATCACCTTCTGCCGGGTGAGGGAGGGGAAGACCTGTTCGTTGATGAGCGCGGCGGGTTCCTGGTCGTTCATGCCCACACAGGAGGTGTCGAAGAGCCCGATGAGCCCATCCGGCGAGACGTGGCCGAAAGTGCACCCGGCCGCCTCTTCGAAGGCCCGCTTCACCGCCTCCCGGCCGGCGAATTCGGCGACAACGCTGTCATTCAGATAGACGGTGTACTTCCCGCGCGGCTCCTTGGTGAAAAAATGATAGAAGGACACGGTCTGCTCCACGTCGATACGAGGTATGTCCAGAAGCTTCGCGATCTGATCGATGGTCCAGTCAGAAAGGTAACCGCGCTCTGACTGTATGTCGATCAGCATGTCCATGAGGCGGGTAGAATCTCCGTTGTACTTTTTGACCAGGGAGGAAATAGTGTTGCCCATTGGCTTGTTCCTTCGCGGCTGCAGGCCGGAACGCGGCACGGCCACACGCCAAAAGTTCCGCTGGACGGGGTGGTAGACGTGCGGATTGTACCAGACGGGGCAACGGAAAGCAAGGGGAATTCTGCGGTATGCTCAGAGCGGAGGAAGTCCCGACTTGTGTCAGGGCTCCCCTTGCACTATGCTGTTGTTGAGGGCAGGACTCCATTGGCGGGCCCCTCAGGGGAGCTATCCTCGGAAAGCAGGGATCAGGATGGACGCGAATCCTCTCGCCGTCCTGCTGAAACGGAAACAGAAAGATTTCGTCGACCTCCTCGTCTCCCAGTTGAACAGAGGCGCGTTCGACAATTCTTACACCATACACCCGCGGCGCCTTGCAGAACTCGGCGCGGAGCTTGCCGCGCGGTTCCTCCTGTTCGTCGATTCACCGCGGCGCGACGACGCGTACTCTTTCGGCCAATCCGCGGCCCGGGAGGGAGTCGGGCGGAAGACGATCGTCCATCTGGCCTTCGCGCTGCATCGGTTCTGCGCGGAGCAGTTGCGCGCCGATGCGTCGGCGGAGCCCGCGCACTTCGACGTGATCGATTCCTTCGCGGCCGGGGTCCTGGAAGGATTCATCAATGCCCGCGAATCCCAGATCCTCTCCGACCAGGAGCAGATCCGCCGCGCCCTCGTCAACGCCCAGCAGGGCCGGTGAGCTCCTACCCCGTTCGAATCCCATACGCGTCTGAGAGCAGGCGTGCGGCGCTCTTCAGATCCGGTGCGCAGGGCGCCGGCATGGTGACGAGCTTCTCCGCCGCGGCGGTATCCTTGAACCCGGTGCCGGTCAGAAGCACGATCACCCGCGCCCCGGGGTCGAGATTCCTCCGATCCTTCCTGAAGCCGGCCCATGCCGCGGCGGAGGAAGGCTCCATGAAGAGCCCGGCGTCCCGCGCCAGCTCGGCCTGGGCGGCGCTGATCTCGGCATCCGTCACCTCCACCGCCCTGCCCGCGCTTCGCTTCAGGAATCCCAGCGCCATGGCGCCCGCCGCCGGGCGGCAGACGGAGAGCGAATCCGCGATCGTGGAAGTCCGGGGAATCACCGTCTCGCGATCCTCGCGCCAGCTCAGCGCGATGGCGTTGCTCCCTTCGGCCTGCACCACGATCATTCGCGGCATCTTTTCGATGAGCCCGGCAGCCTGCAGATCGGCGAATCCCTTGCAGGCGCCGGAGAAGATGACGCCGTCTCCCGTGGGGACATAGACGACGTGCGGCGCCCGGGATCCAAGCTGATTGTAGATTTCCAGGGAGACCGTCTTCTTGCCCTCCACGGTGAAGGGATTGAATGCCGTGTTCCTGTTGATGCCTCCGAATGCCTTCGTGAACGCGATCGAGAGGCCGAAGGCGTCGTCGTACGTGCCCTGCACGGGTACCACGCGCGCTCCGTAGAGCAGGGACTGCAGGAGCTTGGAGCGGGGCGCCGCGGCGGGGACAAAGAGTATCACTTCCAGGCCGTATGCGGCGCCGACGCAGGCCATGGACGCGCCGGCATTCCCCGTGGAGGCCAGGGCCACACGCTTCTCTCCATGGGCCAGGGCCTGCTCGGCCACCAGAAGGGAGGCACGGTCCTTCAGAGATCCCGACATGCTCAGTGCGTCATTCTTGAGCCAGAGATCCTGAAATCCGGTCGCCCGTCGGAGCCGTGCCGGCTGGACCAGCGGGGTGTTCCCCGCCGGGAATCCGGGCCACCCGGTCACCGGCAGGGGAAGGAAGGAGTGAACGTCCGCCTCCCTGCTTCTGCGCTGCGTTTCGGAAGGCGTGAACAGCACGGAGAGACAGCCGCGGGGAAAACCGGATGCGGCATCGGGCCCGGCGTTTTCAGCCGCGCAGTGCGGGCATTCGTAGACCACATCATCGGCGTCCAGGGTCCTGCCGCAGGTCACGCAGGCGTAGCGGACCTTCATCCCTTTGTCCCCGCCTCCGCATTGAACTCTTCAATCAGCTCGTCGATCTGCGGAGCCTGACGCTGGATTCCCTTCCAGTATTCCTCCTGGTCCCACTGGGCTTCCAGCTCGCGGATATCCTTTCCCTGCTGTTCGATCCACGTGTAATACTTCAGGTTGTGCACGCGCTTCTTCTCCGGGTGGGTGAGCTCCAGGAGATTGTCGGCGCGCTGGCCCGCCAGGGATCCAGCCCAGGCCTCCACGGCGGCATCCCGATCGAACGTCCCCTCGGATTTCGAGAGCTCGGAGAGCCGTGAGCCGTACAGCTCCATGGAGTCCGTGAGGATCGTAAAGACCACGTCATGCTCGGAAAGCTCGAACCAGCGCGCGAGCTTGATCGACGCGAGGAGATTGCCGATGCCGGAAATCCCCGCAAGAGGCAGACGCTGGATCACGTCCTGGGGAACGCCGCGTTCAGCCAGCAGGGCGAGGCCTTCTTTCTCATTGAAGAGCCGCAGGAGGCGCATGCAGTCAACGTCGTCCACCGCTATCACCGCATCCGTATTTCTCACGTTATGGATCCATGGCACGTGCTTGTCCCCGATGCCCTCGATCCTGTGTGCGCCGAACCCATTGCAGAGGAGGGTGGGGCACTGCACGGCTTCTGCCGCCGCCACGCGAACGCCTGGAATCACCTCCTTCAGCCTGTCCCCGGCGGCGATCGTGCCCGCGGAGCCCGTGGAGGAGACGAATGCGCGGACCTGCGCCTTGTTGCCGAGTGATCTCTCAGCCGCGTGCAGCAGGGCGGCGCCGGTGACCGCGTAGTGCCAGAGATAGTTCCCCGGTTCCTCGAATTGATTGAAGATCACGATGTCGTCGCCCCGCGTGCGGGAGAGCTCATGGCATTTGTCGAAGATCTCCTTCACGTTGCTCTCGCTGCCAGGGGTGGTGATCACTTCCCCGGCGATCTTCGAGAGCCATTGGAAGCGCTCCTGGCTCATCCCCTCCGGAAGTATCGCAATGGACTGGCATCCCAGAAGAGCGGAGTTGAACGCGCCGCCCCGACAGAAGTTGCCGGTGGATGGCCAGGCAGCTTTCTGCCGGCTGGAGTCGAAGGCGCCTGTGACCAGCGCAGGCGCGAGGCAGCCGTACGTGGCGCCCACCTTGTGCGCCCCGGTGGGAAACCACTTTCCCACGAGCCCCACAATCCGCGCCGGCACGCCCGTGAGCGAAGAGGGAAACTCCAGCACGTTCACGTCCCCGAAGCCGCCGCCGGTTTCCACAGGGCTGTTGCGCCACGTGATGCGGAACAGGTTGGCCGGGTTCACGTCCCACAGCCCGACGCCCCGCAGCTTTTCCTGGATCTGCTTCGGCGCCTTCCCGGGATCTGTCATCTGGGCAAAGGTAGGGAGCACGATGTGCCTCTCCCTGCAGCGGCGGATGTTGCGGCTGCGTGTTTCCGGATTCACCGTGAGGCTGATCATGGTCCGATGAAACTCCGGCGACCGTGCGATGTCAAGGAGAGACGGAGGGGCGATT
>JBEKTX010000189.1:0-8534 GCA_049515615.1 Spirochaetia bacterium
CAGAATAGCCAAAAGAGCGTATTTAATCAGAGATTTCGCAGGAATCATCCTATCACCTCACCAGCGCTCATTTTACCAAGCATGGATCGACTTCTGGATTGTACGACGTCTCACCGCAATTGCAATCGCCCGACCTGAAACGACGCGCGTTGCGGGTCGAGATGTCGCGTGGCAGGGCCGAGTTGGTTGAGCGGCGAATCTATTGACGTGGATTGCCCAAGTGGAGACCTGTCACGTCATTTCGCCAACGGTAGGGTCACCGTGATCGTTGTGCCTGTCTTCTCGGAAGTCTCATATCCGATCGTCCCCCCTAGTGTTCGCGCAATGAGTTTCGCTGAATACGCGCCTAGCCCGGTACCGCCCTTCTTCTCCGCGGTTGCAAACTTCTCGAAGAACCGCCCTCGAATTCTTTCCGGGATGGCCCCTGAGTTGTGAATCCCGATCACTGCCGTATCTTCACCTGACAGAGATATGCTCACCATTCCGCCGACAGGCGACGCTTCGATTGCATTCTTGATGAGATTCGAGATCATCGAATAGAAAAGGAGCTCTTCCGCATCTACGTGGAAGGAATCCCCATTCTCTGCGGGTTTCCCCCGGACTGTGAGCCCGACTTCAACTTTCCTATCCCCTGCGCTTTTCTCTTGCCCGGCCGTTATCTGCCGAATGATCGTAAGTGCGTCCACACGAACGGGCTGCAAATCGTAGGTTCCCTTTTCCATCTTGTACATATCAATAGAGCGATTGATCATATCCAGCATCTTGCGGCCCGCATCTTCTATCATCTTCAGCCAGGTCCGCTGCTCCGGAGTGATGTTGACTTGACGGAGAAGCACCGGGGGGAGGTTCATGATTACCATGAGGGGATTTTTGAGATCGTGCCTGCTGATATGTTCAACTTCCTCGCGGAGCCGGGTATTCTCTCGCAGGATTTCGTTCTGCTTCTCCAGGTTTTCACGTGCGAGCTTCAGCTCAAGATGTGTTCTGATCCGTTCCCTCAAGAGATGAGGATTGACAGGTTTCACGATATAATCAACGCCGCCGGCCGCGAAGCCCGCAGCTTCGTCTTCTACGCCATCTTTCGAGGTCACAAATATGACAGGAATCTTTCTTGCCGAGTCGTTGGCCTTGATCCTGCGGCAAAACTCGATGCCGTCAATTCCAGGCATCAGGATGTCAAGCAGGATGAGGTCAGGCGGTTGGTCTGAGCAGATGATCTTCATTGCGGATTCCGGAGCGGTCACGGCCTGGAAACGGTAGTCAGCCTTCAGGATTTCCTTCAGGATGTCCAGGTCCAGCGGCGCATCGTCAATCGCAAGGATTGTTCTTTTTTCCTCCACGATCATGACTACCCTGCCTCGGCGTCAAGGAATCTCTCGGCGACTTCACGAATTTGATCTGAGGTGTCAAGGAACGCGTCCACGATGTCCGGGTCGAAATGTCTTCTGGAGCCTTCTTTGATCATGGAAACTGCCGTCGAATGCGGGAAAGCCGGCTTGTAGACACGCTTGCTGACAAGCGCATCGTACACGTCGACCACAGCCATCAGCCGACCAGGAATCATTATAGTGTCTCCTGATAGACCCTGCGGGTATCCCGTGCCGTCCCATTTCTCATGGTGTGACCATGCAATTTCGCGCGCCAGTTGCAAGAATGAGTTCGGCGATTCAATCAGCTTCTCCGCTGCCATGATCGAATTGCGGCCCAGAGTAGTGTGGGTCTTCATGATCTCGAACTCTTCTGCCGTAAGCTTTTCCGGTTTCAGAAGGATGCGATCCGGAATTCCGACCTTTCCAATGTCATGGAGAGGTGCGGACTTGTAGAGCAGCTCAATCGTGTCAGGAATGAGAAAGGCCGAGAACCTTGGATGGTCTTTCAGCCTGACTGCGAGCAGCTTCACATAGTTTTGGGTCCGCCTAATATGATTGCCCGTCTCGTTGTCCCGTGTTTCCGCAAGCGACCCCATGGCCACCATTGTCACATCCTGAATGGTGTTGAGTTCATGAGTCCTCCGCCTGACCTCCTGTTCAAGGAACTTGCTCTTATCCTGCAGAAAGTCCCTGGCGCTTTTCAGCTGGAGATGGGTGCTCACTCTGGTCGACACGATGGCAGGACTGATCGGTTTGGCAATGTAGTCAACCGCTCCAAGCTCAAGGCCTTTCTGCTCATCCGCCGCGTCCGACCTTGCAGTCAGGAAGATGACCGGGACATCCGCGGTTTTTGGATTCTCTTTCAGACGCCGACATACCTCGTACCCGTCTATGCCCGGCATCATGACGTCAAGCAGTATGAGGTCGGGGGGCGCGAGTGCAGCAACCTCCAGCGCTTTCGCACCTCCCGTGGCGACTTTTGTTTTGTACTTCGCGTTGAGAAGCGAACTCATGAGCGCAAGGTTATCTGGCGCGTCATCAACGATCAAAATGGTCTGCTTCCTGCCGTTATGGTTGGTCTCCGGCATAATTACCCCCTGTGGTTATTCCGTCCGCTTTTCAAGACGTTGCAAGGTGTCCAGCGCGGCGGAGAAATCGTACACTTTCAACTTCTCCCAGAGCCCTTCTATCTCCTCACCCTCGTGGACAAATGCAAGTCTTCCACGCACAGACTCGAAGTAATCTATCGCTTCGCTGTCGCTCTCATTGATAAGCGTCATGAGTCTTGCGACAATCTTTCTCTGCTCATCAGCGTTCAGGCGTGCACTCGCTCCATTCGCTTGCTCAGTGGCCGGAAGCGACCTGAGAATGAGAGCTGTCGTCGTCTCAAGAGACGCGAAAAGGCGCCGAAGACTCGCTTCCACACCATCGTGGGATTCTCCTCCATGGATTCGATGTTCGAGATCGCCCGCGGCTGCCTGGACCTCCAAGACGCCGAGATTGCCGGAAATCCCATTCACGGTATGTGCAAGTCGCTCGGCCGTCTCCAGTTCTCCCCGCGCCAGCGCTTCGTTGATCATCGCAGGAGTTGCCTTGTGCCCGTCTGCAAATCTGCGCAAGAGATCGATGTAGAGCGGGCGATTCCCGGCCACTCTCCGCAGCCCGGCTTCCATGTCGACCCCTGCAATCGCCGGTAAGGGAATCTCCTCATGGCCGGTCGCCGGGCCAGTCCGCCCTTGCTCTTGCGAGATTTCGCCCTGGTAGTATTTACGCATGGTCTGGAACATTGCCTCGGGATCGATGGGCTTGCTTATGTGGTCATCCATGCCCGCCTCGAGCGCTTTCTGCCGTTCCTCATTGAGAGCGTGAGCCGTCATCGCAATGATGGGGATGTCCTTTCCCCATTTTTCGGCTCTGATGCGGCGAGTAGCCTCATACCCATCCATCTCGGGCATCTGGACATCCATCAAGACCAGGTCAAAACGCGCGCCCCCGTCTTGAAGCTTTTCGAATGCCTCCAGTCCGTTGTTGGCAAGCTCGATTTCCGCTCCTGCTCCTCTGAGCAGCTCGAGGGCGATCTGCTGGTTGATCTCGTTGTCCTCGACGAGGAGAACGCGTGCTTTTTCCAACGTGTTGATGTGTTCTTTGTTCGGTGGCGTTTCATGCAGTGCGGGCAGAATGTCGGGAGCAAATACCTTGAGGATTGCATCCACGAGGCTCGAGGGCGTCAGCGGCTTGAGCAGGAAATCTACGGCCCCGGCCTGCAACGCATTCAGGCGCTCCCCTTCGGCGCCGTCCGACGCGCTGAGAAGGATAATGACAGGTGCGGTCCAGGTTCGGTCCTCCGCAAGGATTCTTCTGGTGGCTTCAATGCCATTCATGCGCGGCATCTTCCAGTCCATGAGCACGAGGCTGAAGGGGTCATGGCGGGGGGCACGCAGTACTGCGTCGATCGCCCCCTCGCCGGATTTGACCGAGTCGACTCGAAAGTGCAATGAAGACAAGATACGTTCGAGGATTTTTCGGGCTTCTTCGTTGTCGTCCGCGACGAGCACCCGCATCCCGTTCAGGTTCCGAGGGATTGCATGACGCTTCTGTTCTTTCCTTGTGCCGACGCCCAGCCACGCCGTGAAGGTGAAAGTACTCCCCTTTCCGGGAGAGCTCTCTACCCAGATCTGCCCCCCCATCAGTTCAACCAGGCGCCGCGTGATGCTCAATCCGAGTCCCGTCCCGCCGTATTTTCTTGTCGTGGATTCGTCCGCCTGCGAGAAGGGTTGAAACAACCTCGCCGAGTGCTCATCGGTCATTCCGATGCCCGTGTCTCGTACAGAGAAGCGCAATTTGAGCTTCTCACCCGTGCTTTCCAGGAGCGATGCTTTCAGCGTAATTTCCCCGGCCGGGGTGAACTTGACCGAGTTTCCAATGAGGTTGATCAGTACCTGTTCCAGCCGATGAGGGTCGCCAACGAGATCCTGGGGGATATCGGGGGAGATATCGACCAGCAATTCCAGCCCTTTGGAGAAAGCGTTCTGGCTTGTGAGCGCGGCAACGTGACCGATCACGGATTCCAGCCCGAAATCAACCTGCTCGATGGTGAGCTTGCCGGCCTCGATCTTGGAGAAATCAAGAATATCGTTGATGATGCCAAGAAGGGAAATTCCAGCGTTATGTATCTTGGACACATAGTCACGTTGCTGTTCCTTGAGATCGGTCTTCAGCGCGAGGTTCGCAAAGCCGATCACCGCGTTCATTGGCGTGCGGATCTCGTGGCTCATGTTGGCGAGGAAGCTGCTCTTCGCTCTGTTTGCTTCTTCCGCGACCCTGTTCGCCGCCTGCAGCTCCACCGTGCGTTCTTTCACCCGCTTCTCGAGATCCGCGTTGAGTTTCTGAATTTCCTCCTCCGCGCGATTCTGATCGGTGATGTCCCGTAGTAGTGACAGGATGACTTTTTCCCCAGTGACCTCGATCACCTCCGCAGAGAGGCGTGCAATCCAAATCTCACCAGACTTCTTTCGGAACTGCGCTGTTCTCTCTTGAACCCTGCGCTGCTCGCTCAACTGGGCGACGAAGGCGTCTCGTTCCTCAGGGATGACCCACGCTTGCAGATGGTATGCTGTTTCACCCACGACCTCATCGCGCAAGTATCCCATCAGGCGCAGGAATTCCTCATTGACATCGAGGTAGCGTCCGTCAGCAAAACGTGTGATCGCCATACCGATCGGACTTGCGTGAAAAACAGTTGAGAATCGCTTTTCGCTCTCGCGCACGGACAGCTCGTGTTGGTACCCGGCGGCTCTCTCCTTCGCCCGGCGGAAGAGGGCAGCAACTAGGCTCATGAACACACCCATGAGCGCGAAAAGTGCCAGCCCCAACGCGTCGGCGGCCCTGATAGTCGCCGCGTGACCCTGCAAAGGGAGCACCCAGAAAGCAGCGATTGATGAGGCGACTGCAGTTGCCAGGAGGCCTGGCCCCATGCCTGCCAGCAATGCCACGACCATGACGGCAGGATAGAAGACGATGAAGGGTGGGAGACCAGGACCCACGGCAAGCGACAGGGCCCAGCGAATCACAAAAGTTGCCGCCACGATCATCACGGCAACGACATAGCGAAGAAGCAGCCTGAGAGAGGAGGCTTTAGAAGTCTTCATGCGACCGAGGCTGGCGCAGCTCATTTCTTCCTCCGGAGGGAGCAATGGTGATCATTCGAAGTGTCTCTGGGGCGTTTCGCCACTCCAGGGCCATCGAAGCCTCTCATGTGCCGCCGTCCCCATTCAGTGGGCCATGAGGACTTCGGCCAGGCGCTTGCTCACCTGCTCGGCGTTCGCAACGAGCAGCAACATAATTCTCATCAATGATAGACCCGCCTGGAAAGGAAGGGCGGTCGGAGGACGTCTGATTCTTATGTAGGACTACCGAGAAGTGCGCTGTAAGCGAAAGTCCTACATTGCTTGATGAGTCCATCAAGGAGGGGACATGGTGATTGGGCTTGGCGTCGTCCGGTTGATATCTCTGAAACGGAACGAGGCGGTTCTGGTTTGCGGTGGTTGTCAGCGGTTTGCTATGTTTGATGACTCCGGTTGGGTAGGGCATATATGAACGGGCAATAGCCGGCTGATCGTCGGCTTCTTCCCGCGAAATGTTGGGGTGAGTAAGCGAGAGGACAGGAGCTCATGATCCCAGATGCCATATTCACTTGATCTCCAGCTCTGAGGAAAGTAATGTATCGCAATGCCATGCAGATTTCAGGTAAACTCTTATTATCAGGAGGCAGGACATGGAGAGCAAACCTCCGAAGGCGCGGATTCTCATTGTTGACGATGAACCAGGCAACATAGCGATTCTACGAGAAATTCTGAAATCGCGTTACACTGTCCTGGCGGCCACAACGGGACAGCATGCTGTATCCTTGGCGGCATCCTACCCGCCGCCAGACCTTATCCTTCTGGACATCAAGATGCCGAATATGGACGGCTACGATGTGCTGAAAACGCTGAGAACCAGTCAACGGACTCGAAACATAAAGATCGTTTTTGTCACGGCAAAGCGCGCAATTGACGACAAGATGACGGCCTACCAGCAGGGGATCGAGGACTACATCACGAAGCCGATTGATCCAGATTTCGTTCTTCAGATTGTCGAGCGGCTCACAAAGAAACAATCCGACAGCACGGAATGATTTTTCGTTTTTTGGCAGAGCGCTGACGGCAAGGCCGGGCAGTTGAGACTCCGGAGGTGGCACAAACGCCGCGCTGCGGTGTTCAATGATTGTGCGTGCGGTGCCGTTCATGCGAGGCTACAGGCCTTCCCGCACGTTCTCGCTCAACGACGCAACACCGAAGGGAGATCACTGAACGTATGGCAATCCAAATGTCCTCGACCTCGCACCTCAACCAGGGTCTTCGCATCTTCTTCTCCGAGTTCGTCCGGGTGAGCCTGCGGCGGCCCACGCAGGCGCTCTTCTTTGCGCGCACCGTTCTCTGGCAGGCCGGCGCGGCGCGCCGACGTGCGCGCATGGCCCGGCAGGGCCTGACGGTCCCGCCCATCGCCATTTTTTCCATCACCAACAGGTGCAACCTGCGGTGCAAGGGCTGCTACGCGCAGGCTCTCCGGGGGGATGCGCCGGACGAGCTCTCTCCTGAGAGGATGCGGAGCATCGTGGCCGAAGCCGACGAGCTGGGGATCTCGTTCTTCGTCATCGCCGGAGGCGAGCCGCTGACCCGTCCCGAGATCGTCGACATCGCCCGGGACTTTCCCCACATCGTGTTCCTGCTGGTGACCAATGGGCTCCTCCTGAGCCCTGAGCTCATCGCCCGGCTTTCCGTGCTTAGAAACGTCGTCCCCGTGCTCAGCATCGAGGGCAACCAGGCGGAGACCGACGACAGGAGGGGCCGGGGAGTGCATGAGAGGCTCAAGGCCAAGATGCAGGAGCTGAAACGAGCGGGGATCTTTTTCAGTCTCTCCTTCACGGTGACCCGGACCAACTTCGATACGGTCACTGATCCGGAGTTTCTTCAAAAGGCGGTGGATTCAGGCTGCCGCCTGTTTTTCCACCTTGAATACACGCCCATTCGCGCAGGAACCGACGAGTGGGTCATCACCGACGAGCAGCGCCACGCGATGAAAGGGCTGGTGGCGTCTTTCAGGTCGTGGTACCCCGCTGTGTTCATCGCCGTGCCCTGGGACGAAGAGGAGCAGGGCGGGTGCCTTGCCTCGGGCCGGGGCTTCGTGCACATCAGCGCCACCGGCGACCTTGAACCCTGCCCGTTCGCTCCGTACTCCGACACAAATATCCTTGAAGTTCCCCTGAAGGAGGCCCTGCGCTCCCGGTTCCTGACACTGATGCGTGAGAATCACTCGATGTTTGCGGAAACAGAGGGTGGGTGCGCGTTGTGGAAGAACCGGGATGCGGTTGAGTCCCTCCTGGGTCGCAAGACCGGCTGATGAAACGGGCGGCGCGGCGCGGAAGGGCGAACCGCCCGCCGCGCCGCGCCGCCCAAGGAGGCCTATTTCTTCGCTTTTCTCGCGTCGATGTCGTCCGGGTACATCAGCGCGTCATGACCCCGTTCTCCCGTGCGGATGCGGACCACATCCTCCACAGGGTAGACGAAAATAATGCCGTCACCCTCTTTGCCGGTCCGTGCGGCCTTCACGATCGCTTCTATCGTTTTTTCCACGTTGTGCTCGCTCAGTATGATGTTGACCTGGATCTTTGGAAGCAGGTCCATCCTGGATGAAGAGACCCTCCACGACTGGTCGATTCCCCCCTGCCTCCCGTGGCCTCGGATCTCGAAGATATTCATGCCTACGATACCGATGTCCCGCAGACCGTCCTTCACCCCCTGCAGCGCGTCCTCCCGGATGATCGCCTCTATTTTCCTGGTCACTGACTGTCTCCCTTCTCTGCTACGACAGGCTGAGCAATAACCGTGCCACTTTGAGATCTCTTGATTTCGGCCATTTTTCACTCGATTCAGGCCTTTGACGATGAGGAAGGCTACATTCGTGTAGCGTGTCCTATGGTTTTCTACAGATTTGTAGGACCGAAGCCGGCTGCAGCCCATGTACAGCGCGTGGCGGCGCGGATATGCTCGCCTTTCGAATGAAGACGGTCCCCGTATTCTGCGGCAAAGACTGCGGCGGCGATGCCTGTCCCCTGCTCGTGCA
>JBEKTX010000190.1:0-9261 GCA_049515615.1 Spirochaetia bacterium
CTCATCATCACTTTTGCGTTGATCGGCGTCGGATTCAATATCAAAATGCTCCTCTCCCTTACGATGCTTCCGGCCATCGGCGTTGTATGGTTTCTGAGTACGCATATCGATTTCAAGAAAAGATTCATACAAATCACTGCCGCGAGCGTTGTTCTTGCAGCTGTTTCATTCAGTTGGATTTCTATCGTGGAGCTCTACCCTAAGAATGAGAGACCGTATGTCGGTTCAACGGAAAACAACTCGGCTTTTGAGCTGGCATTTTCCTATAACGGGCTTGCAAGAACCACAAAGCAACCGCTTGCGCCGTCTATCAGGAATCTGTCTTCCATCGGCCCTGGCGGCCCTCGCGTGAATTGGGAGGAATCCGGCAGGCCCGGCATTCTCAGGCTGTTCAACAAAGAGCTGGCTGGACAGATAAGCTGGTTTCTTCCTTTTGCGCTTTTCGTGCCCTTTTCGCTGCTGAAAAGAAAGGAGAAACTCGGCACAGATACAAAGAGGCTTTCAATTCTCTACTGGCTCCTCTGGCTGCTGCCTTATGCACTGTACCTGAGCTTCAGCACAGGGGTTATTCATCGTCATTACGTTGTTGTATTGGCGCCGCCAATAGCTGCTCTTTGCGGAATATTGTCCGTCCAATTGTGGGATTCATACAAGACCAATGAGAAGTCGAGGTTTCTGTTTCCCGCCGCTGTTTTTCTGGCTGGGCTTTTTCAATTTATCATTGTCAACCAATATTGCATCGTTCCAAAGATTTTTCTTCGTATTCCAAGATACTCAGCCCTGGTGATCCTGATCACGGTGACGGTGCTCTCGCTTCTCCTGGTATTGAAGAAGCTTTCAGTCAGACTGGAGAAGAAAATACCGGGTATTGCTCTCTACGTTCCGGTCCTGGTTGCTCTTTCCGCCGCCCCCATTCAAAGACGATCAAGTGGACCAGATTGCATCATCTTGTGTAAATCCAATGCATGATTTCCTGATGCAGAACAGAACGAACGAGCAATTTCTCGTCGCAGTTCCCAGTTCGTATGCCACTGCGGCATTGTTGATGCTTTATGACAGTAACATGAATATTCCTGTAATGACGATCGGAGGTTTTACAGGCACTGACCCCATATTAAGTGTGGAAAGCCTCACAAGGTATGTTCAAGAAGGAAAAGTCCGCTTCTTCCTGGTGCCTTCATATCTGGAAAACCCGGAAAGTAAGTCTCTCCTCATCGCGCCTGGAAACAATGATCAAATCTATAAGTGGGTAATCGACCATGGCAGGAAGGTGGAAAAGGAATTGTGGAACACCGGATTGGTGACGTATCCGATTCCTGACCCAATGAGTCTCTACGATGTCAAGAAATAAAGGAGGAATGTATGATGAAACGGGTTCTCGCGCTTTCAGGTGCTCTCCTGCTTGCAGCGCCCTGTACTCAATCCTTCGCGCAGGTGGTGTGGACGGATGATGGCTCAGTACTCGGACAGTTGCGGCAATTGTCGGATTTCCCGCTCTACGAGCTTCGATACGAGGCCCCGTATAACGTCGTGGGCCCGATCACATCGACATCACCGGGCCTGTCGAAGAGCGCCTTCGCCTGCACCCTTTTTTCGGCTATCGACGCCTCGGGAAACCGCGTCATGGGACGCAACTTCGATTGGATTGCCAATCCGGTGCTGGTTGTCATCACGAAGCCCGCAGGCGGTTATGCTTCGATCTCCGTGGTGGACATGAGCTACCCAATGAAGCTGGCAGACGCGGTGGGCTGGCCCTTTGACGGCATGAACGAGCGCGGGCTTGCGATCGGCATGATGGCCATCGATGAAGCGAAGAGCGCGTGTGAAGTGGGGATGGCCTCAGTCTCTTCGTTCGGCATCATACGGGTTGTCCTGGACAAGGCAGCGACGGTGGATGAGGCCATTGCACTCATGGGCAAATTCTTCGTCACATTCGGACAGATTCCGCTTCACTACTTCATCGCGGATCGCAGCGGGGCCTCGGCGACCGTGGAATACTACAAAGAGGAGTTGCGGGTTTTCCGTGGAAAGAAACCCTGGCAGGTTTCCACGAATTTGACATTTTCCAAGACACCGGAGGCGGAAAGAATAGGTTTGTGCTGGCGCTACGCGGCGGCTACGAGCATCCTCTCCAGGACGGACGGAAGGCTGGGTCCAAGAGGCGCATTCGGCCTCCTGGCGGCGGTGTCACAGAAGACCACTGTCTGGTCCTCGGCCTACGATCTGAGCGGGGCGAAGCTTGAGCTCGCCCTGGGAAAGGAATTCGCCAAGAGGTACAACTGGGACCTCAAGGAGATCGCCGGTAAAACGGAGTAGCGGTCGGGTAGGGGCGTTCACGGCGCCGAACCCGGCGCGGCGTGGCTATGATAGTGTATATATACATCTACACTTGATGTGTATATACTCCAATGATATGCGCACCGTGAATGCGCTCGAGATCCGCAACCATCTCGGAGCTGTGCTGGACGACCTGGAAAGGACCGGCGAGCCCGTGATCGTGAGCAAGGGTCGCACGCCGCGGGCGGTTCTCATCAGCGTGGAGGACTACCAAAGGCGTTTTGTGGACCGGCAGACCGAGGAGCGTCGCAAGGAGTTGATGGATCGTGTGCTGGCCGTGCGGGCCGAGCGTGCGGGAGATGCTGACAGCCTCTCCATCCTCCGTGGCTTGAGGGGGCCGCTGGGTGAAGTTCGTCATTGATGCATCCGTGGCAGCCAGGTGGTACATCGCCGGCGAATCGCATGCCAACGCGGATGCCGTTCTGCAGCGAGTGATTGCGCAGCCCGAGCTCTTTGCGGTTCCCGAGCTGTTCTTCTTCGAGGTGCTGGCGGTACTTGGGCGCGTTCACCCCAGGCCCGCGGAAACCTTCCAGGACGCGTTCCTCCCGGTCGTGGAAGCCGGGGTTTTTCGCCACCCAATGACCGCGGCCCTTGCCGAGCAATCCTGCAGGTTCCTTGCGGCGGGACTGACAGGGTACGACGCCTGCTATGCCGGCCTCGCCGCCGAGCTGGGCGCGCAGTGGATCACCTTCGATCGGAGCGCCCACAAACTGATCGAGAAGCAGAACGTGTCCGTGTATCTCGGCGAGGGTATGCCGTCAGGCTGGTGAATGCCGCTACTTGAGTGGCCGCGACGGATCCCAGAGGGTAAGGTCGGTGAAGTAGTCACGCACAAAGCCTCGATCCCGGGCCAGCAGGCGATCCGCGTGCTCAAGCGCATGGGCTCCAATTAGGAAATCGGGCACAATCCTGCCTTCCTGCCGTTTTTTCCGCGTCAGCATCTGCTGGAGCATTTCGCCGGCTCGCATCGAGCTGCGCAGCGTGGACGGCGTGAACTCCAGGCCCCAGTCTCCCAGGAACTCTTCAAAGAGGGCGGCGGACTCAAACGCCGGCCGGATCTCGGCAATCACACACTCGCTGACGATCATCCGTCCTTCCTGCGAAGCCCTCCGCAGCGCGGCGAGGCTGGCCGTGACCTGGTGACCGGTCAACACGTCGAGGATGACAGAGCTGTCAACCGCAGTGATCATCCGCGCACCCGCCGCAGGTAGTCGTCCACAGCGAGCCCGCCGGGGAGGGTCCCCTTTCCGAGCCATCGGCCGATGCGGTCATCCTGCTCCTTCTTCACCCCCACCAACTTGCCTTCTACAGCATTGAAATCCAGGACCGTACCGGGCCTCAGGCCCAGCTTGTCCCGAAGGACCTTCGGGATTGTGACTTGGCCTTTCTCTGAGACGATAGCTTTCATACCCAGAGAGTAGGAATTCCTACCGCTGATGTCAAGAATGACGTGACCGACATCCGATGACATTGGAACGGCACAGGAACACGCCTCCAGATCCGTCTCCCCGTAGGGCTGCCACAGCAGTCATACTCTCAAACGAGGTTGAAGATTCCTGGCGATGAGACCACGGGCCGTTGGTCGCCGTTCAGGCACAGCATAACAGCGACGCGTTTGATGGAGGTGAACACCCACTCCAGTAGCTGGGGGTGAAATTTCGGTTGCTTTCGCTGATTTTTCATGGTATGCCATCTGCATGAAACCTCGGCCCAACGAGATGGCGATACTGACAGCCCTGCTCCGCCGTCACGCGGTTGTCGGCATTCTCGGCGCACGGCAGGTGGGAAAATCCACCCTTGCGAGAATGGTCGCAGGGGCGCGTCGGGGCCATGTCACCTACTTCGACCTTGAGAATGACGAGGATCTCGCCCGACTTTCGGACCCCATGCTGGCGCTGAAAGGATTGAGCGGGCTGGTGATCATCGACGAGATTCAACACCGCCCGGATCTATTCCGGGCTCTGAGGGTGCTCGCTGACCGCCCTGTTTCATCCTGCCGTTTCCTGGTTCTGGGCAGCGCATCTCCCGAACTTCTGAGGCAGTCCTCCGAAACCCTGGCGGGACGCATCGTCTATCATCGTCTGGGAGGGTTTGTCCTGGCCGAGGTGGGAGCGAAGGACGGGGACAGGCTATGGTGCCGCGGAGGCTTTCCACGCTCATTCCTTGCGCGCACCGAGAGCGACAGCATGGAATGGCGGCGCGGGTTCATCCGGACGTTTGTCGAGCGAGACCTCCCGCAGCTGGGGAGCAGGATCAGCTCCAGCACACTGCGGCGATTCTGGACCATGCTGGCGCACTACCACGGCCAAACGTGGAACAGCTCGGAGTTCGCCCGATCGTTCGGAGTGGCTGACACGACCGTACGCCACTACCTGGATCTGCTCACCTCTGCCCTGGTGGTCAGGCAGCTGCAGCCCTGGCATGCGAACACCGGCAAGCGCCAGGTCAAGGCCCCAAAGGTCTACATCATCGATAGCGGCCTTCTCCATGGGCTTCTCAACCTGCCGCGGCAAGCCGACGTCGAGGGACACCCCAAGGCAGGCGCCTCGTGGGAGGGTTTCGTGATCGAGCAGATTGCAGCCCATCTTCGCGCCGAGCCGGAAGAATGTTTTTTCTGGGCAACACACACGGGGGCGGAGTTGGACATGCTGGTAGTGAGGGGCGGCGAGCGAAGGGCATTTGAGATCAAGCGAACATCGTCTCCCCGCGTGACCCCCTCGATGCGAAACGCCCTGGAAGATCTTCGACTTGATGGAATAGATGTCATTCACGCGGGAGATCGCACGTTCGACCTGGCGCGCGGCATCCGCGCCGTTGCCTTGTCGCGCTTGCTGATTGACATTCAGCCACTGTAGTCGCAGGGGGAGGGGGGCGACCTCAAGCCTCCCGCCGTTGGGGACATCCTCAGCGCAGTGAAGGGATCCGGACAGCTTCGTCCGAACTGACTCCCGGGATCTTTGCCATGGGGATTGGGCTATGACGATTCACTTCGACTCCGTGGGGGGAGTTCCTGTCGTTCCGCAGTCTCATATGGTGGATGTGATCGTTCTTTGCATATTGCAAAAATGGCCCCTAGAAAGGTGTCTTCTTTCGATTGACTTTGTACCGAAATTTTGTTACAAGATTCGGCACGAGGGTGATGGCTTCTTTGCATTCAAACCTAAGCCGCATCGGTTCATGGCTTTTTTCGTGATGGGAAAGACGGTGATCATTACTCACTGTTTCGAAAAGAAACGGGATGACCTGCCACCAAAAGAAATGAAGCTTGCGAAGTCATACCGCAGAGATTACAAGCAAAGGGTCAAAGAAGGCACCTACTATGAATAAGTCGAAGGGCTATCTGAGTCCTCTTGAGCGCGCAAGGGATTCCGAAGTGCGTCGTCGCGTAGACGAGAGGAAAAGGGAAATCTATCTGTCTACGCTGATTATTGAGGAAATGGAAAAGCGGGGTCTAACCGTGAGACAACTTGCAAGATGCGCAAACGTCTCCCCATCGACCATACAAAGCCTACGTTCTGGAGAAGCGGAGAACATTGGCCTTGGAAAGCTTGACCAAATACTCAGTTTTGTGGGTAGGACAATCAGCTTTCCCACGATCAAAGGTCAGCGGTCGGCGTCGAGTGCCCTGAGAGCTTGCCGCTAACGATGGATTAACGATTTCTCCTACGATCTCGGCCGGAGAACAGGTGCTGGTGCGTCCGCGAACGTCACTGCGCTCGGTGCGTCAGGGTATGGCGGAATCTGATATCTTTTCCATTGAGCGCTCCCGATCTAAGACGGACATCCGTCGAAATCGTGGAGTTGGTCCGTGCACTGGCTACGGAGAAGACTGACGCCCAGATCGCAGAGGCCCTCAATGCCCGATGGCTCTGTTCGGGGACCGGCAAGGCTTTCACTGCGATCACAGTGCGGCGTCTCCGCATCGCCTACCGTATCGACAGCCTTGCTCGGCATTTACAGCAGGCTGGCTGGATCACTGTGACTGAGATGGGTGCTCGACTGCGCGTTCACCCCTGCACAGCGAAACAGTTCGCACTGGAGGGAGTATTACGTGCTGTTCGCGCGGATGACCGTGGACAGATCCTCTTTGAACCACTTTGCGGTCCGATGCCCACTGCCCAGCCGGGGAAGCGTTTTCGCGATCGACGCGTCCATCCAAAGCTCGCTACACACGTACGCAAATAGGTGCAGTCAGATGGATGATCCTTCTGCTGCGGCTGGTGCGGCCAGCAGACCTCCGCCGTGAAGCCCAGTTCCAGCGCGGCGTAGACGAAGGTCGAGTTCCATTCCGTGACCTCACCATCCTTGCCCCAGTGCAAGGCCACCGTCTTGGGGCGGTCGAACACCGCGCACAGCGGCACCCCCTCAAAGCGAGTGAAGTGCTCGGCAAGTTCCCGTACCAGCGTCTCGACGACCTCGTTTTCTACGAGGGTCACCTCGACCCATCGCGACCACTTCAACCGTGAGGCAAAGAAATGCACGATGCGGCAGCTACCATCAAGGAACGTGATCTTCACCTGGCCGAAGTCGTGCTGACTGAACTCGCCAGGCAACCCCTCGAAGCGTGCATCACCAGCCTCACGTGACGAGGACGCAGGCTCGCCGCCAAAGAGTACAGGGCGCTTTTGCCGCCTTCGTACCCATCCAGCCGCGCACGTCGAAGGACTTCCACCGACTGTATCTGCGGTTCCTCTTTCAACAGCTTCTCCACCAGAACCCTGAACGGCTCGGCGGTGCTGGGGCGCCCGATCTTGCGCCGAGCTCGCTCCTGTTCGTCATCGACGCGTTCGATGCCCGGCTCCTCGGCGACTCTGCGAACCGTCCTCCGTGAGACCTTAGCCAAGCGGGAAGTCTCAGCCTGAGAGTGGCCCGCTTGAAGCAGGACTTGGATCTTATGGCGAGTAAGCTGTGGGATCATAGTAACCTCCGGAGTGGAAGCCCCATGATCTGAGAAACACAGATTCAGTTCAGCACGACCATCCCCGCCGACTGTCGCAGCTAACTGCGAGGCCCCGCCTGAGTCTCCAATGCTGTGATGCTCTTCCCCCATTCTGCCCCT
Source organism: Spirochaetia bacterium (assembly GCA_049515615.1). Classification (GTDB taxonomy): domain Bacteria; phylum Spirochaetota; class Spirochaetia; order SZUA-6; family Fen-1364; genus Fen-1364. The sequence goes on from JBEKTX010000190.1 coordinate 7,397, forward strand.
CCTTGGGGTGGGCAGAATTTCTGGAATCTATGTGGCCATAATTTCTGAAACCCGCAGCGAGCTCGTGGGATGACAGAGGTTCATAGAGATCCAAGACCAACGTCTTTAGCGATTCTTTGAATGCAATAGCGAGCTGCAAGACGACGTCAATTCGGCTCTTGTTCGTCGAGAAGGCATGCGGGAAGACCTTGGTATTCTCGAGGAGGAAGGTAATGTGCGAGATTCGGCTGTAGCTGGCCTGGAATTCTCCTTCGTCGCCCTCCGTGAAACGAGTCAAGACCTTCACCATGTTTGGGCGGACTTCCAGCCCGCCTTCTGCGAGTACTGCTGAATTCCCCCAACATCATTCGAAGAAACGCAAGCAAGACCCCTTCGAGGGTGGAGAGTCGGATCCTGTCTTCCGTACGTTCGACGATGGCCAGGGACTGTTCGTTCCTGTCCCCAACCGCCAGCACAACCATCCTCCCCTCTGTTGCCGAAAGCTGGCCTGTAAGATGCCAGACGCTCCTTAAATTCGACTACCCCCGAAGGGCCACTGTCGCGCGGTTACCTATCAATCCGGTCACTGAGGTGATGAAGGAGTATTTGAGGAGCCATGACGGTGCGTGAGAAAGTTGAGCGCCAGCTTAAAGGGCAGATCGCCCATGCAAAGATGCCGAGGAAGGCCAGCCCTATTACGATGACAACAAAGTGATATCCTTTTGCTCAACAAGCAGGACACACAGGATTTCATCGGCGTCCTGGGAAACGCGCACAGTCTTATCGACGATTACCAGAAGCAGGTAGCCCTTTTCAGTTAAATCCGCTTCCTTCACACACGGAGAGGAATTACCTCTGATTCGCCTCGCTCACCCTCGCTCGCTTTGGTACCGATTTCTCCAAAAAAACGGTACCAAGAGTGGTACTGACATCCTAACTATGGCTTGACTTGCTTCTCAGCCTATTTCCCTGCCGCCTTCCGCAGCGCCTCGGATGCGTCCGTACCCTTCAGCTTCTCGTTGCCTTCGGCGTAGTCAAAGGCTGTCTTGTCATCGCTTGATTTGAGCTTGCCGTTCGCCCCAGCCTTCAGCAAGGTCATGGCGACGTCAGGGTTTTGGTTGTATGCCGCCGCCCACATCAGGGCTGTCATGCCTTTCGAGTCTGTGTCGTCAAGTCCCGCCCCGCCCTTAAGTAAGGCCGTGAGGACGTCGGGGTTATTCGCTCCCGCCGCGTGCATCAGAGGCGTTTGGTTGACATTGTTCCTGGCGTCAAGCTTCGCCCCAGCCTTCAGCAAAACCGTGATGACCTCGGGGTTCGGGTTGCTCTGCGCCGCGTGTATCAGAGGCGTGATCATATAATCGTCTACGGCATTAACATTCGCCCCCGCCTGCAGCAAAACCGTAATGACCTCGGGGTTCGGGTTACTTGTAGCCGCGTACATCAGGGGGGTCTTGCCACCGTGCTTGTTTTTCTTATCGACCGACGCTCGGGCTTTCAAGAGGATCGCGATAACTTCGGCGTTCTGGTTGTACTCCGCTGCCAACATCAAGGGTGAATCGTCTCCTGGGGTCACGGCGTAGACGCTGCCCCCTCCAGCTATTGCCGCCTGTACTTGCTCAGGTGTTCCGGACTGTACAAGCTTGAAGAAGTCTTGCGCGAAGACCACGGGAGAAAGGAACAGGCACACCAACAGGATCACTAAGAGCTTCTTCATAGGTCTTCCTCCTAGACGCTTCTCGAGAATCTATTGAATCAGCGCGATGAACTTTTTCGTCAGCTCAGCCGTACCGTCTGGCTTGTTAAGCGCCTTTGCCATATACGGACACGTTCCCGAAGTTACAGCTTTTCCGTCCACCACAACACCGATGCCGGCATAGGTTCCATCG
>JBEKTX010000191.1:0-8343 GCA_049515615.1 Spirochaetia bacterium
CTCCGCGCAGAGGCAACGTGAGAATCCCGTCCTTGAGAGGCATGAAGCGCCCCCGGGGCCGCGGCTCAGCCCTTTATCGCGATCGGGAAATCAGGAACGTTGGGGGGCTTTGTTGTCGTCGGCGTCTGCTTGCCCCCGGTCAGCTCCTTCACACGCTCAGAGAGGTAGAGGTCGAGCATGTTGACCGTTACCCGGCTCCCCTGGCCAACGATGGCCGCTCCCCCGAGGCCCTCCAGGAGTGCCTTCGTGAAGGCGCCATTGCCCCAGGCAGGGTCCTCGTAGGAATACTGGTTGCCCGTGCTGGAGGCGAAAACGATTGCCCCGTTCTCCGCGGATGTGAGCTCGTTGATGATGCCCACGATGTCCCGCTCGGCCCCCACAGCCTTGCGGCCGCTCGCCATGATGTTCCCAGAATGACAGGTGTCCAGGAAGAAAAGGACCTTGCCAGGGATATCGGACACCGTCGTCTTGATGTCAGAGAAGGGCACGCCCGTGCGCTTCAGCCTGTCGATGTCCGCCCCCACCGGCAGGTAATAGTAGTTGCCGTCGGGGTCGTTGAATCCGTGGCCCGAGAAGAAGATGACGGCGATGTCCTTGCTTGTCGTCTGCTTCCGTATCCAGTCGAGGCCGTCGAGGATGTCGTCCTTGTTGGCGTCGGCATCTGTGAGGACCTTGGTCTCCACCCCCCGGTACAAGGGACTGCCCTTGTTCAGCAGGGCCGCCAGGTCGCGCGCATCCTTGGCGGAGTATTTCAGCTGGTAGTCCGGCTTCTGGTAGGCGGAGACGCCGACTGAAAGGACGTAGAGCTTGGGCTTGATGACAAACTCGTCCTGGGACGCCGCGGCTCCTTTCCAGAGCAGTCTGACGCTCGCCGCCTCCGAGGCGCCGTTCTTGTTCTCTGCGATGAGCGAAACAGTGCAGTCGCGTGCGGGGAGGTTCAGATCGATGCTCTGGTCACCGTCGGCGGCTGCGACGACGGTGAGGCCCCGGGCGCCCTCGATCGGCCGACCGTCCACGAGGGCCTTGACCGAGGTGACAGGGGCGTCATCCGGGGCGCGCACGCGGTAGCGCAGCCTGAGGGTGCCCGCGTTGAAGACGCTTCCCTGGTCTGGGCTGGTAATGACGAGGGTGGGAGGAAGTTTGTTCAGGATGGAGCCAGAGTCCTGTCGCCTGCCTGCTTGGGAATTGGCCGACGCGAGCGCCTGCCCTTCATCGAGGGTAGAGAGCACAAGATTGACCACGTCGGGTCGGTAGTAGGTACTGCGGAAGCGGCCCGCGGGGAAGAAGTCCGCGGCGGCATCCATGCCATTGTTGACCTGCCAGCCGATAAGATCCTCGCCGCCGGGGCTTGCATCGTAGTAGCCCGAAGGAGTCCAGAGCACCCAGCGCGTGCCGTCGGGATGAGGAAACAGGGTGAGGAGAAGCTGGCCGTCCGACAGCCGATACCAGCGCAATGTCCCGTCCGCGAGGGCTGTCACGGCTAGACGTCCGTCGTCGGAGATGTTGACGCTCCAGGCGAGGCCCGGAACGGCTTTCTTCCAGAGCTGTTTTCCGTCACTGTCGAAGGAGTAGAGGTGCCAGTCGCAGCCTACGACGAGCTGCCTCGCCCCTGTGGCTATTGCAAGGGAGTAGGAGGTCTCCTGGTTCTCGAGGGGCAAGGGTTTCCCGTCGAGGTGGGGGTCGGAGCGGTTAAACCAATTCGTCACCTTGAGGCTCGTGGTGTCGGGGAAGCTCCAGACCGAGGGCGGGGAACTTGAGAGGAGGCTGCGGGTCGCAGTGTCGAAGCTCAGAGGGTTGGAACTCCCCTCTTTCCCGTTGAAAGAGATGGCCCGGCCGCCGGGGCCAAGCTTGAAGGTCTTCTCCCCGCTTCTAAAGTCGATGATCGGTGCACCCGCGCTCGCCTTGACTGTGCCCGAGGCGTCAAGGATTGCCCAGAAGGGGTCGTACCCTCCCACGAGCAGTCCCCCGTCAGGCATTGCCTTGATGCCCATGATTGTGCTGGTCCCACCGGTTTTCACGTCGCGGTAGGGGCCTGCACCTGCCTTGCTCCAAATGCGGAGCAATTCCATCTCGCCCGAATGCCAGCCCCGGCCTCCCGCGTAGAGAGTCTTGCCGTCCTGACTGAAGCGGACTCTGCCGAGGCTTACTGCCGAGCACTTTGATAAGTCGGGGGTGTAGGCGAGTGACATCCGATTCGAGGAGATCGAGAGGACCTGGACAAGGGCAGAATCTTCGTAACCGACGGCGAGGAGACTGCCGTCGATGTTGAAGGAGAGGCCGGAGGGACGCTTGCTTCCCGTGTTGTATTCGTAGAGCTTCTCCAGGGTGTTCCCCAGGCGGTAGGAGCGGATCTTTCCGTCGTCACAACTCGCCGCCATGGTCCAGGCCCCATCGCGACGGACCAAATCAAAATCATAGGTGTTGTTGTTGCCGAAGTTCTTATCTGCGCCTACCAAAGACCAGTCGCGGCAGCGCCAAGCAGCGTAACCTTGGTAGAGGGCCGCTGCCATGTACTCGCCGTCGGGCGTGAACTGAAGGCCATTGATGGAGGAGCCCAGGCTCGATAGCCGCTTGATCATCTGGCCGCTTTGGCGGTCGAAGAGATAGAGGTTCCCGTCCCACCCCCCCATGGCGGCAATACGCCCGTCGGGCGAGATGGCGCAGGCGTTGAGCTGTCCGCTGTACGAGTCCGCGTCGGAAGGGACCCTGTAGACGCGCAGGAGCTGGCCGCTGGAGGCGTCCCAGAGCCTCGCCGTCTTGTCCCAGGAGGAGGTGATGACGAAGCGGCCCTGGGCGTCGGTCCCAACCTGCCTGCCCGATGCAGAATGCATGCCGAGCTCGAGGCGGAGGATCGGGGTTTGCGGGAGACCCGCTGCCGTAAGCCGGGCCGGCGCTGCGAGCAAGCCGGCGACCGCGGCAAGAATTGCAGCGAGCGACTTCAGGATCTGATGCTTCATGGTCCGTTCTCCTCCCTGTGCATGCGTGGAACGCACCGGAGCGATTCAGTCCTAAGTATGGCATATGAGGCGACAATGTTCAGCCTTGTGCCTCACGACCATGTTTGACGGGGGTCGAGGTTGCGGCTATAATCAAAAAAGTTGCATATCGCAGAACCGCCATTCAAATCGACGAGAAGGACGCCGTGAGGCGTGCCCCAAGCCAGCTTCCCGCCGGAGGCAGCAGAGTGCGTTTCAGATGTGGCATATTTGGTCTTCTCATCATCCTGGCGCTTGGAGTTTCCTCGGGCGCCCTCGCCCAAGGGAAGCGTGTTGCTCTTATAATCGGAAATGCTGCCTACGCTTCCGGGCCACTGGCGAATCCGGTCAATGATGCAACAGACATGGCGGCGGCGCTGAAAAGCGTTGGTTTCGAAGTACTGATTGGGACCAACGCGAACAGGAGGGCCATGTACGAGCTCATCGACCAATTCGGGAACGACATCTATGGCGCCGATATCGCACTGTTCTTCTATTCGGGCCACGGAGTGCAGGTTGGTGGCGATAATTACCTCATACCTGTCGCAGCCGAAATAAAGGTCGCCTCCGATATCGAGCTCGAGGGAGTAGGACTGCAAAGAGTAATTGGACGAATGATCGATGGTGGAGCCGGAACAAACGCAATCATCCTCGACGCGTGTCGGAACAACCCCTTCCCCAAGGCCTCGAGGGGGATGGAGCGAGGCCTCGCGGTGGTAGGGCAGAAGCCGCCTGAAAGTATCATCGTCTACGCGACCGAAGCAGGAGAGACAGCGGATGACGGGACGGGGAGGAATGGAGCGTTTACGGCGGCGCTGCTTCGCAACATCACGCGTGACGAGGAGATCACCAGCATCCTGCGCGACGTCAACGCAGAGGTTCGAAAAGAAACGAACCAGAAACAGAGACCTGCGAAGTATGACAATCTGACCCATGTGGTGTACCTCACCGGCAAGGGTCCGGCCCCTGCCCCTGGAGCCTCGGTGGAGACATCTGCAACAACTGGTACGCTGTCCCTGACAAGTGACCTCGCGGGTATCAAGGTCTCAATCGACGACGGGCAACCGGTGGAGACGCCGACAAGCGTCGAGCTGTCGCCGGGAACGCACAGCATCCATGCATTACAGACTCTGGTGGAAGATACGTATTACGCGGAGCAGCCCAAACAGTGGGTCGCGGTTGCCGCGGGCGCGAAGATGACCGTGCCTATGAATGCCAAAGCCGCGAAGGCCGACCTCGCAATCCGGCTCGTGCCAGACGGCTACAATGTGTTCATCAATAACGAGAGGGTGGGTGTAACCCCGCTGGACAGGTTTAGCGTCACGGCCGGCGTGCTCAACATCCGCTTCGAGCGATCCGGCGAACCGCCTCACACCATGCGAGAACTTGTTCGGCCGGGCGACCATGCAGTGGCATCCTGGGGATACTCGTCCGAGCTCCCCGCGCAGCTGCCGCGGCGATCGATCGCCCTGGACGGGAAGACGGATAGCTGGGCTGGGATTGAGCCCTTCAGCGGTGTGACGACGACTTCGTCCACTTTCATGGGTGAAGAACGGTACGCCATAAAGCAATTCTACATGTGTCGGGATGACAAATATCTTTATTGGAGAATGGACTTTGCCGGGACAAACCCGGTTTTCTGGCCCCCCAAGGGGACACAGCAAGGAATTACTTGCCTTCTTGTGATATACTTTGACCCACCGAAGCAGTTGAACCTGGGGGCGACCTATTGGGCGCACGATGTGGGCGTCCACGAGGATTTTGGCATGTGGGACAATGCGAAAAGACAGTATTCGAAGCTTTCGAACACCCCAACGGTCAAGAACGACCAGAACATGTTGGTAGCACGGATCGGCTTGGACCAGATCGCCAAGTATTGCAAAGGCCCGGTCGCCTTCAATGTTGTTCTCCAACACCAGATGGCAAACGGCGAGGATCACGTGTACAGCGAGACTCGCTATGTCGATTTCGCAAAATGAGCCGGCCTCAAGACGCACGGCAAGCGGCGACGGAACGGAGTAGTCACATGTCGATTCGAAAAGCGTTAATAGGTGTCCTGCTCTTTACTGCCCTTGCGGGCCTTGGCGCACAAGGCGCCAATATGGCATTCAACTGGGCATTCGTGAAGCGCGCAACGGACGGCTCCCCGGTTCCTATTGTTTTCTCGGAGCGAGTAGCCGTTGCTCCTGGAGACCTTTTCAAGATTTACATTCAACCGGTCAAAAATACATTCATCTACCTGTTTCTCTACGATGCGCAGGGCGCCCTGCAGTTGCTCTTCCCGGAGCGATTCGAGGTCTTCACCGAACCGTCATATTTGCAGAAGCAATTCTTTATTCCCGAAGGCGAGAACTGGTTTGCCCTCGATAACGCAAAGGGGGTGGAGCGATTCTACCTCCTCGCCTCCCGTGAGCGGCTGACAACCCTTGAATCCCTGACCCTTGCGCACCAGAAGGTCGCGGATGCGAAATCCAGTGCAACAGTGATCGGCGCGGCTCGACAGGCCGTGCTGAACGAAATCGCGCAATTGAGGACAAAGCATAGCCAACTTACGATTGCGGCGGAGAAGCCCGTGACTATCGCCGGAGGCACGCGCGGCATCAACGCATCGGTAGCAAAAGCGGGAACGCGGATCGAAGCAGCGGAGTTCTATATAAAAACCTTCCGTCTCGAGCACTGAGCCGAGGACAGCTCAATCCGTCTCACGAACGAAGAGCAGGGTTGTTGAATGATGAAACTACTGCGGACTATTCCTCTTGTTTCAATAGTTCTTGTTACGTTGGCTCCACTCGCCCTGCATGCGCAGGGACACAAAACCGGCGCCATCCTTGATCCGGCGTTATACGGACAGGTCTCGTACAAGTCCACTCTTACCCGCGGGCTCTACACGGTTCCTTCCAAGGCCTCCGTCAAGCAATTTGCTCCCTACTCGGGCGACCAGGGGCAGTACGGCACCTGCACCGCCTGGGCTTCGGCTTATTCGGCTGTCACCATCATCTATGCGAAGCTCAACGGGATCACGGACCGCGGTCGAATCACTCAAAGCGCATTCTCTCCCGGCTTTGCCTTCAGAGAAAGTTTTGCGGGAAAGTTTTTCGGCTGTGACAGCGGCCAGGCGGTCGCGAACGTCCTGAAGTCGATCCAGGCGAATGGAGTGCCCCCTTTCTCGGATCTCGACGCACTCTGTCCGACCACCATCCCTGCGGAAGCTCGTAACAAGGCGGTACATTATTCGATTCTGGGCTTCACTCGGATCACCTCCCCGGATGACGGTGGAACCACAGTTCTGCAGAAAATCAAGAAGACGATTTTTGAGAACAAGCCTGTCGTGGTGGGAATGAACGTCGATTTTGTTCAGGGCAAAGGCTGCTTCAATAACCTGTCCCAGAACTTTGTCTGGATGCCGAACCGAAGCGTGAAGCCGATTGCAGGTCATGCCATGACCGTTGTTTCCTATGACGATGCCTACGGAGGAGGCGCTTTCGAGCTGCAGAATAGCTGGGGCAGAGACTGGGGCAATGACGGCTTCTTCTGGATCAAGTACAATGACTTTGTCGACTATTTCCAGGAGGGATTTGAGCTCCTGGAAAATCCAGAAATGGCAAACCCGGAGGGTGCTCAGCTCTCGGGCGCGTTGAATATCGTGGAAAGTGACGGACACAGCCCCGCGGTCCGCTGGAACGGGTCCCAGTATGTTGTTCAAGAAGATTTTCCGAGCGGGACACGATTTCGGATCTACCTGGACAACAACGAACCAGCGTTTGTCTACATGCTCGGCGTCGATTCTGCTGGAAAGACTTCTCACCTTTTTCCAAGCAATCCGTCCATGAGTCCGGCATTGACCTACAAACGCAACCAGGTGGCCCTGCCCGGTGAGGACCTGTTCATACAGACGGACCAGAATCCAGGGGAGGAGAGGATTGTCGTGCTTTACTCTCTCCGGGAATTGGACCTGGGCAAAGTGGAAGACCAGATCCAGGCGGGAACGGGAAGTCTCATCGACAGGCTCCATGCAGCGTTGGGGGATGCGCTCGTGCCCTCTGACCGGGTCTCCTACGAGACAGATAAGATGGTCTTCAAGGCGAAGGGCAGGACGAATGGAGTCGTCGCGCTGCTGGTAACAATCAACCATACGCCGTAGAAAACATCATTCGCGCAGCCGCCTCGGTAAGAGTCTTCTTCGCGAGACTTGAAACGCTTCAGGGGCACCGAATCATTTCGAAAAGTCAATATAACGGATGTCGGTGCTCTGGCTTTCAGCCCAGATTTCGACGTGATTCAAGTTCTGGAGTTGAACCTGAACCCCAACTGCGCCCTTGCAGTAATCGGCGATTTCGTCCAAGCTGACCCGGCCGACGAGCGTCTTGTCGTAGCTCCGGATGTCCACGTTCTTCAGAAGCTGAGAATATCTTCCGGCTGTCTCGTTTCTATCCCAATTCAACTGGTTCCCTACTTCGCGGTTGGAAGTCAAACCACTTACCTCGAGCAGCCTAGTCCAGTTGTGCAGGCTGTTGGAAGGTTTCCAATAGACCTCGCCCAGTTGGAACTGCTCGTTTGGCTTGTAGAGAAACGATAGCAGGCACGCTATTCCTTTATCGGTTCCCTTTGGGCGCTTCAGGAGCGGGTTTGTCTCGTTAAAGTCCACTCTCCAAAAAAGGTCCTTGTCATTCCGACACATGTAGACTCTGGCTATGCTGATCCCCGTCTCCCCCATAAATGTGGACGACGAACCGGACAAGTCGACGAGAGGTACAATTCCTCCCCAGCCGTCCCCATTCCCATTCAAGGCGATTGTCCGGCGTTGGAGCTGAGCGGGGAGCTCAGGGCCTCCCCAGAATGCCGTTGGAGTCCCGTTCGGCCGAGCAATGATCATCATGCCCCGCGGCGATTCACCTGATCGTTCGAACCGGATGTTGAGCACTCCCGCTTTGACGGTGAGCTGGCCGAGCGGGGTCACACCCACCTTCTCGTCGTTTATGAACACATCGTATCCGTCCGGCACACCCCGGATTGCGAGGGTGGCTTTCGCGGCCTGAGCTTTGACGAGGGTGGATATCTTCCCGCCCGCAACCATGAGAACCGACTGCTCGGGCTGTTCCACGTAATACGTGTTGTCCAGGTAGCTTTCGAGCGTCCTGACGCTGTGCGAACCCTGTGATAGCTCGACGCTTGCAGGCGTTTCCACAGGTTCGCCATGGTCGATTGAGACTTTCATGCCTGCGGGGTCGCTTATCAGGGATAGAGTCCCCGTTGTCGCCGTGGAGGCCGCCGGCGCCGCTGCTGCTGCCGAGAACCGGGCGACGAGCGCGTCAACACGGGAAGCAAGCACTTCGAGCTCCGGTCTCTGTTCAGCATGGATTCTCTTGGA
>JBEKTX010000192.1:0-8298 GCA_049515615.1 Spirochaetia bacterium
CGGGGATGCCCCGACCTTTGCGGTGGTCATTGTCGGATTCACCTTCATCTTCATCGCACGCACCGGCATTGAGAACCGGACGGCGGTGGGCGGCACGATGGGGCTGTTTGGCCTGCCGAATGTCGGGGGGAGCCCGGGCGCTCACCGGTGGACCATCATGGCCATTCTCGCGTGCTTCATCCTCCTGGTCGGGTTTCTCCTGCATCGGTTCGACCATTCGCGGCTGGGCCGTGCCGCGTCTACGGTGTTCCTGGACAAGGAGCTCGCCGCGTCCCTCGGCGTCGACGTGCGGAAGCTGGGCATGCTCCTGCAGACGGTGAGCTGCACCATCGCCGGGGGCACCGGTGTTCTGTACGGCTTCATTTATAAGAGCTTTCACCCGGATTTCTTTACCTTCGCGCTGGTGGGAATCGCGATGACGGTCATCTTCGTCGGGGGTTACGCCACCCCATGGGGGACCGTCGTGGTCGCGCCCATCCTCTACGGCGTTCCGCTCCTTTTCCCGCCGTCCATCCAGGAGTGGAGAATCGTGATCTATGGCGCTCTGCTCGTCCTCGTGCTGGTCCTGAAGCCGGAGGGGTTTATCACGCGGAGATTCGTCGTTTCCATTGAAACCTTTCTTTCGGGAATCCGGAAGAAAAGAAATATCCTGTAGGAGGACATATGAAGAAGACTCTCGGAGTTCTGATCGCGGCAGCGCTTCTCTTTTCACTTGTCGGGTGCGGGAAGCCCGCACCCAAGGAATGGACCATCCCCTTCCTGAACTCGCTCACCGGCGCCATCGCGAGCATCGGCGAGTACCTCGAATGGGGAGCGGAACGCGCCGCCAAGGAGATCAACGACGCGGGAGGAATCAAAGGCAAGCCCGTGCGGATCGTGGGCGTCGACACGGCGCTGGATCCACAAAAAGGGTCGACCGAGATGGCGCGCCTGGTGAAGGACACGCTGGTAGCCCTCGGGCCGGTGCCCGAGCCCGTGATCATGGCGGCCATGCCCATCGCGGTGGAGAACGGGATGCCGTCGATCACCGCGAGCACGTCACTCGAATACGCCCAGAAGTACTTCCCTTGGACGGTCTCCTGGCTTCCATCCACACAGGACAGGCTGGCGCCCCTTGTCGCGGCCTGGGCGAAACACTTCCCCGACATGAAGCAGGTCGTGCAGTTCGTCGGGAATTATGGCCCGTGGCCCGGCATGGCCGATGCGCATGCCACCGGTCTTACCGGGCTGGGAATCAAGATGCTGGACAAGGTGGAGGTGCCCAGTGATGCGGTCACTTTCGGACCTCTTGTCGTGAAGGCTCTCAACGAAAAGCCGGACGGCATCGTGTTCGCCTGCTGGCCCGCCTCCGCGGCGAAACTCATCAAGGAGCTGAAGAGCCGCGGCTGGAAGCACATGGACCACCTGCTGCTGTTCAGCAGCGCTGATGCGCCGGACCTCTATGCAACGGGCGGCAAGGATCTCAACGGCGCGGAGATCTACAATTACATCAATCCGAACATCGACTCGCCGCGCTGGAACGCCTTCAAGCAGGCGTATGCGGACGCGCACAAGGGCGAGCAGCCCCCGAGCCTGTCCACCAACTACTATGACGCGGTGTACATGATCAAGGAGGCCATCGAGAAGACCGGCGTCACCGGCATCCCCAGCAAGCTCAAGGCCGAGCGCAAGATGATCGCCGACTACATGGCGAACGTGCAGGGATTTCACGGCATCATGTTCGACTGGGACATGAAGGACGGGATCCCGACCAACAAGCCCAACTACATCTTCACGATCCAGGACGGCCAGAAGGTCATGGTGCAGGAAGTGAAATGAGCGAAGGAAAGGGCGCCGAAGGGCGCCCTTTCTCGTGTGTGCGGGATGCCCGGTCGGTATTTCAGGGCGGCCCGGGACGGCCTACCGCCCCGATTTCTTCCGGCGGGCGAGGACTTCCTCGTAGCCGGGGTACCCGTAGGCGGAATGGGCGTTGCGCACCGCGCTGAGGATCGCCCGCGCCATCGCCTCGGCCGCCAGGGCGCCAACCACGGATACGCCGGCCTCCACTGATCCGGTGACAACGGAAAATATGATGTCCCCTTCAGCGAATGTGTGCACGGGCCTGATTGCCCTTGCAAAGCCGTCGTGAGCCATCATCGCAATGCGGCTCGTTTGGGCCTTGTCCAGCCGGGCATTCGATGCGACAACGCCGATGGTGCTGTGGGAAGAATAGGCGCTGACGCCCAAGGGGCTGGCGGCGAGGAGCTTCTGTGAGCCGGCAAATGCGTCACCAGATTCGGTGAGCGTGCCGGCGAGAACCTCTCCAGTCGCCGGGTCGATGACATCGCCCCAGCAGTTCACCGCGACAATGGCCCCCACGATAAGGTCCCCGGCCCTGCAGCTCGCAGTGCCGAGGCCGGACTTCATCCTCCGTGCAGGACCGGCCGCCCAACCGACAGTGGCCCCCGTGCCCGCGCCGACATTACCCTGGGCAACCTCTGCACCTGCATTCCTGCATGCTTCCCTACCCATCGCCTGGTCGGGCCGAATGTCCGCCCTTCCCACGTTGAGGTCGAAGATCACCGCGCCGCTGACGATTGGCACTCTGGCCACCCCTGCATCGAAGCCGATGCCCTTTGCCTCAAGGTACCTCTGGACCCCGGACGCGCCATCAAGGCCGAAGGCGCTTCCTCCGGAAAGGTAGAAAGCGTCTGGACACGGAAGGGAGGCCGTGGGGGCAAGGCAGTCCGTCTCACGTGTGCCGGGAGAGCCGCCTCGAACGTCGACGCCTGCGGCCGTGCCCGATTCGCAGAGGATGACGGTACACCCTTTGGCGGCGACGAGGTCGTGGGCATGGCCCACGAGGATCCCAGGAACATCTGTGATTGCGTCCTTCATTCAGCAGTCCTCCATGAGCAGCAGAATCGTCGAGCTCCAACGGCAGAACTTGTTTCCTGGTGGTGATTGTTGTAGAGTTGCCAATCTGATATATCACCTTCCAAGGAGCACGTCCATATGAGCGACATCAAGAAGATAATGATCCCGGATCTGCACGCGATGAAAAAGGAGAGGAAAAAGATCTCGATGATAACCGCCTACTCGTTCCCGCAGGCGCAGTGCGTGGACGAGGCCGGGATCGATGTCATCCTCGTGGGCGACAGCCTTGGGATGGTCGAGCTGGGCTACCGGGACACGGTGCCGGTCACGATGGAAGAAATGCTGAATCACACCAGAGCGGTCATACGCGCCGTGAAGCGGGCGCACGTCGTAGGCGACATGCCTTTCATGTCGTACAACATCTCGCGCGAGCAGGCCATCACGAATGCCGGTATCCTCTACAAGGACGGCGCCTGTGACTCCGTAAAGCTGGAAGGCGGGCAGGATATGGCAGCGACCGTCAAGGCAATTGTCGCGGCGGGCATCCCGGTGTTCGGCCACATCGGGCTGACGCCGCAGACCGCCGGAATGCTGGGAGGGTTCAAGGTCCAGGGCAAATCGCTTGAGGCGGCGAGAAAGGTGATCGACGACGCGGTCGCGCTGGAGGATGCGGGGGCATTCGCCGTTGTCCTGGAGGCCATTCCCCGGCAGCTTGCTGCCCTCATCACCGAGAAGCTCAGCATCCCGACGATCGGGATCGGCGGGGGGCTGGACTGCGATGGCCAGGTACTGGTACTGCATGACATGGTGGGCCTTTTCCGCAGGTTCACTCCCAAGTTTGTAAAGGTCTATGCGGACCTCTATTCAGTCCAGCTGGAAGCGGTGAAAAAATACATTGCCGACGTGCAGGATAAAGCCTTCCCTTCGGAAGAGCACACCTACACGATGAAGGAGGAGGCGCTCGCCGAGCTCCGCAAAAGCCTCGGAATGTAGAGAAAAAAAATGGCGGATCACCGCGGCTTACCGCGGCATGGGGTGGTGCTTCTACGTCGTCGTGCCGGTAAGGGTCTCTCGAAACCGCGCCGCGTCGGCACGGAAGCCGATCACCTGGTTTCCTCCCTCGCGCGACGCCTTGGCAAGGGCGACATCGGCTTCTTCGCGCAGGACACGCGAGTCAATCAGGCGGCCTCCGCGTGAGCTTACTCCGATCGAGAGCGTCCTCGTCCTTCCTTCGATCGGCGAGCCGGCAAGCTTCTTTCGAAGGTCATCTAGAAGACGCACCGCGGCGTCCACGCCAGTATCCGGCATGAGAAGCGTGTAGGCATCGTCTCCCGTCTCGAAGATCAGGTCATGGAGCGGGAACGACTGGGTGAGGAGCCGCGCGATTTCCGAGTACGCCATTGGCAGGCGCCCATCAGCAAAAGGCTCGTCGATCCTGAAGTGGGCGAGGGCGAGATCCTGATCGGAGGAGGAGGCGCGCTCCAGCTCTGCTTTCAATCGCGGCTCGAGATACTCTGCCCAGACCAACCCCGTGCGGGGAGACGTGAACGCGCGTGAAGCTTCCTCCGGGCCGCGGGACGGCGCTGGGGGCGGTGGCGCCGAATCCGCGGGGTACCGCGGCGCCGAATCCGCGGGGTACCGCGGCGCCGAAGACCCCGCAGGCAGTGGTTCCGAATCCGGCTGCACGCTCATGACAATGAGGATGGCCACGCCGCAGAGAAGAAGAAATGCAAGGAAGAAGTACAGGTCATCCCGGACGACAGGGTAGAGATCCTCTCTTCCTACGATCACGAAAAGAGCATCCATGCTCATACCGGGGATGTCGCTGCCGAAGCTCGAGCTGACCAGAAACTCCGATCCCCTGTTCACCTGGTACACGGGGGTGCCGCGCCATTCCGGCGTGATCCGTGCCGGTTCCTTCAAGGCTGCCCGGTCTCTCGCAACGAGATAGACGATGCCGTCCTGCGCGGAGTGCAGGGAGAGGAGAAGAAGCCGCGTCTCGCCGTCGAACACATCGCGCATGTCGGTCTTGAACAGGGGGGATTGCAGGCTTCCGGTGATGTCTCTCAGGGACTTCACCTTCGCTGCAAGGGAGGCCGCATGTTCGCGCGCGGCTGCCGTGTTGTGCCTTCGGGCGTCCTCGATGCGGTAGCCGGTGAGCCCGACGATGAACACGAAGAAGGCTCCGCTGGCGAGGAGGAAGATCCAGGAAAACCGCTTATTCATGCTCCTCTCCTGATGGTGATTGGAGTATACTACGCACCGCTTCGCACGCGCGGATTTCCTCGCGGGATTCGTGCGTCAGGAACGGGCGTCCGGAGGCTTCAATGGGTGCACGAAAAAGGTGTCTTCCCCCCGGGTGGTACCCGGAGACCGCCGAGCAGACCCTGCGGGAGATCGCGGAGATGGGCGGCAGGACGCCCGGGCCCCGCGGTCCCGTGCCTGCCCCTTCCACGCAAGCGCGGCAGGCCTGCGCCGGAATTCTGCCCCATGCGGGATGGCACTTTTCGGGACGTCTCGCCCTGGAGGTGCTCTCATCTCTTGCTCGCGGCATTGACACTATCGTGATTATCGGCGGACACATGCGTTCCACTGACCGAATAGTATCCGCATTCGAAGACTCCTATGACACGCCTCTCGGTGAGCTGAAGGCAGACCTTCGACTCTTGGAGGCCCTGCGTCCCGCTCTGGATATTCGGGAGGACCGTGAGAGGGACAACACCGTGGAAGTGCATCTTCCCCTTGTGCGGTACCTGGCGCCTGCGGTCATGGTCCTGGGAATGCGGGCGCCGCCGTCCCCCCTGGCGGCTGCCCTCGGAAAGGCGATCGTCGAAGCGGCGGCAATTCTTGGCCGGCGGGTGGCGGTTGCGGGATCCACGGATCTCACGCACTACGGGAGCAATTATGATTTCTCCCCCGCGGGAAGCGGCGCCGAGGCCCAGCGATGGGTGCGGGAAGTCAACGACCGGCGGATCATCGAGAGCATGCTGCACCTGGACGTCGAATCGGCGCTGGAGCGGGCCCGGCAAGAAAGATCTGCGTGCTCGATCGGCGGCGCGGTGGCGGCGATGCATTTCGCACGGGCATCCGGCGTCTCCGCCGGGAATCTGGTCGGCTATCTGACCAGCAGTGATGTGTACCCAGGGGAATCCTTTGTGGGGTACGCCGGGGTCCTCTACACCCTCGGCGAATCCGCCGGAGCCTGAAGGACCCTTCGGATCCGCTCGAGTGTCCACCGCCGGGCCTCTTCGAGCGCTGCGGGTCCCGGGCCGCATCCCTCCCTTACCACCCGGGCTGCCACCGGAAGAATTGTGCTCCAGAGTTCCTTCTCGTGTCCGGTTGACACAGCAGTAACCATGGGCAGCAGCTCGACTTCGCGCGCGTAGTGTGAGAGAAACTCCCTCCAACTGGGGACCAGCGAGTCGACCGGAGGGGGCCACAAGTCGGCTTCCGCCGCGGTTGACGCGGGAGTCTTTTCTCTTCTACGGACGAGGTCCAACCCCGCTCCCGGTATCGGAATAACATCTGCGTCGATCGTTTCCATGAGCCTCATGAATCGTTCCCGGTAGCCTCGCAGCACGGTGGTTGTGTAGATAACCCTGCCGCCCTGCGACTCGCGGCGCGCCAGGGCAGAGCCGTGCACGAACGAAAAGAATTTCGCCTCAGCCGTCGACAGTCTGGACTGTTCCGTCCAGAAGTAGTCGTAGAGGTAAGTGCCGCGGGCATAAGCCTTGCCGTCAGGGTAGGAGAAGTCCGCTCCATAAACCGCAATGCGCCGCGCTCCGAGGGTCCGGGCCAGTGACACTGCCGCATGGGTGACGTTGCCTCCTGAAGTGTCGATTTGCGGCAGTCTTCTCCAATGGGAATCGAGGTACCGAATGAAGGGATGCGCGCTTGCAACAAAGACCGGGGGGACGGCGCGCCGTGCAAGCACGGCAGGCGATGCGAGATCGAGAAAAAGCGAAGTCGCAGCCGGCATGCCCTGGAGGAAGTGGTGGTATCCGTGATTCTGGCAGTCGATCGAGAGCACGGCATCGGGCTTGATTCCCGATCTCAGCAGCGCCGGGAGAGACGTGTCGGTCGCAACGAGCAGCAGCTGGTCGCGTTCAGCGGCCAGCCGGGGAAGCTGCTTCTCCAGCGAAGGGCCGGCCGCGGTCACCGCGGCTGTTCCGCTGTGCGGGATCGCATGCGGCGCCGATCGCACCCGTTGCAGGTTCATCAGGATATTCGTGAACCAGCGCTTGCCGAAATGAGATTGCACGCTGTAGTCCCCTCGGACCTCCTCGATGGCGGCCTGGACCTCGAGGGCCGCGGCATCGAAGAATGCCGGTTCCTCATCGCACCACGGCCGGAGGGGTACCGTCCTCATTCCCCCCATGAGAGCCGGCTGCCACACTGTCAGCACGGTCGTTCGGATCGCTTCCTGCCCCGCGACAAGGACCAGACGGGGATCTGCGAACAGCCGTGCGTCCAGGATCTGTCCGAGCAGTGAGCGGAGAACGGCGGCATTCTTTTCGATGACCATGACGGCAAAAACCCCGGGATGTTCCAGCAGAGCGGCGACATGGAAGCCTGCACCCATCCCGCAGACGACCAGGAACCCGGCGCCCTGCAGAGTTGCAGCGAGTCGTGCCGCCTCCAGCCGAGGGTCATACAGCGAGTGAAGGGGCACGGTGCCAGCCGCCGATCGCACCCCCGGCACGATCAGGCCGTTGCGCGCCGTCAAAGGGACCAGCCGGGCATCGGGCGCCGCAGCGTGCACCGCGGCGGCGAGGGAAGGCTGGCGGGAGGCAAGCGCCGAGAGGTTCTCCTCCAGCCTTCGCATCTCCCCGGGATCAGCCAACTGTTTTTTCTCCGAGCGCGGCAAGAAAGGCAATGCACTCCATGAGCATTTCCCCCGCGGCGTCTCGGGCAGCAGCCCTTTGTCCCAGCCGTGACTTCTTCAAAGCGTCCACAAGGCGGCGGGGAGAGATGAAGTGGGCGAAAGCTCTCGCTTCGGGGAAACGCGCGAGATCCGCGGCGGCGTCCGGGCCGATGAGCGAATCACGCGCGGCGGCGAGCTCAGCCGTCCAGGATTCCAGAAGATGGGAGACGATCCGCCTGCGCTCATCATTGGAGGGAAAGTTCGCAATTGCTCTCAGACCGTTGCCCTGTTTTCTGGCTTTCATGGCGCCCAGGAGCCGGCGTAATCCCGGCGCGTCAAGCGGGGACATGCTTTCCAGAGCGACCCCGGAAGGGAGGAGGCGGTGGACCCTGCCGCCGGCGCGCCCCAGGCTCGCGTCGAACCAGCCCGCGTACGTTCGCAAGGCCGGTGTCATCCGGAGTCCAGGGAGCCCGCCGCCAGCGATAGAGCCGAGAGCAGCCGCCCTGTGAAATGCGAGGCTCGTATGAGGTTGCAGGCGGGATGTCTGAAGCTGAAGGAGCGTGTCGAACGAGTTTGGA
>JBEKTX010000193.1:0-8274 GCA_049515615.1 Spirochaetia bacterium
CGTGAAGCCTCGGATGGTCATCGGCGTCCCCACCTGCATTACTGAGGTTGAAAAGCGCGCCGTGCGGGACTCGGCGGAGCAGGCGGGAGCGCGTGACGTCTACCTGATTCAGGAATCCATGGCTGCGGCGATCGGTGCGAACATCCCGATCCTCGAGCCCGCCGGGCATATGATCTGCGACATCGGCGGAGGGACCACCGAGATCTCGGTGATCTCCCTCGGCGGCATGGTCGTCACGAACGCGATCCGCGTTGGGGGGGACGAATTCGACGAGGCGATCATCAAGCACGTGCGGAACGTGCACAACCTGATCATCGGAGAGTCGACGGCCGAGAACGTGAAGATCACGATCGGCAACGCCTCTCCGGACAAGAAGATCGAGAAGATCGAGATCAAGGGCACTGACGCTATTACCGGTCTCCCCCGCAAGTTGGAGATGGACTCCGTCGAAGTGCGGGAAGCGCTCCAGGAGCCCACGAACACGGTCATCGAGGAAATCAAGAAGACCCTGGGCCAGACGCCTCCCGAGCTCGCTGCCGACATCGTCGAGCGCGGAATCGTAATGACCGGCGGCGGATCCCTCCTGAAAGGTTTCCCGAAGCTCATCGCCAAGGAAACGGGCGTCCCGGTGATCCTGGCAGAGAGCCCGCTTCTGTGTGTGGCGCTGGGCGCCGGCAAGTTCCTCGAAAGCCTTGTGAAGGAAAAGAACTCCAAGTACTTCAACGTGAAGACCTGATTCGATGCCGGGTTTGTTCGAGGGCTTTTTCGGGCGGCACAGGAAAGGCGCCACCCTCACGGCGCTGGTGCTGGCGTCCTTGTTATGCCTCATGATCTCCAACCGTACCCTCGTGATCAGGCCGAAAGAAATCGGGCTTTCGGTGGCGGGGTTCTTCCAGAAGGGATTCACGGGCTTCTTCACGTGGTTCGGGGACACGGCGGGATCGATCGGCCAGCTTCGAGCAGCGCGCGAGGAGCTGGCTGTCGCTCGTGCGCGCCTGGCGGAGATGGATCAGGCAACACGGGAGGTCCTCGAGCTGCGGCGGCAGAATGCAGCACTCAAGCAGCAGCTTGACTTCGCCCAGAATCTACCCCCAGAGCGAATCCCAGCCGAAGTAATCGCGCGTGACACCGACAACCTTTTCTCCACGATCACGATCAACAAGGGCTCCCGTCAGGGAGTGAAGAGGGGGATGCCTGTCGTTGCCTGGCAGGGGGACATCGAGGGTCTCGTCGGCAGGGTCGTGCTCGTCGGACCGGGCTCCTCGCAGATCCTTCCGCTCTACGATCCGCAATGCATCGTCTCCGCCCGCGTAGATACGACGCGGGACGAGGGCCTTGTTGCGGGCCAGGGAAAGGACCGCGGCAACCTCGTCATGAACTATGTGAAAAAAATCGCCAAGGACAAGATCGGATATGGGGATCTCGTGGTGAGCTCGGGCCTGGGCGGGGTCTACCCCAAGGGGATCAACATCGGCCGAATCAGGGATATTACCGCGCCGTCGTACGAGACCTCGCTCGTTCTGCAGGTACAGCCGATCATCGATTTCGACCGCCTGGAATACCTTTTCCTCGTCGGTCCGCAGGTCGAGGCGCCACTCCCCCCCGTGCCCTCGGCCGCTCCCGCGGCTCCGGCTTCGAAAGCGTCGCCATGAGCCGCGACTTCCGCACGACGATCTTCACGGTCATCGCGCTGGCGATCTGCATTCTGCTGCAGTCCACGATCCTCGGACGCGTCGCCATCAGGGGAGTCCGCCCCGACCTCGCGATGCTCGTCCTTGTATTTGCCTCCCTGCGCCGCGGACCCATGGTGGGCCAGGTGTCGGGCTTTGTGTCCGGATTTCTCGAGGACCTGATGAACGTTTCCCCGCTGGGATTCCATTCACTCCTGCGCACCGTTATTGGGTATCTCTTCGGGCTGCTCTCCGGCAATGTATTCATCGACCCGTTCCTGATGCCGATAATTCTCGCCGTGGTCGCAACGCTCCTCAAGGGTATCCTCTCGGGGGTCGTCTCCGCCCTGTTCGGAATCGAATCTTCCGGCTTCATCACCTTCACGGGCAGGGTGTGGATCGAGGTTGGCTACAACGGGATCGTGGCGCCATTTCTCTTCGCTCTGCTGAACCTCTTCAAGGTTTTCAAGCACACGGACAAAGAAGGGGCCTGATGGAATACGGCGAACGCCACCAGAAGAGGCGGTTCGTTGTGATCACCGCGATCTTCTCCAGCGCCCTCGGGCTGCTCACCCTCTACCTGTTCTGGATCCAGATCGTGAAGGGCGGGGAGTTTACGCAGAAGGCGCGCGACGTTTCGGAACGCGAGACGCCGCTCACCGCGCAGCGCGGGGAGATCTTCGACCGCAGGGCAGATGATCCGCTGGTGTTCAACGTCGATTCTTTCTCCGTCGACGTTGCGCCCGGAGAGGTCCCCTCGTCCCAGCTTCCCGCACTGTTCTCCCGGCTCTCGCGCGCACTCGCGATGCCTGTCCAGGACATCGCGCAGAAGGTACCGCCGAAAACATGGCGGCAGTTCCAGCCCATCGAGGTGAAGGGCGGTGTGACACTGCAGTCCATCGCCGCCATTGCGGAGCGCCTGGATGAGTTTCGCGGGGTGAGCTGGCACAACAAGCCGATCCGCAGCTACGTGGAATCGGGGACCCTTGCGCACGTGCTCGGCTATGTGGGGGACATTACGCGCGACGAGCTGCAGGTTCTGTACAACAAGAGTTACGCTCCCGGCACGACGCTCGGCAAGTCAGGGGTGGAGAAACAGTACGACGACATCCTCCGCGGCCGGGACGGAAAGCGGTTTCGTATCGTCGACGTGAAGGAAAAAGGCGTGAGCGGAGCCGAGGAGAAGATCCAGCCGCCAACGCCGGGGCAGAACATCGTGCTGACAATCGACCGCGGAATCCAGAAGCTCGCCGAGCAGGCGCTCGGGCCCCGCAACGGCTCCGTGGTGGTCCTCAAGCCTTCCACGGGTGAGATACTTGCCCTCGTGAGTTACCCCACTTTCGATCCGAACCGGTTTTTCGGGTCAGACGGCTCCGAATACTTCACCAAGCTCTCACTGGACTCCTCCTCTCCATTCATCGATCGGGCCATCCAGTCCGCCTACCCGCCCGGCTCAACTTTCAAGATGATCATGACGACGGGCATCGTGGACGATGGCACAATTCCCCTCACCCAGGCCGTGCTGTGCACGGGGAAGCTGGAATTCGGGGACAGGGTCTTCAACTGCTGGCAGAAGACGGGCCACGGGTACGAGGACCTTTTCGGAGGGCTCGAACAGTCCTGCGATGTGTATTTCTGGACCATGGGCAACCGGCTCGGCCCGGATAAGATCCTCGCCTACGCGCGCGATTTTGGCGTCGGTTCTCTGACGGGGATCGACTTGCCGGGAGAATCCGCGGGAATGCTCCCTACGCCTGAATGGAAAGAAAAAGTGAAGCACAAGCAGTGGGTCGGAGGCGATACCCTGAACATCTCCATCGGCCAGGGGGACGTGACCATGACGCCGCTGCAACTCGCCGACACGCTGGCGATGATCGTGAACGAAGGGGTGGTCTACCGCCCGCACCTGCTCCTGCGGACCACCGACCCGCGGAGCGGACAGGTGATTGCCGAAACGAAGCCCGAAATCCTTCACGAGTCTCCCGTCAGCCGCAAGTCCTTCCAGACGGTCCAGCAGGCGCTGCGCGGGGTGATTACGAAGGGAACGGCCGCTCCCGTCATCACGACGAAAGCGGTAGACATCGCTGGCAAAACGGGCACGGCCCAGGTCGTTGCAGGGGTGGAAACCAAGTCGTGGCACTCATGGTTTGCCGCGTACGGCCCGTTCGAGACGCCGTCTCCCGATGACCGGGTAGTCGTGGTGGTGATGGTGGAAGCCTCGGACAACTGGGAGTGGTGGGCCCCGAAGGCCGCGAACCTCATCTTCCAGGGCATCTTCGCCCACGAGGCCTATGACGAGGCGGTGGCAACCCTCAAGCCGTGGTACGCTCCAGTCGTGGGGAGGGTGGATTGAGGAAGCTCACCCTCGCATCCTTCGACATGGTCCTCTTCGGGTCGACCAGCATCCTTCTCGGCATAGGAATCCTTTTCATCTACTCCAGCGGGATCAATGCGAACGGTGTGCAGGTCTCCGTGGAGTTCATCCGCCAGATCGTGTGGTCGTTGTCCGGCCTGGCCCTGCTCGTGTGCTTCGCGCTCCTCAGTTACACGACGCTTCGGATGTTCTCGCTGTACATTTATGCCGGCTGTCTTCTCCTGCTCCTCCTCACGCTGATCATCGGCCGACAGGTGAACGGCGCCCGATCGTGGCTGGGGTTCTCCGAGATCGGCATCCAGCCCGCCGAGTTCATGAAGATCGCGACCATTTTGTTTCTTGCAACATACTTTGCAGGAATCGGGAATGGCGTTCGGGAGCTCCCCCGTTTTCTCCTGGGCCTCGTCATCATCCTCGTGCCGATCGCCCTGATCCTCCTGCAGCCGGACATGGGAGAGGCACTGGCATTCATGCCCATGTTCCTGCTGATGGGATTCATCGCGGGAGCGCATGTCCGCCACCTGCTCTTCATCCTTGTTGCCGGAGCGCTCGCATTCGTCCTGGCGGCGATCCCGACCCTGCACGCGCGCGCCGGGGTGAGCGGCGCATCCTTTTTCGGACTGCTTTCCGACCCGGACATTCTGAAGTACCTTCTCCTCGCGGTTGCCGTGGTCTCGGGGCTGGCATTCCTGGGCTGGCGCTCATTCCGACAGCGGTACTTCTTCTGGATCGCGTGGACGGCCGCGCTAATCGTGACCGCGGGGATCCTCTCCACCGCCCTGCGGGCGGTCCTGAAGGACTACCAGATCATGCGCCTGGTGATCTTCGTCAATCCTCAGATCGATCCGCAGGGAGCAGGCTGGAACATCATCCAGTCGGTGACTGCCATCGGTTCGGGCGGTCTGCACGGAAAGGGCTGGCTGCACGGCACGCAGAGTCATTACCAGTTCCTTCCCCAGCAGAGCACCGACTTCATATTCTCGATTCTCGCGGAGGAATGGGGATTCCTCGGCGCCCTGCTGGTCTTCGGCCTGTTCCTCGCGCTCCTCCTTCGGGGAATCAACATCGTCTGGGCTTCACGCGAGGACTACGCAATGCTTGCGGGCACGGGGATTCTCTCAATGATTTTCTTTCACGTGCTCGTGAATGTGGGCATGGCCGTCGGAATCATGCCCGTCACGGGCATCCCGCTGATGTTCCTTTCCTACGGCGGTTCGTCCCTGTGGGCCGGGCTTATTGGCGTGGGAATCCTCATGAACATCAGCAGGCGAAGGCTCCGGTACTAAGGTGACCCCTCCGATCCCGAGAGATTTCATTCAGCTTCTTCGGAAGGTCGAGAAGCCCGGCCGTTACGTGGGCGGGGAGTTCGGCGCAATCGTCAAGGCCGACGCGGCCCTCCGAATAGCGCTCTCGTATCCCGACCTGTACGAGATAGGGATGTCCAACTCCGCCGTCAGGATTCTGTACGGCCTGCTGAATTCGATTACCGACGTCGCCTGCGAACGCGTGTTTGCCCCGGCGCCGGATTTCGAGGCGGCCTTGAAGGCGGCAGGAATGCCCCTCCGATCGCTGGAGTCCGCCACGCCGCTCGCAGATTTCGACCTGCTCGGATTCTCTTTCGGCTACGAGCTGACGCTCACGAACCTCCTCGCGATACTCGAAAGCGGAGGCATCTGCCTCGAGTCTTCCCGGCGGGGAGCGGATGAACCGATCGTGATCGTCGGCGGCCCCGCGGCGACCAACCCGGCCCCGCTCGGAGTCTTTGCTGATGCAGTATTCATTGGCGAGGCGGAAGGCTGGGTTCGAGCGACGTTCCCCGAGCTTGTTTCGCTGAAACGCCGCGGCGCGGAGCGGTCCGATCTGCTGGAGCATCTGCACGCGCAGCCGAGCATCTGGTACGCAGGAAAGAGCGAAACGGTCCGCCGGGCGTTCTGGCGCGGGTTTTCTTCGTGCGCCGCCGACACTGCCTTTCCGGTCCCGAGCATGCGAGTCGTGCAGGATCACGGCACGGTGGAGATAATGCGCGGATGCCCGAATGCCTGCCGATTCTGCCACGCCACCGTTCTGTACCGTCCCGGGAGACTGAAGGAGCAGGATCGCATCGAAGATGAAGTGCAGTCCCTCGTCGAGCGTGCCGGCTATCGGGAAATCACGCTTTCCTCGCTCTCTTCAGGGGATTTTCGCGGAATCCACGAACTGGTGCGTGAGCTGAACGCGCGGTACGCCCAGCGGAAAGTCTCATTTTCGCTTCCCTCCCTCCGCGTGGACTCCCTCACGCTTGGTCTTCTCCAGGAAATTTCCGAGGTGAGAAAGAGCGGGCTGACATTTGCCGTGGAAACAGCGACCCCGGAATG
The DNA here is from genome assembly GCA_049515615.1 of Spirochaetia bacterium. Lineage (GTDB taxonomy): Bacteria > Spirochaetota > Spirochaetia > SZUA-6 > Fen-1364 > Fen-1364. The sequence continues at coordinate 6,399 of JBEKTX010000193.1, forward strand.
GCAGCGAGAAGTGCGGAAAATCGTTGCGCTGGACAAGGTGATCGACCTGCTGCGGGAGGCGAAGGCCCAGGGGTGGAAGGCGGCGAAGTTCTATTTCATGGTGGGGCTCCCCCTCTCAATTGGGCAGGATGAGTCGACGCCGATCATCGATTTCCTGCGCGCTGTGCGCGCGGCCACCGGCATGAGCCTGAACGTGAACATTTCCCCCTTTATCCCGAAACCGCACACCCCCTGGCAGCGCGCATCCCAGATCGGGGAAGCAACGGCAATGGACCGGATCATGGCAGTCCGGAAGAGCCTGGCGGGAGACAGCTTCAAGATCGGCTACCACGCGCCGATCCTCTCCCTCCTTGAGGGCATCATCTCACGGGGAGACGAACGTGCCGGGAGGCTCGCACTTGAGGCATATCGGCGCGGCGCCCGCCTGGATGCCTGGGAGGAACACATCAGACTGGACGTGTGGCGGCAGGTCATCAAAGATGCCGGCTGGGACGTCCTTGGGGAAACCTGCAGGAGTCGCGAGCCGCAGGAAACTCTTCCCTGGGATGGTGTATCCCTTGCGCTTTCGACGAGCGAGATTTCGGACCTGGCCTCAGCGTGCCCCGGGCCGCGCTCGTCCATGCCCCGGACTGATGTTTTTCGAGGTTCTTCAAAGTCATGGCAGCGGCTGCTCTTCACTTTTTCCAAATCGGGCGCGGCGGCTTTCATTTCCCACCTCGATTTGATGACGGTCTTCGAACGCGCAGTGGCGCGCGCAGGGTACTCGGCCCGGTTCACCGAAGGATACAATCCGAAACCGAGGTTGGAGTTCGCCAATCCACTGAGCCTGGGGCTTTCATCGGAAGAAGAGGTTGCTGCAATCGACCTGCATGACTTCGATTCGGCGGAAGGCTATGTTGCCCGGTTGAACGACAGCCTTCCGGAGGGATTGCGAGTCCTGCGAGCCGCTCCCCTCACGGCGGCCGGATCCTCCCGGCGGCGCTCCCTCATGTCGCTGTACTGGGGGGCGGACTTCGAGGTGGTCGACGGTGAAGGGCGGAGCAGGGTAATGCGGTTCCCCGCGTCCGGGCCTTCGATCAGGAAGTCGCTGCAAGCAGCGGGCACATGGGAAACGTGCACCGCCACCCGCATCTCGACGTGGGCCCGGGGTCTGGATCAGCGGCCCGTGGGCTATTTCGACGTGCTCTGTCCATCGCCGGAGGCGGATTCTGCTGCCTTGACTTGATTCCAGAGCGCGTCCATCCGATCAAGTCCTGCCTCTGCCGAGCTCGCCCCTTCGGCTGCCAGCCTCCTTTCAACCTCCCGGAATCGGCGTTCGAACTTTACGTTCGCCCGGTGAAGTGCAAGGGTAGGCTCCACCTGAAGAAGCCGCGACAGGTTGACCACGGAAAACAGGATATCCCCAAGCTCTGCTTCGATCTCTCCGCGGGCACCAGCCTTCACCGCGGCGCGAAGTTCGCCCAACTCCTCATCGATCTTGTCCCACACCGGCCGCGGATCGGGCCAGTCGAAACCCACCTTCGCAGCTTTTTTCTGGAGCTTGGCCGCCTTTTCCAGCGGCGGGTATGACGAAGGTACTCCATCCAGCGCGGAAGTGAAATGCCCCCGCGGCTCCGGGTGGAAATGCCCCCGCGGCTCCGGGTGGAAATGCGCCCGCGGCTCCGGGGGGTGCAAGGAAGCTTCGCCGGCAGCGGACCTCAGCGCTGCGGCTTTCTCCTGCGCTTTGATTGCCTCCCATTGGACGAGCACCTGCTTTGCATCCCCGCGCGGCGCCCCGGCGAAAACGTGGGGATGGCGCCTGATGAGCTTGTTGGCGATGTGCGTAAGGGCCGACTCGACCGTGAACGCACCCTCCTGCTCTTTCATCCATGCCATC
>JBEKTX010000194.1:0-8255 GCA_049515615.1 Spirochaetia bacterium
TCAAACCGTGCACCTCGGCGTGTCAGCTCATCCACCGCTTCATCAATGTCCTCCACGACGAAGTTCAGGATGGTAAACGTCGCTGGTTGGTGGTTCTCTTTCGGATAAATAAAAACCGCGGCGCCGCCGGGCAGATGAAGCCTCAGCCCCTCCGCCTGCTTTTCCACTTTCATCCCCAGGGTTCTTGTGTAGAACTCTTCAGCTCGTGCAAGATTGTCAACCGAAAAACCGCTGAACGCTGATTTTGGTGCAAACATCGCTTCTCTCCTTCGCGCGGTGCGCCTGGTATGACTCACACAAGGAGTAAATGTAGCGATGGAAACGGCCTTCGTGTGCACACCGCGCGGCGCACGCAAATCCTGCTGCTACTCCTCGGCCGGCCCTGGCGGCGCGGCGGCCAGGTCCCCCACCTTCACCTTCGCGGCGTCGAACTTTTCCGCCGCCGCAATCATGGCGTCCAGTGCATCGTCGGCGTCCATCGTGGCCCCGCGGCGGAAACGAAGGGGATTGAGCCGCGCCACGACGAAAGCCTTCAGATACGGACTGGTGAAACCGCGCTCCTTGAGGGCGGCAACCGCATCACCCACCTTGTCGTCCAGGGCGAGAAGCTTCTCCGCCCTCTGCTCCCGGATCTTCAAGGCCTCGGGCAGGAGCGCATCGAGGAATGACTCCACGCGCCGCAGCACGGGATGGTATGCCCCGCCGCTCAGTCGTCCGCGCTTCTCGTAGGCCAGCCCGAGGGTGAGATAGTCAGGCTCTTCGAACTCCAGCGCGCAGTCCTTCTCCGCCCGAGAGCCCAGCTCGGCCAGAGAGCGCGCCATTCGGATGACCTCCAGCGACTTCTCCCGCAGGTTGTGTCCCTTCTCCGTGTTCATGGCAAGGATCTGGTATGCCACGGAAAGCTCGGGAACCACCACCGCGAGAATGGCGCGAGCGCCGAGCTTCCGCATCGCGGCAAGCCGATGGTGGCCGTTGGGCGTCCAGAAAGTTCCCTCTGCAGTGCGCACCGCGATAATGGGATCCAGGAATCGACCCATGCGCCCGATCACGCTGCCCAACCTTTCGACGTGGGCCTTCGAAATGTCGCGCTGAAACGGCGTCGGCTCGATGTGCTCTATTGGAAGGCTCGCAAGGAGATGCCAGTGCCCGCCCGCAGGATCGCGGTAGCTTCCGACCACGGCGCCTCCGCTCTCCCGGATCGCCTGGCTCAAGGCATCGATCTCAGCGGGCGGCGCACTGCCGGCCACTTCGTGCGCGGTCAGCGCAAGGATCGATACCGCACCCTTCTTCCTGCGCGGCTTTGCCGGCTTCTTCGCAGGTTTCTCACCGGCTTTCCTTGCAGGCCCCGCCGACTCGGCTCGCTTGGCCATGACGCCCCCCTTTTCACGCCAAGCCTACCACGCACGGGCAGGACGATGAACGCCCCTTGATAGACCAACGCCCGCGGCTTGACTCCCCACACGGTCGATGCGACCATTATTCCATGAATCACCATTTGAAGGTGCCCAGCATACCAAGGCAGGAAAGCGCCTGCGCGTGATCTGAGCCGGCAGGTCCATGGAGTTCAAGCGGCTATTCACACGTCTTGAAGCGGAGAGCGCACTCCCTTTGGTGAGGCAGATCGTGGGGGATGTCCTGGAAACGGCCCGCAGAATTCGGGAGTTGGAAGAGAACGACAGCGATCTGCCCCGCCTGCAATCCGAGCTGGAGGAAAACCTCCTCGAGCTGGAAGGCATGGGATGCTTCTTCAAGGACTGGAACTTCTCCATCGGCCTGGTCGACTTTCCCGCCGTGATCAACGGTGAGACCGTCTTCCTGTGCTGGCGGAGCGACGAGAGCGAGCTCGCCTGGTATCACCGCATCGAGGAAGGATTCCAGGGGCGCATGCCTTTGCCGAAGACTTCCCCCGTGGAGTGACCTGGAAGGAACACAAGCCTGGGCCGGATGCCTCGCTCCTTGAAACTATCTTTTCCTTGACTTTTCCGCAATCAAGGCATAACTTATTTCCGTGATTACAAGGATGACGGGAAAGAACCAGGTCACGGTCCCCGCAGAAATTGCTGGCAAGGCTCGACTGCGGCCCGGTACCCGCCTGGAGTGGAGGCTGACTGACCGGGACGATGTGCTGGAAGTCCGGGTATTGCCGGACCAGTCCTCCGTTGCGGAGGCACTTCGCGGCAGGGGCAGCAAATCTTCCAGAAGGCGTGGCAGTCCGGTTGACCGACTGATTGCAGAGAGAAGTCTCGATGACTCGGACCGCAACCCGACGTGAGCAAGATTACTCATGTCCTGGACACTTCCGCCTTGCTCGCCCACTACTTTGACGAGCCAGGAGCGGAGCTCGTACAGCAGCTCTGGGCCTTGAGAGGTCAAAAACCCGGCATCTCAGCGGTCACCGTGACGGAGCTGAGAGGCAGACTTGGCCAGGAAATCGAGGACTCAAAAGAGGCCGAAAACGCCGCAGACGCCTACCTCGGAGATCTGACTGTCTGCCTGCCCGTTGACCGGGCGGTGGCTGAGCTGGCGTGGCAGATCCGAACCGCCACGCCTCAGCGTCTCCCTCTCGTTGATGCTCTCATTGCCGCGACCGCGCGCGCGGCAGGCGCAATCCTGGTTCACAAGGATCCCCACATGGCCCGGATCCCCGCGGAGCTCGTGGATCAGGTAGTGCTCTAAGCTTCGTCGAATAGGCCGCGCCTCGACACCCCATCACGGCAGCATCGCGGAATACATCAGCCGCTGGAACCGCTCCGAGATGGAATAGGTCCCGTTCGGAACAAGCTGAAGCATCAGCACCGCGATCAGTCTCTCCGCCGGGTCCACGCACATCCAGGTGCTGGCTTTCCCGTCCCAGCCGAACTCACCGACTGAGCCCAGGCGCCCTCCGCGGGCGGGGTCCACCATGACTCGGACTCCCAACCCGTAGCCGTAGCCGCGCTGCGTATCCCACGAGAAGTCGGGCCGCTGGGACGGGGTAAGCTGATCGGTTGCCATCATGGCGATGGTCCGAGGAGAGAGGATTGCCCCGGCAGCCCCTTCGGTTCCGCTGAGAAGTGCCAGGCAGAAGCGCGCGTAGTCACCCATGGTGCCCACAAGTCCGGCACCTCCTGATTCGAAGGTCGGCGGGGACATGACATCTTCCGAGCCGGACACGCGCTTCATGCCGCCGGCGGGATCCGCCTCGTACAAGGATGCGACCCTGTCTGCGCTCCCTGCGGGAGCGAAGAACCCTGTATCCGGCATTTCCAGCGGCGCGAAGATCTCCTCTTGAAAATACGAGCCCAGGGATTTTCGCGACAGCACCTCCACGAGCCTGCCCAGCACGTCGTGGGAGAAACCGTAGGCCCAATGCGAACCTGGCTCGAATGCAAGCGGAAGCGATGCCAAGCCATCGATGACCTCACCCGTTGTCGCCCGAGGGTTCTCCCTCATCCTCTTCTGGAGCTCCGCTTCCCAGATCTTTCCGATCTCCGAGTCGGCTGACGGGTAGACGATTCCCGAGGTGTGAGTAAACAGGTGCCTGATTGTCAGTCGTTGCTGCACGGGCGTCGTGATGACCTCCCCTTTCTCAGAGGAGACCAGCACACGCGCGGAGCGGAAGGCAGGGATGTATGAATCCACGGGATCATCGAGGCCGTAAAGTCCACGCTCCCAGAGGCCGAGAGCAGCGGCGCAGGTGATCGGCTTCGACATGGAGAAAAGCCGATACAGCGTGTCTGCCCTGAGAGGGTTCCTGGCATGCGCATCCGCGAAGCCGACATACTCGCGGAAGGCCACCTCGGAGTCCCGCACGACCATGGCCGCCGCCCCCGCGATCTTTCCCTCTCCCACCAGCTTGTCAAGGAACTGGGAGAGGCGACCCAGACGGCCGGCATCGAAGCCGGCCTTTTGCGGACTCACTTTTGCGTTTTCAATCATACGCACGAGCATACCGTGTTTTCAGCTCAAGGTGGACTGGTGTGAGGCAGCTGATCAGAAGCCGCGCTGGCCCTGGAGACCAAGCTCGGAATCTCTGGTATACATCGGCGATGGCCCGCCGAAATGTCCTGCTGTTCGCCGCCATGTGCGTGATCTGGGGGATTCCCTACCTCCTGATCCGCGTGGCGGTGGCAGAGATCACGCCCGCGATGCTCGTCTTCGCACGCACCGCAATCGGCGCGCTGATCCTGATGCCTTTCGTGATCGCCCGCGGCGGCCTGCGCGGAATCGGCAGAAGGTGGATTCCCCTGCTGGCGTTTGCAGTGGCCGAGGTCGCCGGGCCCTGGCTCTTCCTCTTCAGCGCGGAGCAGCACATCTCGAGCTCGCTCGCAGGGCTTTTGGTCTCATCGGTCCCGCTGGTCGGGGTCGCGATCGCTCCCCTCTTCGGCAACCGGGAAAGAATGGGACCGCTTGGCGTTGGCGGATTGGCCCTGGGAGTGGTCGGGGTCGCTGCAATCGTCGGCGTGGATTTTCGCGCCTCCGATGCAACGGCGCTCATCCAGATGGCGCTTGTTGTGATCGGCTATGCCTTCGGGCCCGCGATTCTCTCGCGCTACCTGAAAGGCGTGCCATCCGTGAGCGCAATCGGGCTGTCCCTCGCCGCGTGCGCGCTGGCATACGCGCCGCTGGCTGCAGCCCAATGGCCGAACGCGATGCCCGGCGCCTGGGTGCTCGCCTCGGTGGGTGTGCTCGCAATAGTGTGTACTGCCGTGGCGTTCATGCTCTTCTTTGAGCTGGTGGCTGCCATCGGACCTGTGCGAGCCACCGTAATCACCTACGTCAATCCTGCCGTGGCGGCACTGCTCGGGGTCGCGGTCCTGAACGAGAAGTTCACCGTCGGGATGGGAATCGGTTTCGCGCTCGTCCTGGGCGGATCCATTCTGGCAACCCGGCGTCGGGCGGATTCGACCGAAGTCAAGCAGTAGAAGCAGGGGCCTTCGTCTGTCAGCGCACGAAGGTGTTTTTCACGCGCACAGACCTCAACATGTACGGAATCCAGATGCCGAGCTGAGCGCAGGCCTGGATGAGGGACTGGAATAGGGCTCCGCTTGCCTTGTCTCCGCCCTGGGCGCCAAGCCAGGAATCAAGCAGATTGCTTGCGATGCCGGTTGCAGCGGTGAAAACGAGGAACCAGATGTACGCGCGCGGAAACAGGCGTCTGCGCTGGAAGAACAGGACGGCCAGAAGGATGGAGCCGGCAACAAGGGCCGCATTGAAAACGATCACGTAGATCAGGTACGCCTGCAAGCCCGGGGTGTGGCGCGCGCCGGACTGGGCGGTCAGGTCGTGCCAGTTGGCCACGGAGTACAAAGGCCAGACCTTCTGCATCGTAATGGCCACGATAAATGGTGTCGCGAGAATGCCAAAACCAACCAGGATAAGCCAGCCGCCAAGTCCGCTCGGCTTGATCAGGCTCATTTCACCAGCGACCACGCCCGCCGCAGGACGCACGGCAACCCGGTAAATGACGAAACCTGCCCCTCCGAAAAGCAGCACGGAGAGGACCATGATCATCAGTGCCGATGAGTCGAGCGGGCTGTCCGTTGTCGAAATGCCTCCTGGCCGCCACGTCAGCCTGTAGCCGTGCTTCTGATCGATGTTCAGGACAGCCTTGTTGTATTCGGGGACATCGGCAGGGGCCACCTCGCCCTCCAGGCTCCTGTATTCGTAGTCGATGACAACGCGATTGTTCTCTATCGACCTCGTTGACCTCAGAGCGAACGCTGCCGTGGTAATACTTGTGCTCTCCGGAGTGGCGGGCCACGGCTCGGGCAGCATGACTTCGAACCGCTCGCGGTACTTCGCGGGAAACGCGACTCCGATGGGTGTGCTTCGAATCTTCGTCCGCGGTATGGGGATGTGGTCATAGATGGACTTGGCAAAGAACTCGATGGCCCAGGTTTTCTTGTCGTCCTGGAGCGTCCAGAACCCCGGGATCGAATAATGCTCCACGGTTGTGAAAACGTTCTTGCCCTCATCGTCATGAGATTCGAGCTTGCCATCGAGCTTGATCCCGGGATAGAGGGCGGCATAGTAGTCCAGGTAGCTCTTGGAGATCTCATCGCTCGGATGCGCGGCGAACTGGGCCCGCAAGTCTTCCGCCGCGCTGCCGAGCGTGGTTGTCTCCACGACCAGGCTGGCTGGATCGTTCTGCAAATGGACGGTGAACTTGTCCACAATTTGCGTTTCGGGAGCAATCCCCTGGTGTGATGAGAAACGCGCGAGGTTGTCCTGGCCGGCGGCAACGATAAGTCCGTAGCCGTAATTCGGCACAAACCGATCAAGAACAGGGCCGCGCTGGTAGGTCTGCGTAGAATCGACAAAGTAATACTTGCCCCCGATGGTCACTGCGACAATCACGTGGTTGAAGTCCAGGGGAGAGGGAAGCCTGCTGCCAACGAGGGAGCGGCCGTTGGTGTCTACCAGTACCGGAGAGGCTGTCATCCCCATGCGGCGGAGGAGCGTGCAGAGGAGCCAGGCCTTGTCCTTGCAGTCCCCGAATCTCTGCGCATAGACCGTCTCGGGGGAACGGGGCGCATAGGAGCCCGTCCCAAGCTCCACGCCAAGGTAGCGGATCTGCTGTTGAACGAAGTCGAGCGCGCTTTGAAGCCTGGCTTCCGGCAAGTCGGAGGCGCGTCCCCACTTTGCACAAAGGGCTTCCAGCTCCGCCGGCAATCGTGCAGACGGAAACAGGTCCATTGCCCACCGAACGATGGATGACCAGTCGCTGAACTCCGACAGTTCGATCCACGGATGCGAAACGTACCACGAGGGCGTTCCATCTTCTGAGGCGATGGGAGCGAGGTCATTCCACTGCCACAGGTACTCGATCGTGCTTCCTGACCTGGCGATCCGCGGCTCATCGCTCGTTCCGAAGGCCTGGTGTTTGAGCTGGCGGTCAGACGGGCACAGCACTCGGATGCGCTCCCGCCCCACGGCGGAGCCCGAGCCCTTGGGAAACGTATCCGCGAACATGCCTTTCAGCGCCGGGTTTCGGCCGCGGATCGTGTAGGCGCAATCCACGATGTCGCCCGGCCTGATGTCTTTCAGCACGATGGAGGCCGTCACTGTCCCGTCCAGCATGGCCCACTCGATTGCAGTCTCCCGACGCAGGAGGCTCACCGCATCGCGCACAAGCCGGGAGGAGGAGGCCCCGGCCCTGGTGACGGTGATATGGTGGAAGGCCAGGGTCTGATAGGCAGGATCGTATGAGGCCATGACAGTCGAGCCTTGCTCCACACCGTCCGCTGTAAGCGGCTGGCTCACCCAGTGGACGTAGAGCTGGGAGGTGGCAACGTTCTCCTGGTAGTCGACCAGGAGGATGATCGAGCTGCCATCCCTGCCCCTGGTCGGCGGGACAAGACTGCCCTTCGCCTCCTGCTGGACCCAGGAGGCTGGGGCTTCTATGGAAAACGTGCTGCTGAAATCGTCTGCATAGACAGGGCACGACGCGCCGAGCATCACGGCGGCAGGCAGAATGAGGAGCCATGGCAGGCGACATCCGCGCATCAGCGCACCTCGTCTGTGTTGAGGATTACAAAGAGAGGATAGCATGGCGGGGGGAGGACTGCCATCAAATGGCGGCCGTCAGCTACCGGATCCCCTCAGGCTCACCAGAGGTGATCTCGCCATGAAGGTTTGCTTCTGTCACTCTTGAGAGGAGTTGCCGAAGAGAGACGGATTTCTGTTTGAGCGGCGAGATGAAGATCTTTCCGTCCTGGCTCGATATGTCGACCTCGGAACCGCTGTCCAGGACTCTCCTGCACAGTTGTCTATTCGTACACCTCGCGCCGGTGCCCGATTCGGACCACCAGGATGAGCAGGCTCTTGCGATACTCGCGGTAGATGACTCGCCAGGACCTCAGCCGCAGCCGAAAGAATCCCTTCCACTGGCCCTGTAGACGTTTCAGCTTGCCGGTTCGGATCAGTTCCGTGACAAAGGCCGGCGAATAGCCGGCTGCCATCCTGTCCAGGCTCTCCATGATGAACCGCTGCTCCGGGCGGTCAAGGCGCTTGAGATCCTCTGCGACGCCCGGCTCGTAGACCAAGGTCCAGGACAAGGCTCACAGTCCAAGCGCCTTGCGCATCTGGGCCGGCGTCAGCGCCTGGCTCTTCCCCTGCTCATGCAGGCGTGCGCGCTCCCGCGCGATCTCCAGGTCAAGCGCGTCCAGGTAGCGCGCGAGGGCTTTGCTGATCAGGCCGCTGCGTGTCTCCCCGAGCGCCTCCGCCATGGCCTCCAGGTCCTTGTCCAGGCTCGAGGGAATCATGATGTTCCT
>JBEKTX010000195.1:0-8247 GCA_049515615.1 Spirochaetia bacterium
CGTTCACCAGCATCTGCACCTGGGGCTGAATGTCGGCTTCAGTGGGCGGCCCTTCGAATGTGATTTCGACGTTGTACTGCTTTGCCGCAGCCTGTGCGCCCATCTTGACCGTCTGCCAGAACTGGTGCTGGAACCCCTTCGAGATGACGGGAATGTAGATCTTCGCCGGCGCGCATCCAACCAGTGCGGCGAGGAGACCCACTGCCACGAGCAGTCCCCCGAATCGTTTGAAAAATCGCATAGACACCTCCTCTGATATTCGCCCTGAACATGCGTTCAGGGCAGTTTCGAGAGTCCTGCGGCCCGCCGCGCGGTATGCCGCGCTAGGGCTGCCGCTCTATTTCCTTTTTTACCATTTCCGCGAACTCGTGATCCGCGGCCCGTTCCTCGGCCCGAATCCGGGCCTGCTCCGCCTTTTCGTCCGCTTTCATCCTGGCGAAGGTGGTCTTCAGATCGACGCGGGCCGCGCCGATCTGCTCCCTGATCGCCGCGGCCTGCTCGCCATCGCCGGCCGCCCTGATCGAGGCCATTTCCCGTCTCATGCCGGCGATCTTCTCCGCCATCGACGCCTTGTAGACATCCGCCGGCGTCTCGATCCGCACTTCCGCTGCCTTGCGGTTGCGGTACATGTCCAGGAGCACCGCCCCTATGACAATGACGCCGGTAAAGAATGTCTGCCAGTGGGCCTCGAGGTTCAAGGCCGGCAGACCGGTGGCCAGCACCGACATGATGAACACGCCGATGATGGTTCCCCAGATCGTGCCGATGCCTCCCGCGAGCGACGTACCCCCGATGACCGCGGCGGCGATCGCGTACAGCTCGAACCCCTGCCCCTGGGCGGGAAGAACGGTCGTGTAGATCGCGGCATAGGAGATCCCTCCGATGCCCGCCGTCCCGCCTGCAATGGCGTAGACCAGCATCTGCCACTTCTTCACGTCGACGCCCGAGAGCCGGGCGGCCTCCAGGTTGCTGCCGATGGCGTACGTGTAGCGGCCCAGCTTCGTGTTGGACAGCATGAGGTGGCAGATTACGGCTATTGCGGCGAGAAGCAATGCACCGGTGGGTATCGCTCCTCCGTCGGCGCTGATGTAGAGGAATATGCTTTTGAACCATCCGCCCGGAGTGCCGCGGATGGGGAACGTGGCGCTCGCCACGTTGGAGACAATGGAGCCGACGCCCATCGAGATCATCATGGTGCCCAGCGTGACGATGAACGGCGGCATCTTCAGCCGGGAGACCATGATCCCGTTGAGGAAGCCGAAGGCAAGGCCCACGGCGATGATCAGGAGAAGAGAGAGGACCATCGGCAATCCCGCCTTGAGCGCCGTTCCGCCGATGATGGCGGCGCACATCATGACCGTTCCGACGGAAAGGTCGATCCCGCCGCTGATGATGACGAAGGTCACGCCCATCGAAATAAACCCGATGTAGTAGGCGGCGTCGATGATGTTCACGAGGATGGTGTAGGAGAAGTAGTTTCGTCCGAAGGCGCCGAAGAAAAGGTAGAGGATGACCAGGGCCCCCGGGGCAAGCACCCACTTCAGCCCTCGCTCCCGGAACCATTGCATTCGACTCATCTCGAGTGTCGTATCCGCCATTGCATCAGCTCCTGCTGAGGACCGCCTGGTGCCCAATGGTTGCGTACTCCATGATGGCCTCCTGGCTCGCCCCTTCGATGGGGAGCTCCCCCGTGAGCCTTCCCTCGGACATCACGAGGATACGGTCGCTCATGCGAAGGATCTCAGGCAGCTCCGATGATATCATGATGATCGACTTCCCTTCCCGCGTCAACTCGTTCATCAAGGTGTAGATCTCGCTCTTGGCCCCCACGTCGATTCCCCGGGTTGGCTCGTCAAAGATCAGGATGTCGCAGTTTCGGATCAGCCATTTCGCGATCACGACCTTCTGCTGGTTGCCTCCCGAAAGGTTCCGTAGTAGCTGTTCCAGGGAAGGCGTCCTGATGTTCAGCCGGTGAATGTAGTCTTCCGTCGCCTGCCGCACCTTTTTTGCATTGATGAACAGGCCGCGCTGGAAGCGATTGTAGGTGGCCAATGCCAGGTTGTCCCGCACGCTCAGGTTGACCGCCAGGCCGAAGCGCTTGCGGTCTTCCGACAGGTACCCGATGCCATGCGCGACGGCATCCTGCGGCGAACGAATGAAAACCCGGCGTCCGCGGATCTCGATCGTCCCGCTCTGGACTTCATCCGCGCCGAAGATCGCCCGGGCCGTCTCGGTCCTGCCGGATCCCATCAACCCGGCAAGGCCGAGGATCTCTCCCTCCCGGAGTTCGAAGCTGACATCCTTCACCAGCCTCCCCGCGTTGAGCCGGTTCACTCGGAGCACGACCGGCGCATCGGCGGCCACGCTGCTCCTGGATTTCGGCTGCTCATAGATGACGCGGCCGACCATCATGTTGATGATCTGCTGTCTGGTGACCTCAGCAGTCGGTTTCGTGTCAACGCGCTCACCGTCGCGCAGCACGGTCACCCGGTCCGCGATGCGGTGGATTTCGTCCAGACGGTGAGAAATGTGGATCATTCCCACGCCCCGGCTCGCCAGATCGCGCATGATGGTGAACAGCTCATCGATTTCGGCGTCCGTCAGGGCAGCCGTCGGCTCATCCAGGATCAGGATTCGGAGGCGGTGAGACACGGCCTTCGCGATTTCCACCATCTGCTGTTTGCCGACGGAAAGCTGTCCCAGGGGTTCGTCAGGATCGATGTTCATCTTGAGACGACGGAGCAGCTCTTCTGCGCGTCGGGTCTGCTCACGCTTGTCCAGAAGAATGCCATTGAGCCGGGTGGTTTCCCGGCCAATGAAGATGTTCTGGGCCACCGTGAGGTGATACATCATGTTCAATTCCTGGTGGATGATCCCGATGCCCATCTCCAGCGCGTGCTTGGGGTTCCGCGGGTTGAACTGGTGGCCGAGATAGCGGATTTCGCCGGAGTCTTTCGAGTCGATGCCGACGAAAACCTTCATGAGTGTCGACTTGCCGGCGCCGTTCTCCCCGACCAGCGCGTGGATCTCCGCCTCGTCAAGGTCGAAATCCACCTGCCGCAGGGCGTGCACGCCGGTGAAGCGCTTGTCGATTTTGCGCATTGAGAGGATCTGGCGGCCCACTACCCTTTCTCCTGATGCCTGACCATCATTGCACGCCTTCCGTCAGGACATCACTCTTTTTCGCCGATTTCCTGCGGCCCATCGTGCTTCAAATGCTCCGATCTTGTCGTGGACGTGTCAATGGTACAAAAAACGTGCGCAGAGAGTCAAGCTGCGCAATGGCGAATACTCTGTGTGGCGGCGCGGCGCTCGGCAGGTCATAGGCGTGCCGTCGCCCGGACGCGCCCGATCATCCGCCGTACGTCGTCCATCGAGGTGTCGGGGTTCATGAACGCCGCGCGGAGGAAGCGCCTGCCCTGGAGCTCCGCGGTGGAGAGGTGGAAGCTGCCTTCGGCGATGAGGGCATCGCGCGCCGCGAACTGCGCGGCGTCACCGCCGCGGATCCGGAAGCAGAGGATATTCGCTTCCGGCGGGAATGGGGATTCGAAATCGGGCAGCCCCGAGATGTAGGCATGCGCGTCCCGGGCAAGCGCGAACTGACGATCGACGTATTCCGCGAGGCCCTTTTCGCCGAGGGCGGCGAGGACGGCGAAGAATCGCAGCCCCAACCCCGCCTTCGTGCACTCCACGGTTCGGTGAATGAAATCCACGCCGGGCTGCGCCTTGTCGTGGAACAGATAGCTCGCCTCCTGCTTGAAGGCACCGTCGAGGTGCCGGGCGTCACGGAGGAGCACCGCCGCGCAGAGCGTCGGCGTGCGCATCAGCTTGTGCGCATCCCAGGCCAGCGAGTCCGCCAGCTCGATGCCGTCAAGCAGCGATCGATGCCGGGCGCTGAGCAGCGCGCTCGCCCCGTGGGCTCCGTCGACGTGCAGCCACAGTCCCTGCTCCCGGCAGATCGTGCCGATTTCCCTCAGCCGGTCGTAGAGCCCCAGGGCCGTGCTGCACGCGTTTGCCACGAGCGCCATTGGCCTGCGGCTGTCCGCGCGCACCCTGCCCAGGCACGCGGTGATGCGGTCCGGGATGATCCGCCCCGCCGAATCCACGTCCAGCGCGTAGATGGCCGCGCTCCCCAGGCCAAGGATTCCCGCCGCCCGCGCCACCGAGTAGTGAGACTCCGCGGGGAGCAGGAGGGCGAGGTCAGTCGGCGTGCCGCGCTCCCATGCCTCGGGAGCGACCTTGCTCCGCGCGGCCAGGAGCGCCGTCAGGTTCGCCAGGGATCCCCCGTGCGTCAAGACGCCGCCGGCATGCGGTTCCGCGGATTTCGCGTCCCTCGGGTAAGGCGTCGGGGTCCAGCCGATCTTTCCGATCATCCAGTTGAGGACCCAGAACTCGATTGCAGCCGCCGAGGGCCCCATCTCGTAGATGGCCATTGCGTTGTTGGTGAACCCGTCTACGAGGGAGCCGAGGGCGCCCGCCGGGTGCGGGACGGCAACCTGGTGCGCCATGTAGCCGGGGTGGTGGAGCCGGGTCGCGGAGGCGAGATACCGGTCGAGGAACGCGGCCAGGCGCTGTCCGCTCAGGCCGCCCCGCCGCGCGTGCCCTTCCAGGTCCAGCCCTGCGACGAGGTCCTCGATCGGCTGCTGCGTGACCACCCTCCCGCCGCGCTGCGCCGAGTCCCGCAGGAAGCGGTCGAGTGCACGAGAGACGATCCGGGCGTCGGAGAGGAAGCTCATGGTCGTCCCTCGCCATGAGGATCGTGGTCCGGACAACACGTGTGGGAATACATCACGCCGGTCCTGCGCTCCAGGTAGTCGGCGAGTGTCATCCATTCGTCCCGGCCGCCGACGGAGAGCCGGATCTTCCGGCACACGGAACACACGGGAAGGATGAGCTCCGCCTGCCGGGAGAACTCTTGCAGCAGGACGAGCTCCGTGACGTCCCTCGCGACTCCCTGCGTGCCGAGGCGTTCGTCCGGCGGAATGCGGCCGGTGGGCTCGGCGCGGCCGAGACCGAAAGAGTCCAGCGACACGTAGACGAAGCCCAGGTCGTACCGCCGTGTCTGGCCGTCCTTTGTGAGCAGGCGGAGCCTCAAGTTGCGGGTCGCACGGTCGGCGCGGCGCCTCTCCCTCAAGGGCCAATAAGCTCGTTCCCGGTCCTCGGGATGCACGATGTCGATGAGCTCCTTGCCGATGAGGTCCCGCTTGGAATAGCCCAGGAGCGTCTCCACGGTGTCATTGATGTAGAGCAGTCTCGCATTCGCGTCCAGGACGTACACGAGGTCCGGCGAACCCTCCACGAGACGACGATAGAGCGCGTCCATCCGGTCGAGATGTTCCTCGCGGAAGATGAGGAGGAAGCCCCTCTCTGCCGCGGCGAAGGTCCGGGGCACCGAGGTCACTTCCACCGGCACCTCCCACCCGAAGCTCGTCTGCAGGCGCAGGGGCAGCCCCGGGAGCACCGAGCCGAAGCGCTGGATGCCCAGGATCTGATCAATGGTCTCCCGAGAACGGGGGGAAATCACCGTATCGATGTGATACACGATAACGTCCTCGCGGGGAAAACCGGTGATATCCTCGCCGGCCCTGTTCCAGGAGAGGATGATGCCGTCAGCGTCGCACAGCGCGACGACCTCCTCCACCTCGTCCGTGCGGAGTATTGTCTCGGAGTCGTCCCGGGGCGTTTCCATCTGCGCGAGGGTATCACGTGAGCACGGGACGGGGAAGGAGCTTCGCGGCGTCAACGATTTCCCGCACCTTCTGCTCCCACTCGATAGTCATGATGTGGATCCCCGCGACCCCTTCGATCCCGCGAAGCTGCTCGATGATCTCCGCGCAGATCGCGAGTCCCGTCTCGGCGCCCTTGCCCCGGGGAGCGTCATTCATCCGTTTCACGATCGTCTCGGGGATGACGACGCCGGGGACATTCTCGGACATGTAACGAGCCATGCCGGCCGACTTCAGGGGGGTGACTCCCGCGAGGATCCTGCACTTCGTGTGCACACCGAGGTCGCGCACCGCTTTCATCCACTCCGCGAACCGGGCGATATCGAACACGCATTGGGTCTGCACGTAGTCCGCGCCGGCCTGCACCTTCTTCGCCAGGCGCACGGCGCGAAACTCGTAGGGCTTTGCGAAAGGGTTGGCCGCGGCCCCGATGAAGAGGGGTACGGTGCCGGCGATCTCTTCATCGCTGCCGAGGATCCTGCGCTCGTCGCGCATCCGCCTCACCAGCGCCACGAGCTGCACCGAATCGACGTCGTACACCTTCTTCGCGCCGGCCTGGTTGCCGAAACCCTGGTGATCGCCCGTGAGGCAGGTGAGGTTGCGGATGCCCAGGGCGGCGGCCCCGAAAATGTCGCTCTGGATGGCGATGCGGTTGCGGTCCCGGCAGACCATCTGCATGACCGGTTCGATGCCCATCCGTACGAGAAGCGAGGATGCAGCCATGCTGGACATTCGCACAACGGCGGTTTGATTGTCTGTCACGTTCACCGCATCCACGACGCCCCGCAGCAGCTCCGCCTTCGCGTGGACGAGCTCCGCGTCCGAGCCCGCGGGGGGACCGAGCTCAGCCGTGACGGCGAAATGACCCGCGTCGAGCACTCTCTCCAGCGCGCTCCCGGACTTCATCGGCTTCCCGCCTCCCGGGGCGCGGCCGGATACCTGCCCTCGTAACCTTTCTGCACCAGAACCCGGGGCCCGCGGTCCACCCACTCCATGGGCGGGCGCACGATGAGCAGCGGGGAGAGCCGCCCTTGTTCTTTCAGCCTCTCGTGGATGTCGTGCCAGGCGCAGTGGATCCCGCCGGCCAGCTCGCACGAGCCGTCTTCACGGGTGCCTCCGCAGGGGCCGTTGAGAACACCCTTGGAGCAGCGCGTGACCGGGCAGATCCCGCCGGTATCGCCCAGCATGCAGGTGCCGCAGGATCGGCAGCGTTCCTCGTAGTACCCCACGTCCCGGTCCACTCCCACGAACATCGTGTCAAGCGCGGGGAACATCGGGATGGTCGGAAACGCATCAGCCATCAACCCCGCTCCGGCGCCGCATGCCATTGAGAGGAAGCAGTCGACGTTGTCCGCCCGGTCTTCGAGGCCCTCCAGATGCTCGGGATTGCATTGGCGCTCGACGGTGAAAAAGTCGTACTGCCGGGGAATCTGCGCCGCGCGGGCGCACACGGTGAGCTCGTCGGCAAGGGCGATCGCTTCGCGCTGGCCGCCGGCGAGGCATACCGACGTGCAGCCGCCGCAGCCGACCACCAGCACGCGCCGGTAGCCTTTCACCATCTCGAATATCTGTTCAAGCGGTTTCCGCGTGGCCTTGACCATGGCACCTCCCCCTTGCCTTCCCTACCGGTGACATTCGCCGCACGCGCGCGGGCCGGACGCCCGGCCTTGTTTCTTCTCCGTGTCGTGGCAGGTGATGCACAGTTGGTGGAACGCCAGTTGGAGCGATCGCGCAGTCATGTGGCACGTCTCGCATTGAACCGAAGCGTCCCCCGCATGATGACAGGTGAGACAGCTCACTCCCTCCAGGCTCACGTGGCGGCCGTGTGGGAAGCGAACCGGCGGACGGCTGAGGGAGCCGAACACTTCCGGCTTCGAGAGGGTGATGATATCCGGAGGGTCGGCAAACAGCGCGGAGGAGGACATGAGCATGACCGCCGCCGCCCCCATCACCGCGATTCTCATGTTCATGCGTTTCTCCTGGTGGTGTACCAGCGCTGCACGCCCTTTTCCCGGCATGCGCCGCGCGCCGCGGCAATCAGGGAAGGTATGCTGATCCCTATCGGACAGTAGCAGCGCATGCACAGCACGCACTTGTCCCAGGCAAGCTCGCGGATGTCCTCGTACTCCTCATCTGAAAGCCGTCCGCGGCTTCGCCAGATCCGGCCGATCGAGTTGATGGCCTTGTAGGAAGGGGTGTACGTGGCATCGCCGCCGCTCTGGCGGAACTTGAAGCAGCTCTCGGCGCACAGCGCGCAGTGCGCGCAGGCTTGCAGGGACAGCCTGATCATGGCCTTTCTGCGGTCCACAAGGCGGTTGATCCGGACGAGGGTTTTCGCGTCCGTATTCGTCTGCCTCATGTCACCACCGGCGGTTGGCCGGCCTCCACGCGTATTCCGAGGACACGAAGAACCGCGAGAGGATGAGCAACGGCATGTGGCCGAGCTTCGTGAAGGGAATGGCCCCAATGACGATCTCCCCGACGATCATGTGGGTCACCAGCACCGTGTGATAGTCCAGCC
>JBEKTX010000196.1:0-8245 GCA_049515615.1 Spirochaetia bacterium
TGATCGTCTACGTCAGCAACCGACGCAGCAGGTAGGGCGGGTTCGCGGCCACGGTAGGCCGTGGCATTCGCGGCCACGGTAGGCCGTGGCATTCGCGGCCACGGTAGGCCGTGGCATTCGCGGCCACGGTAGGCCGTGGCATTCGCGGCCACGGTAGGCCGTGGCATTCGCGGCAGTCAGATGGTGATCGAAGAGAAGCCGCCGTCGATCGGGATCACGTCTCCGCTCACGAACCTTGAGGCGTCCGACAGAAGCCACACGACCGTTCCGACGAGCTCCTCAGGCTCGCCGTAGCGGCCCATCGGCGTATGGGCGATCACTTTTTTCGCGCGGGGAGTGTACTCACCCGTTGCCTGGTCGATATGCAGAAACCGCAGCTGCTCCGTCATGAAAAAACCGGGGGCTATGGCGTTGACCCGGACTCCCGCGTGCGCGTAGTGCACGGCCAGCCACTTTGTGAAGTTCGCCACGGCGGACTTCGCCGCCGAGTACGCGGGAATCTTCGTGAGCGGGACGAACGCGCTCATCGAGGAGATGTTCACGATCGACCCCGAGCCGCGATCCACCATGCCCCGGGAAAAGACCTTGGTGGGGATCACGGTGCCCAGGAAGTTGAGCCGCAGCGCCCGTTCGAAGCCGGCCATGTCCAGGTTCAGGAAATTGGGACCGCTCTTCCAGGACGGGTCCTCCCGGTCCACGAACTCCACCTCCGTGCTCCCCTTCGGATCGTTGCCGCCCGCGCCGTTGAGCAGGCAGTCGAGCGGCCCCCAGCGCTCCTCGATCCGCGCGTTGACGCTGCGGAGCCCGGCCTCGTCGAGCACGCTGCATCCGAACGCCAGCGCCTCTCCCCCCGCATCGTTCACCGAATTCGCAGTCTCCTGTGCGGCCGGCTCGCGAAGATCCAGCAGCGCCACGCGCATGCCGATGCCGCCCAGGGACCGGGCGAGCGCTCCGCACAGGCCCCCGCCTCCGCCGGTGATGATCACGGATTTTCCCGCCAGGTGAAAGGAATCCAGCGCGCTGCTCGCACTCATGTCTCTTCATCCTTCCGCGGAGAGGATCTCCGCCCCGCCGGGTATGACCAGGACATCATCCTCGAACCGGGCTCCGCCCCCGTATTCGGGCCCGTATGCGCCCGGCTCGATCGTGACGGTCATCCCCGCCTGCAGCGGCAGACGGCTGCCCTGCTGATGCACGGGACCCCTGTCGTGGTAGCGAAATCCGACGTGGTGCCCGCAATTGTGAGTGAATCCAGCCCCATACCCGCGCTGCTCGAGGATGCTGCGCGCGGCCCCGTCAACCTCCTCGCCGGTCACGCCCGGCCTGACGGCGCGGATGGCCGCGGCCTGGGCCTCCCGAACCGCGCCCAGGAGCGCGCGCTGCCGCTCGTCGGGCTCGCCCACGCATGCGGTTCGAGTCAGGTCGCTCCAATAGCCGTCCACGCAGACCGCGAGCTCCAGAACGACGAGGTCTCCTTCCGCCAAGGGCCGGGCGGATGATCTGCTGAACGTGCCGGCAAGACAGGAGTTCGGGCCGGACTGAACGTGAGCCCACCCGCGCGCCAGACGGCACCCGTCCCGGCCGGATCGTCCCTGCACGGCCGATTCAACCTCAGCCGCCAGCTCCGCCTCTGTTCCGCCGGGAGCGCAGCCCGCGAAAAAAGCTGCCAATCCCGCCCTGGCTGCCTGATTCGCCCTGCGGATGGCGTCGATCTCGCGCGTGGTTTTCACCAGTCCGACGTTTGTGAAAAGCTCCGTCGCGTCGCGGGCTCCGACGTCGCGCAGGATGCGCTCCAGGCTGGCATGGGTAAGGAGAGGAGACTCCGCCGCAAAGATGGGGACCGCGTGAGTGCCGTCGTCGGACGCGATTCCCACGCCGGCAGATCCGATGCCCACGTCGTCCAGGTCCAGTCGGAGCATCCGTCCCAGCTGCTCCCATCGCCCGGTTCCATTGGCCTGCCGCGGAGTGAACCTTCTCAGCGTGAACCCCGGTGGCAGGGCATCTTCCGGCTCTCCCTGCGGCGCGTAGAGGATCGGCCTTCCGAGCGCTGGGTACAGGCAGAGATCCATCCCGAAGCAAGGGTGTGAGCCGGACAGCATGACGATGTCCTCTGGATGCCACGCAAGGATACCCTTGAGCCCTGCCGCCCGCAGGGCAGTGCGCAGGGCGCCATCTCTTTCTGGATCCCGCAATGAGTCCATCCTGCCTCCCGCAAACGAAATCATATATTATATATTATCTATGAGCATACCCTCTTTTTGAAAGGTGTCAAGATGAATCGCGAATCGATTGAACCGATGGAGGCCTACTTTACATGCCGATCAATTTTCGGTATGTTGTCGACTCCAGCAATTCGAATATTCAAGGCAGGAAATAGATGGCGCGCAAGTGTGAGATATGCGGTAAAGGCACGGTCACCGGCAACAAGGTGAGCCACGCAAAGAACAGGACACGTCGGGTCTGGAAGCCCAACCTTCTCAAGATCCAGACCATGGTCGGAAAGACCCGGACCACGATGAAGATCTGCACGCGCTGCCTCCGCAGCGGCAAGATAGTGAAAATCGTCTAAGGCGGCCACCGCAGGTGGCATTCCGGCGGCCACCGCAGGTGGCATTCCGGCGGCCACCGCAGGTGGCATTCCGGTTGGCGCTGGACGGCCGCTGAACTGCGCGGTGCTCCGCGCAGTTCGGTGCCATTTGGCGGCCGTTCCGCGAATCATCTACTATCGCGACCCTCCAAGATTTGCCGCGACCTGTTCCCAGGAGACGACATTCCAGAACGCCGCAATGTAGTCGGAGCGCCTGTTCTGGTACCTCAGGTAATAGGCGTGCTCCCATACGTCCAGGCCCAGCACCGGTTTCAGGCCCTGGGAGAGAGGGCTGTCCTGGTTGGGCAGAGAGATGATCACGAGCTTCCCCGCGGCATCGACGCACAGCCACGCCCAGCCGCTCCCGAACAGGTTGGCGGCCGCATTCCCAAACTGGTCCTTGAACGCGTCAAAGCTTCCGAAGTTCTTGTCCAGCGTCGTCGCCAGCTCCCCCGAAGGCTTCCCTCCCCCCTTGGGCGAGAGCATTTTCCAGAACAGGCTGTGGTTGAGATGACCGCCGCCGTGGTTGCGGACGGCCGTGCGGATATCGGCGGGGATCGAATCCAGCGATTTCAAAATCTCCTCGATCGGCCGGCCCTGGAACGATGGGGCCTTATCGAGCGCGGCATTCAGCTTGGTCACGTACGTTGCGTGGTGCTTTCCATGGTGGATCTCCATGGTCTTCGCATCGATGTGCGGTTCCAGGGCATTGAATGCATAGGGAAGGTCTGGCAGACTATAAGGCATGAAATACCTCCTTCATAGAATTCTGGTTAAATATTAGTATTTTAGTAATATATAGGCAAAGGTTTTAAGCGCAAATCGCATTTGCGGGAGGTCGCCGGGATGGCAGCACGTATCAAGGAGAAGGTGCTCGCGGAAAAGCTGGACGCTGTGCGCAAGGCGAAAAACATTTCGCCCAAGGTGCTGGAAAAGTTGGAGGCCCTCGTTCGGGATGGCGGTGACTTCCAGCTCTTTCGCATCAACCCCCTGAGGTTCGCGGCGGACAGGGGGCTGATCGAGCAAGAGGCCATCGATGCCTTTCTTCATGGGGCCAAGAACGGCATGTTTCAGATGGAATGGAACCTTGTCTGCCCCACATGCGGCGATTCGGTGGACAGCTTCCGGTCGTTGAACAAGCTGAACTCCCATTTCTACTGCACGGTGTGTGACCTGAACTCTGAGGCGACGCTGGACGACTACATCCAGGTGAACTTCACGATTTCCCCTGAGATCCGTGAGATCTCGTATCATCACCCCGAATCCCTGTCCATCGAGGACTATCACCTGAAGTACCATTTCAACCAGAGCGCGACCATCCCCGGCGGTCCGCGGTTCATCGATGCGGTGCCGTCCCTCGTGAAGGGGCTGTCGTACGTCGGCCCAGGCCAGAAGAAGCGCTTCGAGATGGAGACGACGGGAGGTTCGATCACCCTGAACGACCTCATGCACCACATGAGTGCGGCAGTCGCCGTGAAAGGCGCCCCGGCGAGCGCTCCGCAGACCCTCGGCGTGCGGCTGGAATCAGGGAAACTCGTGCTCGAGCGCTCCGAAGTCGCCCCCGGGAAGGTGGTCGTGGCACTGGACAATCGCACGGCGGCGAAGTCGTCGATGCTGATCCTGAATTTCCCGCCGGGTTTCGAGAAGAAGCGCCTCCTTTTCGAGCCGTTCCTCTCGGGAAAGAAGCTCATTTCGGTGCAGACTTTCCGGGACCTGTTCAGCTCGGAGGTCATCCAGGGCACCGAAGGGATCGGCATCAGGGACATCACCATTCTCTTCACCGACCTGAAGGGTTCCACGGCGCTGTACGAGCGCATTGGCGATCTGAAGGCCTTCTCCCTGGTGCACCAGCATTTCGATCGGCTGGGCAGCGTCATCAATGAAAACTCGGGGGCCTTCGTGAAAACCATTGGCGATGCGGTCATGGCGTCGTTCCTGAACCCGCTGGACGCGGTGAAGGCGGCTCTGGAAATGAACCGCGAGATCACGCGGTTCAACCGCGCCTTTACCAGGCGGGACGTGATCCTGAAGATCGGCATCCACAGGGGCCCCTGCATCGCCGTGACGCTGAACGACCGCCTGGACTACTTCGGCCAGACGGTGAACACGGCGGCCAGGGTGCAGGGGCTCGCGGGCGCCGAAGAGGTCTACATCACCGAAGAGGTGTTCTCCTTTCCGGGAGTGAAGGGTCTTCTGAGGGGCTCCAAGGTCTTCGGCGGCAAGGTGAAGCTCAAGGGAATCCAGGAAGAAACGCAGGTCTACAAGATCGTGGCCCGGGAGTTCCACGGCGCAGAGCCCGCCGCGCGCGGCCCGGCCACGGCGGCGGGAAAGCGCGAACCCCCGGCCGGGGGGCTCAAGGCATCAGCAGGAGCAGCGGCCGCGCGACGAGCTCCATGAACCGCGAAAGGAACCTTTGCCAGGAAAAGGACCCGTTCGTCCTGCGCAGGAGGTGACTCTTGAGCTGTTCAGGAAACGCGGGCAGACGGCTCCGGGAAAACCATCTGCTGGCGCGGCACTGGGGACTGGGCTCCTCACTCCGACGATTTGCTCCCTCAAGGGCCCGTGACCTCGGCAATCGCGATACCATAAGGGGCCACTCCGGCGCGGAATGGCGAGCCGCGTACCTCTGAGAGCGTCCCCGTGTTCATGTTTATCGCGTACGCAGATACGTTGGTGCTATTGTTGTTTGCGACGTACACAAACTCACCCGTCGGGTCTACCGCAACAGATACGGGTGACGTTCCGGTGGGGAAGGGCGAGCCGCTCACCTCTGAGAGCGCACCAGTGTTCCGGTTGATCATGTACGCAGATACATTTGCGCTGCCATTGTTGGCGACGTAGACGAAATTGCCAGTCGGCTCTGCCGCAACACCATGGGGAGCCGCCCCGGTGGGGAAGGGGGAGCCGACTACCTTTGAGAGCGCCCCAGTGGTCGGGTTGATCGCGAAAGCAGATACGTTCGCGCTGTCCTTGTTTGCGACGTAGACGAACCTGCCCGTCGGGTCTACCGCAACACCATAGGGGGCCGCTCCGGCACGGAACGGCGAGCCGCTCACCTCTGAGAGCGCACCGGTGCTCGAGTTGATTGTGAAAGCAGATACGTTATCGCTGTCGCTGTTTGCGACGTAGAGGAATTTGCCCTTCGGTTCTATTGCGACATTTCTGGGGCGGATTCCGGCGGCAGTATATGAGCCTAAAGACATGGCTCCGGTGATCGAGTTGATCGCAGAAACAGAAATCCACTCCTTGTGGTTCTGCGGATGCCAACTGTAGCTGTTGTTGTTTGCAGCGTAGAGCAGCTTCCCCGACGGGTCTATTGCGATACCTTCGGGGCCGGTCGAACCGGCGAAGGGCGAGCCGCTCAGCTTTTTAAGCGCCCCCGTGCTCGGGTTGATCGTGAAAGCAGATACATTATCGCTGGCGGTGTTTGCAACGTAGAGATGCTTTCCCGTCGGGTCTACCGCGATTCCAATAGGGCTCGTTCCAACGGGGAAGAGCGAGCCGGTGACCGCGGTGAGCGCCCCCGTGCTCGGATTAATCGAATAAGCGGATACATTGTTGCTTCCGTTATTCGTAACGTAGAGAAAGCACCGTATTGCTTGAGTGAATGAGGCTTCTTTGAGCTTGAGATAGGCGGCGGTACCTTTCAGCTTCTCGTTGCCCTGCGCATAATCAAATGCTGTCCTTCCCGCACTGTCTCTTGCCTTGGCATCGGCGCCAGCCCTCAACAGCATCATGATCACCTGGGGGTTCGGGTTGTTCGCGGCAGCGGCCATCAGCGCAGTTTCACCGTCCATGTTTTTCCCGTTGATATCTGCGCCGCCATTCAGAATCGCAGTGATCACCTCGGGGTTCTGGTTGTCCGCGGCGGCCCACGTCAGTGCGGGCCAGTCGTAGCGCGAATCCCGAGCCGATAGGTCTGCACCGGACTTCAGAAGCACAACGATCGCCTCAGGGTTCTGGTTGTCCCGAGCCGCCCACATCAGTGCGGTCCAGCCATCCTTGTTCCGCGCGTTGATGTCGGCGCCATTATGGATGGCGGCTCGCACGTCCTCTGGCATTCCCGTCCTTACAAGCTTGAAGAAGTCGGGCCGGTAGGTGAACGAGACATTCGCCGTACTTCCTGCTTTGACCGCCGCGCTCAGATGCTCCACCTGGCCATCGGCGTAGTGAAGTTCCAGGCTCCGATCCCCGACTTCCACCAGGTCGAGCTTCACGTTCGCTTCTGGGGGGACATCGCCCATTGCCTTGCCGTCGAGGTACAGCGTGCCGTCAGTCGCCGTTGTGACCGCGAGGCTGCCATACAGTGGCGTGACAGAGATCGTAGGATTTACTTCTGGCTGCGCCGCCGCCACTCCAGCCGCGCTCGAGGCAGGTTTGAATATGAAGTCCCTGGTCAGGTTCGTGCTGACCCACGGCGTCTGTTTGCCGTCAGTATCAATCCGGACTCGACTGGTGACGCGCTTCAGCATTGCCGTGATGTCCTGGCCCGGGGCGTCCATGTTCTCAAGAAACGCCTTGGTAAACGGGCTGTTCCTTCCTGTCCCATCTGAAGCCGTAGATCCAGGATCGGTCGCATATACGATCACGGACTCCGGCACTTTGACCGTGACAATCGCAAGGCCCTTGTCGCCGGAGCGGGATGAACCCGGAAATGGGTTGTCTCGACACGCGTCCAATACCACGATATTGATCTTGTTCCCGGCTGAACGCATCTTCGCCAGTATCGATTCAGCATTCACTGCCTTGTAGGCCAATTCGTCGACGTCTTGGATATCCGCGTCAACGGGTATCAGAAAGTTCTCACCCTCGGCTTGGGCTCCGTGTCCGCTGAAGTAAAACATCCCTATCGCATCTGGATTCTTCAAGCTGTTGCCGAAGGTTCGTACTGATTGCTCCATGTCGATGCGCGATGCATCAATGAGAAGCGCGACGGTGAAACCGTCTTTTTGAAGTGCAGCTGCCATGTCGGCGGCGTCGTTGGGAGGATTCACAAGCGTCGCATTGTGCTGGTAGCCCCCATTTCCAATCACCAGTGCTACCCGTTGTTCTTGAGCACCTGCGACGATGCAGCAAAGGAGACTTGCGGCCAGCACAAGACCGGAGATTGTGCTTGACTTGCGCCTACCCGTAGGCTCTCCTGAATGTCTCCATTTTATTATCAGGAAGGTGTGAGCTGTCAAGTAAGCGTCATATCTGAAAGTGCTGCGCCTGAATTTCCCGCATTGCAGGAGGCACGACTTTGCTGGCGGAGCCGCACCAGCCCTGGAACTCATAATGGGCGGGCTCTGGCCGGCACGGCGAGATTACTCGATCGAGATGGAGGAGCCCCCGACCCAGACACAACCACGGCCGGGTTCGGGTTGCTTGCGGCGTCCCTCAACGGGGTCCGCCCGAAATGGTCCCGCGCCATGGCATCCGTCCCTGTTTTCAGAAGCGCATTGACCACTGCGGGATTCTTGTTGTTCTCCGCAGCGAGCATCGGTGGGGTCATGCCGTCACCGTCCTCTGGCGCGGGCAATGTTGCACAGGACATGAGAAAGGCAACGCCCGCAAGAGTTACACCAAAGGCGATTGGTCTTCCCATTTTCCCTCCTCCGGATCGAATTTTCCCGGCCGGCAGAAGCTGCTGCCGACCGCTTTCTTACTCTGCGGGCG
>JBEKTX010000197.1:0-8225 GCA_049515615.1 Spirochaetia bacterium
TGGATACTCTCCGGTATCCTCTTTCTCTGGCAGTTTCCGCACTTCCTGGCGATCGAATCAATGTACCGGGATGACTACGAGAGGGCGGGCATCAGGGTCCTTCCGGTCTCAGAGCCGACGGGCGCAGCAGCGGCATCCCTGATGGTTGCGGCCATGTGTCTCCTGCTGCCGCTCAGCGCCGCGCCATTCGTGGCGGGGCTTTCCAGCCGGCTTGCGCTGGTCGGGTGTCTGGTCGTCGGCGCGGGATTCCTGTCGGCCGGTGTGTTCCACTCGCTGCGCAAGACGCCCCAGAGCGCGCGGATCGTGCTGCGCAGCTCGCTGCTGTACCTGCCTCTCGTCTTCGCCCTGCTGGTGTTCGCGGGTCCCCCCTAGCAGGCGACAGCTCAGGAGAGGCCGGCGAAGGCGGTTTCCGCGGCCTTCAGCGTGGCCTCCACTTCCGCCGGGCCATGCGCGGTAGAGACGAACCCCGCCTCGAACTGTGACGGCGCGAGGTAGACGCCCTCCTCCAGCATGCGCCTGAAATATCGCGAGAACCGGCCGGTGTCCGACTTCTTCGCGCTCTCCCAATCCTTCACCGGCTGGCCGCAGAAAAACGCACCGAACATCGAGCCCGCATGGCTTACCTGCAGCGGAACGCCGGCGCGCTCGGCGGATCGGGACAATCCCTCCGCGAGATCGCGCGTTGTCTTCTCCAGCCGGTCCCAGGTTCCAGGAAGGCCGAGCTCTTTCAGGGTGGCGATGCCCGCGCTCATCGCGAGGGGATTCCCGGAGAGGGTGCCTGCCTGGTACATCGGCCCCGCCGGGGCAACCATGTTCATGATGTCGCGGCGTCCGCCGTAGGCGCCGACCGGCAGCCCGCCGCCGATGACCTTTCCCAGGACCGTGAGATCCGGCACGATTCCGTACAATGCCTGGGCGCCGCCGGGATGAACGCGGAAGCCGCTCATCACCTCGTCGAATATCAGGAGCGCGCCGTCGGCCTTCGTCAGTGCGCGAAGTCCCGGGAGAAACCCCGTGACCGGCAGGACGACGCCCATGTTCCCCGCGACCGGTTCCACGATCACCGCTGCGATCCTGCCCCGATGCCGGTCGAATATTTCTTCCACGGCCGCGAGGTCGTTGTATCCACAGCAGAGCGTGTCCGCCGTGACCGCGGCCGGCACCCCGGGTGAATCGGGCAGACCGAGGGTGGCCGCCCCGGAACCTGTCTGCACGAGCAGCATGTCCGCATGGCCGTGGTAGCCTCCGGCGAATTTCACGATCGTGTCCCGGCCGGTGAATGCCCGGGCCAGGCGAAGCGCGCTCATCACCGCTTCTGTTCCCGAGTTGACGAACCTGATCAGCTCTACGCTCGGCATGAGACCCCGGACCAGCCGGGCAAGCTCGAGCTCCAGGGGGCTGGGCGCGCCGAAGCTCGTGCCACGGGATGCCGCCTCCGCAATCGCCGAAAGAATGCGCGGATGGGCGTGACCGAGGACGAGAGGCCCCCAGGAGAGGACGTAGTCGATATAGCGGTTGCCGTCGACGTCGAAAAGCCAGGCTCCTTCCCCGCGCTCGATGAACAGCGGCTCGCCGCCGACCGCCTTGAACGCCCTCACCGGAGAATCGACGCCTCCGGGAAGCAGCGTCAGGGCCTCGGCGAAGAGTGCGCGGGACTTTTCGAGCTTCAACGGCGACTTTTGTGACTTCACGTGCGCGCTCCCTGCTTCGCGAGATAGCCCAGTGAGTCCGCGGCCGCCCGGGCTCCGGATTGGACGCACTGCGGGATACCTACCCCGCCGTACGACGAACCGGCGAGGAACAGGCCGGGAAACCCCGCGGCGCGAGCGCTGATGGCGTCCGCCCGCCGGACGTGACCGACCGTGTATTGCGGCATTCCCAGGTCCCAACGGTGCAGCCGCTGAAGCACCGGGACGGCCTTGATCCCCAGCGTGGCGGACAACTCGTCGCGGGCGAGATCGAAAAGTTCCTCGTCGGCTCTTCCCAGAAGGTCACGGCGGCCGAAGCGGCCGGCGAAAAGCCGCAGGAGAACGAAGTCGTCCGGCGCCCGTCCCTCCCACTTCTGCGAGCTCCATGTGCAGGCGACCAGGTCGCTCCGCTCGACGCTGGGGATGAGGTAGCCGTATCCGTCGAGCGGATGGGTGACCTCCGCGCGCCGATAGGCAAGGTGGATCACCACCGTGGAGGCAAAGGGGATCAGGCCCAGCAGCTCCTGCATGCCGGCGTCCAGGGTCGCAACGAGCCGTGCGGTCTCGTGCGCGGGCGTGGTCACGATCAGCGAATCGAATTCACACCGACCCCCGCCGGAGACCTCGACGCGGTAGCCGTCCCCGAGCCTCCTCACCGATTCCGCCGCGGTCCCGCGGAGGATCGTGATCCCTGTGAGCTGCTCCTCCAGCGCACGGACCAGCTCCGCCGTCCCGTTCGGGAAAGTGAGAAAAGGCGGGCGCGCGGCAACGCCCGGATCTGGGGATCGGCGCGGTGCGCCGAGAACCGCCTCGCGGCTCAGCAGGGATGCGTCTGCCGCGTGGATCCCCCCCACGAGTGGTTCCACGAGGAGGTTGAAAGCCTCTTCGCCGAACCGGCTGATGATGAAGGACGCCACGGACTCGTCGTCGCCGCCCGTCCAGGCCGGCATCGAAGGCTCCTCTCGCACTCGCCGCTTGCCCGCTTCCGACAGGAGGGGGCTGACGGCGAGAGCGGCGGTGTCCATGGGCAGCATGCCGGAGAAGCCCGCGGGCAGAGGGGACAGGGCATGGCCGTGCATGATGAAGGAGTGCACCTTTCGCGGCGTGCGAGGGATGAGACGGCCCGCGATGCCCAGCTCCTCGCAGAGCTGCAGAACATCCGGCCGTGTCGTGAGGAAGCTGTCTGGTCCCTGCTCCAGCAGGAAGCCTTCGACCCAGTCGGTTCGGAGCTTTCCGCCCAGCCGCGCGTCACTCTCGATGAGGGTGATCTCGATCTCCGCGCCAGAGCGGGACGCCTCCCAGGCCGCCGTCAGGCCGGTAATCCCCCCGCCGATTATGGCGAGCCGCTTCACGAGGCTGACCCGTTGCCGATGAAGCCCGCTTCGCGGGCCCGCGCGGCTACCGCAGCTGCCACCGCCTCGATGAAGAGTGGATCGTCGTTCAGGGAGGGCGGCCGCTCCAGGCGGATGCGGAGAGCCTCCGCCCTGTGCCGGGCCTCGATGTCGACATCGTAGAGGACCTCCACGTGGTCGGCGGCAAAACCTACCGGAACGCAGACGACTGCCCGCACGCCCCGGCTCGAAAGCTCCGTGAGGTGGTCGGGCAGGTCCGGGCCCAGCCAGGGTTCGGGGCTCTTTCCCGCGGACATGTAGCTCCACGACCATCGCTCGGAAGCCAGGCCGGCGCGCAGGGCGCACTGGCGTGCGGTTTCGCGGACCTGGCCATCGTACGGATCCCCTTCCGCGATCACTCGGGACGGAAGGCTGTGGGCGCAGAAAACGACGTGCACCGCTCCGCGTTCGTCGGCCGGCCACCGGCCGAGGCCCTCGAGGACCCTGCGGGCAAGCGCATCAAGCAGGGCCGGTGATTCGTGATAACTCTTCACGAAGGCAAACTCGATCGAAGTCCGGTGGAGCTCCTGTCCCGTCCGTATGTTCTGAAAATATCGCTCCGTGTTCATCGAGCTGTAGTGAGGAGCGAGGACGACCCCGACTGCCCGGGTGATCCCTTCCTCCGCCATTGCCCCCACTACCTCCTCGATCCACGGCGACCAGTGCCGCATCCCGAGATAGCATCGGAAGGCCGCGGGATCCAGCCGCGCGGAGAGTGCCGCAAGCTGGAGAAGGCTGCGCGCCCGGAGGGGAGAGCCGCCCCCGATCTGGCGGTAGTGATCGGTGATCTCCTCCACGATCGCCCGGGGGGTGGGCCGGCCCTTGCGGATGTCGGCGAGATAGCCGGGCACGTCCTCCAGTGAATCCGGGCCGCCGTAGGCCATGAGGAGAACGCCGACGGGAGCGCTCATACCGCGCCTGCGGTCCACGCATGCACGTGATCGACGAGACGAGCGACCGAATCAACGGGCGTTTCCGGGAGAATCCCGTGGCCGAGATTGAAGAGGTGTCCGCTGCCGCCCGCCGATGCGAGAATCGCATCGATCCGGGGTTTCAGCTCCCGCCAGGGGGCAAGGAGGGCGACAGGATCGAGATTGCCCTGGATGGCCTGGTCGGCTCCGATGCGCCTGCGATACGAATCGATGGGCAGCCTCCAGTCCACTCCGACCACGTCGCCTCCGCAGGCGGCAACCTCCTCGATGTATGCCGCGGTGCCCGTGCTGAAGTTGATCACGGGCACACCCGCCGCCCGCACGGCCGTGAAGAGCTGGGTGTTGTAGGGCTGGACGTAGCGCGCATAGTCGTCCCTGCCGAGAGCGATGCCGGCCCAGGAGTCGAAGACCTGCAGGGCGGAAGCTCCGGCGCGCGCCTGCGCGCTGAGAAAGTCGGCGAGAACCGTGACGAGCTTCGACATCAGCCGCCGCCACGCGGCGGGCTCGGCGTACATGAGCGCCTTGGTCTTGGCGTAGTTTCTGCTCCCCGACCCCTCGATCGCGTAGCTGGCCAGCGTGAAAGGCGCGCCGGTGAAGCCGATGAGCGGCGTGCCGCTGGAGTGCAGCTCAGCGGCAGCCATTGCAATCGCCTCCAGGTGAGCTCCCAGGGTCTCGGCTGCGGGAGGGACGGCCAGCACGTCAATATCGTGGGTTCGGGAGATGGGGTTGCCGATGCGCGGGCCTTCTCCGTCCCCGGCACCGAAGGAGATCTGGAGGCCCATGCCGGTGAGCGGCGGGAGGATGTCCATGAAAATGATCGCCGCATCAAGCGGAAAGCGCCGCAGGGGCTGGAGGGTCGCCTCGACGGCGAGCTCGGGCGCGGAGAGGAGCTCCCTCATCGAGTGACGCTCTCGAAGCGCGCGATATTCGGGGAGATACCGGCCTGCCTGGCGCATGAGCCACACCGGCGTGTGCGGCGCAGGCTCGAGCCGGCACGCCTTCATGAAGGCGGATCCGGCGCGTTCTCCCGTGCCGCCGCTCATGCCAGATGCGCCTGCCATAGCACGTGGCCCACGAAAAACGGCCCCAGCCGCGCGAGGTACCGGGAGGTCTGCCGGGTCTTGCGCATCCTCTGCACGACGGCGGAGAGCGGGAACAGCTCCGCGCCGATCAGGCCAATGACGAAGTCGTTGTCGTCCTTCGACAGGCCGTGGCAGGCCAGCCGGATGTCGTATGCCGCTCCCGCTCTCCCGAAGGTCTGGCCGACTCCCCCGTGCTCGGCGAGCACGGCGCGCTGCTCCTTTTCCGGCAGCTCCTCGAAGGCTCCGGATCGTCGAAGCGGGTACCAGATCGCCCAGGAAAGCTCGGGGCTGCAAAGCCTGCTCTTTGGTCGGGCGATGAGCGCCTCTTCGAGGTCGGCCTCCCAGCCCATTGAGTAGGTCCGGCCGAGCATGGTGAGCTCTTCCCGGAACCTCAGGCTCGAGAAGGCGTCCCCGGACACCAGAGGGCGTACGGTCGAGATAAAATAGCCGGGATCTTCGTCGAATGTGAGCAGGCCGATCCCTGTCGGATCGTTCAAGTCCTCGTACAGCACTCCCTTGATGCCGCGGGCGTCGAGAAGCCCGGCGAGCGGCCGGGAGTCGCGGCACCCGTCGAAGACAAGGAGCTGGACGAACAGCCGCCTGCTCATGATCTGCGCTTTCCCGTTCCGCGCCCGCCCCTTCTCGTTCAGATCGAGGAGGGCCGGTGCCGGCGTCGGCCCCTGCTCCGTATGGCCGCGGTTCATCCCGTCAGCCATGGAGCCGCCTCCTTCGCGTGATAGGTGATTACCAGGTCCGCCCCGGCGCGCCGCATTCCGGTAAGCGCCTCCCGCACGGCCGACTGCTCGTCCAACCAGCCGCGTGCCGCCGCGGCCTTGAGCATCGCGTATTCGCCGCTCACGTTGTACGCGACCAGCGGGTGCTCGGGAAAACTGTCGCGGAGCAGCCGGATCACGTCCAGGTACGGAAGCGCGGGCTTGACCATGAGAAAATCCGCGCCTTCCTGCACGTCCAGCGCAGCCTCTCGGAGCGCTTCACGCGAGTTCGCGGGATCCATCTGGTGGCTGCGACGGTCCCCGAATTTCGGAGCGCCCTGCGCCGCCTCGCGAAAGGGGCCGTAGAACGCCGAGGCGTACTTCACGGCGTATGACATGATCGGAAGATGGTCGAATCCTCCCGCGTCGAGGGCTCCCCTGATGGCTCCCACCATCCCATCGATCATCCCGCTGGGCGCCACGACGTCCGCGCCCGCCTCGGCGTGCGAAAGAGCGATCCTCTGGAGGACATCCAGTGTCTCGGCGTTCAGGAGGTACCCTTCCGGCAGGGACGGCACGGGGCGCGGTGCCCCCGTGTTCAGGATGCCGCAATGGCCGTGGTCGGTGTACTCGCACATGCAGACGTCGGTGACGACCACGAGCTCGGGGCACAGCTCCTTCACCGCCCGGATGGCGCGAGGGATGATGCCGTCTTTTGCATGGCTCTCGGATCCGCGCTCATCCTTCGTTGCGGGAATGCCGAAGAGGAGGACCGCGGGGATGCCGAGACCCGCCGCCTCTCGAGCCTCCCGGGCGAGGTTCTCGACGGAGAGCTGGAACACGCCGGGCATGGATTGAACCGGGTTGCGCACTCCGCGGCCGTGGACGGCGAAGAGCGGATAGATCAGATCACCGGGCGAAAGGGAGGTTTCCCTGACCATCCGGCGCAGTGCAGGAAGTGTGCGAAGCCGGCGCGGCCGGGCAGCGCGGGACTCTTGCGCAGAGCTCATCGCGACCCGCCGCGCTCCCGCGCGAAATGCCGCCCCAGGGATGTGACAAGACCATCGGCGGTGTGCGTGGGTGATTCCACATCCACGTGCAGGCCGCATTCCCTCGCTGTCGCCGCGGTCGACGGGCCGATGCACGCGATCACCGCGCGGCGCGCGGCCTCAGCGAGCGGGCCTCCCTGGCGGACCTGGCCGCACCAGGCGCTGACCGCGGAGCTGCTGGTGAAGAGCACCGCGTCCACGCCGGGGCCCAGGGGTTCAAGCTCTTCCCGCGAGGGTGGAGAAGGATCTGTCCGGTAGGTCGGGACATCGTCCACGATGGCGCCGTGCCGGCGCAGCAGGGCTGCCGCATCTTCCCGGCCCTCCTGCGCTCGCGGCATGAGCACGCGCACGCCTGCAAAGCCTTCGGGGGCGGTCCCGAGGATTCCCTCGGCGAGGGAGATGCCGGTGTGGACGTCAGGGACAAAGTCGACGCTCACACCGTGACGCACGAGCGCCGCCCTCGTGCCAGGTCCCACGGCCGCGATCCTGGGCGCGCCTGGCTCCCACCGCATCTCCGGCCGTGTTGCATGAAGCCTCTTCATGAAGAACTCCACGGCGTTCGCGCTTGCAAAGACCAGCCAGTGATACGAGTCCAATTGCCGGATTGCCGCGTCCAGATCGCGCGTGTCTTCCATCGGACCGATTCGGATCATCGGGACCGAGATTGGCACGGCGCCTGCCGCGGAGAGCATCCTGCACAGATCGTCGGCCTGCTCGCGCGCACGAGTGACCAGGACGCGCAGCCCGCGGAGCGAGAGACCGTCCGTGGGCTGATGAGCGGCCCGACGGCCCGCGAATGCGATCAGGTCGGCCGCGCCCTCGCGGAGCGCCCTGCCGGCAAGCTCCGCGGCCAGCGATCCAGGGTCCGTACCCTCGCTCTGCACGTCCACTGAACGGCTGCCGTCGAGGGCGGAGACTCTGCCACGGAGGTGAAGCCGGGGACCCTGCACGTGCGCGAATGCCCCGACCGGCGCCGAGCAGCCCCCTCCGAGGGCGCGCAGGAAACCTCGCTCCGCGTCCGTCTCCGCGTGCAGGGCGGGCTCGTCCACCTCCGCGAGGACGCGCCGGGTTTCGAGATCCCCGGTCCGGCATTGGACGGCGATGGCCCCCTGCCCGGGCGCGGGGAGGATATCGGAGATTTCAAGCCATTCGGAAATCTTCCCGGCCAGACCGAGCCGAAGGACGCCGGCGCCGGCGAGGAGAGTTGCATCGAACTCACCGGCCTCCACTTTCCTGATCCTGGTCTCAACGTTTCCCCTGATGGGCCGGATGACGAGGTCCGGCCGCCGGGACAGGAGCTGGGCCTGCCGCCGCGTGCTGCTGGACCCGATCACCGCGCCGGAAGGAAGCTCGGCAAGGCTCAGCCCGCG
>JBEKTX010000198.1:0-8161 GCA_049515615.1 Spirochaetia bacterium
AAATCTCCACGACCCTCCCGCGCGGGTATCCTCCCACGCCGAGCGCGGCATCCAGAAGAATGGAGCCGGAAGGGATGACATCCACGTCCACCCTGGTGAAGTTCTCTCCGAGCTTCATGAGCGAGCCCTTGCCGAACTGCTTCTCTATCTGGAGCCGGGCGGCTTCCAGGGCCCGCGCCTTCTCCTCCTGTACTGCGGTTTTTTTCTCAGGCGCTGGAGCTTCTTTTTTGGCCATTCCTCACTCAGCCTCGCTTCCTCATATGCCTTTACTACGCGCGAATTGCCTTGCCGATTGCATCGCGGTTCCGATAAGTATAGCCGGAAGGCCATGGATGTCCAGTAGAGGCGTTTCGACGCTCCTTCTCCTGCTCATCGCCTGCCACGTTTCTGCGCAGGACTGGGAGAGCTTTGCCGCATCCAGCGATCGCTCGGCGGATTCCATCATCCTTCAGACCATGTCCGCGGGAGACCTGGAAACGAATATTGCGATCTGCAAAGGACTTGCCCGACGCGGTGACAGCGATGTCAGCTCAATCCTGGAATCGCTGGCCGCGGGGCATTCGGCCCGCACGGCAGTGAGCACGGAGCTCCTCCTCCGCTATCTGCTCCAGGGCGTCCTGGATGCACATCCACAGGAGGCATCCCTTCAAGACTGGGCAATGACCAATGACGCCGCCCTGGACATGCTCCTTTTCCGGATCACGGAATGGAGGAGCCCGCAGCTCCAAGGTGTCCTGCTCGCATTTGCCGTCATCGCCCAGGGCCGACAGGGCAGGCACGCAATAATGGACGTCGGCGCCTCGCTCGTCAGCGAGCTCCAGGCCTCGGCGGGGCTGATCCCATCAGAAGACGCGGCGCTTGCTCTGAGCTTCCTGAACGCGGCACGGCGCGCCATGCGCTCGGATTTCTTCGCGTACTGCGCCGAGATCGCCCGACTTTCGCGGGACGAGGTGATTGTGCGCGCCGCGCGATCAGCGGCGTCTGCCCTCGCTTCAGCCTCGTGAACCGCGTGGACTCGGTACGAACTTTCTGGTAGATTCCGGTCATGCGCGGCCGGCTCAAGATCTTCTCCACGCGGTCACTCGCCGAATACGGACGCGAGGTGGTTGCCGCGCTCTCCTCGTATGCGCGCCGTCAGTCAGAATTGTTCCCTGAGGGCATCGACGGCGACCTCTCCATCTCGAGGTTCGCCGACGGGGAAATGGAAGCGGAGATCGGCACATCAGTCAGAGGCTGCGATGTGTTTCTCTTTGCGGGAGGGGCGCGCAACGCAGCGGGGATATCGTCGGAAGAAAACAAGCTGGAGACGTATCACGCCGTGGACGCGCTGCGCAGGGCGCAGGCGCAGAGGATCACCGTGTTCGAGCCGTTCTGCAGCCCCGGCAGGTCCGACAGGCTCACCCGGCGGAACTCGGTCGGACTGTGGCTGCACTTCAAGATCCTCATCAGCCTGGGCATCGATCACTACATCACGTTCCAGCTCCACTCGGAGAAATCGAAGACCTTCATCGATCCCGCGCTCTGCGTGGTGGACGACATCCCGGCCCATGCGCTGTTGCAAAAATTCCTTTGCGACAAGTTGATCGTCACCCGCCAGCGCATGCACACCGAGGTGCACGACAACTGGCTGTTCTGTTCCGTGGATGCCGGGGGCGAGGCCCTGGCCAAGCGCTTTGCCGCCTCATTCGGCACAAAGATCGTCATCAGCCACAAGCAGAGGGACTATTCAACGGCCAATTCAGTGGAGTCCATCAGCATACTCACCTCCGATCCGATCGAAGGGAAGGTCCTGTGGATCATCGACGACATGATCGATACCGGCGACTCCGTGTGCAAGCTTGTCCGTGAGCTGGCCAAGCGCTCCCCCGCGGAGATCAATATCGCAATCGTGCACGCGGTCTTCTCTCCACCGGCGCTCCAGCGGATCGGGGAGCTGTGCGATGGGCACCTGATCGGCACGATCCTGGTGACTGACACGGTTCCCTGCACGCAGGAAGTTTTTCAGAAGCTCCCCTGTGTGCGCGTGGTCCCGTCCACCGTCATGGCGGCCGAGATCATCCACCGGCTCAACAGCGACCAGCCGCTCTCACCTCTGCTTGCGGAGTTCAGCGCGGGGGACTACTTGAAGGAGTAGCCGCTCCGGCCGAAGCGGAGGAAACCCTCCCCTTCCAGCCGCTTCAGCACAAGCCGGGTCCGAGGGTCGGCCCCGAGCTGCGTTTGGATCTGCAGGAAGGAAGCCCTTTTTCTCTCGATAATCACGGAAAGAATCCTGCCTCTCAACTGCCGCAGGGATCCTTCGAACGGTGGCTGCACCCGGTAGCGGCTGCTCCTGCGATTCGGATTCTTTCCGTCTCCTGAAAGAGCGGCACCGTAGTCCATGAGGGCGTAGTACCATTCGCGCGGGTTTTTCTTGTCGAGGGTCTTCTCGACCAGCGGCGTGATGAGGGCGTCCGAAACCTTTTCCTGATCAGGGAAAAAGAGATGCATGAACACCCTGCGGATATTGGTCTCAATAAAGACCAGGGGTTCGTTGAAGGCGTAGACGATGAGCGCAGAGGCCGTCGCATGGCCCACGCCCGGAAGCTTCACCAGTTCTTCCACCGTGCGGGGCAGCCGCCCATGGAAGTCTGAGGTGATTCTCCGCGCGCTCTCCCGCAGGGCGAGCGCGCGTCGGTTATAGCCGAGGCCCTTCCATGCTCTGATGACCTCCTGGACGCTCGCCGCGGCGAGCCGCCGAAAGGAGGGAAAGGCACGCAGGAAGCCGGCGTACATCGGCGTTACCCGTGCCACGCTGGTCTGCTGGAGCATGATTTCGGAAACGAACACCCTGTACGGGGTGCGGTTCACCCGCCACGGCATCTCGCGTGCATTCGATTTGTAGAACTGCCAGATGCGCGATCGGAAAGATCGGATGGAAGGGGTCAGAACCTCTTCTCCGAATCCAGGAGGATCGTCACCGGCCCCACGTTCGTGGAGGAGACCTCCATCGAGGCCTGGAACTCGCCGCTTGCCACGGAGATACCCGATTGGAGAAAGAGCTGGAGCGCCTGCTCGTAGAGCGCCCGTGCTTTTCGCGAATCCGCGGCTTCCGTGTAAGAGGGCCGCCGACCTTCCCGCGCATCGCCGAACAAAGTGAACTGAGAGACGACCATGACGCCTCCCCCGATGTCGCGGACCGAGAGGTTCATTTTTCCGGCCTCATCTGGAAATATCCGAAGATTCAGGACCTTGTCGCAGAGAAAGTGGACGTCGCGCTCCGTATCGACCCTGCCCACGCCGAGGTACACGAGCAGACCCTTGTCGATTCTTCCCGTCTTCCGTTCACCAACGCTGACTGAACATTCACGGACACGCTGGACTACCGCGCGCATGACTCCCCGCCATTCACTGGGCCAGCCTGTGCAGGGAAATGGCCAGCAGGGACGGGGCAGTGCCATTCATCACGACCTGCCCCAGCACTTCCACGGCGCTGCCGTTTGCCAGATCGGCCGCGAATGGCACTGTCACCGGCACTATCCCCTCGAGCTGCTTCTCCTGGTCATAGCCGACAAGGAGATCGAACGCGAGAGAGACCTTTGACACTTGCAGGTTGGCGACCTTGCCTTTCCATGCAACTGATGCCCCGTCATATAATGCAGGCTGTTTTGTGACGGCCGCGTAGGCGTAGGGGTCCTTCAGGGTGTCGAAGGTGGCCTGCGTCACGAAACCCTTGAGCATGCGCGCCCTCTCCTTGACCGCCGGCGCCGCGTTGGAGAGGAGGATCCTGTTGATATCGACGACCGCAAGGTTGTCCCGGTAGGCGAGCAGCTCGTTCTTGGCTTTCTGGAAAGCCTGCCGCACCTCCCCTTCCTTGAGCACGTATGCGAAATCGGTGCCGACGTCAATGAATGAGGACAGATCGGACGGAATCTCTATGACCGAAACCCCCGGGCGCTGGGGACCCCGCGGACCGCCTGTCCGCACCGCGAGGTAGGCAACGCCGGCGAGCACAAGCACGCTCAGGCAGGCGATCAGGATGGGAGCGAGTGCGACCCGCCGGGGAAGCGGCGGCAGAAGGGTCTTCAGCCTTCCGGAGTCGATGAACTCCTGCAGCGCGTCAGGGGTCATGCCTTTTCGCAGGAGATCCAGGCCCCGCCGAGCGATCGGATTGGACGGCTGTACTTCGATGACCTCGAGCCACCTCTTGAGAGCGCTCTCATTTTCCGCCTTCCGAAAATGGACCGCGGCGAGCCCAAGGATCACGCTGGGCTCATCGTCCTTCAACTGGTATGCGCGGCTGATGTAGGAGAAGGCGCCTCCGAAATCGCCGGCATGCAGGCATGAGAAGCCGAGTATCTGGAAGTATTCGAAGTTTTCCCTGTAGCGGAACACCTCGGGCTCGAGCAGTCGAATCACGTCCGGGAACCTGCGGGCCCGAAAGAGCCGCCGCGCCTCTCCCAGGCCTTTGCGCTTCATGCGGAAACCGTCCTACTTGGCAGGGGCAGGTGCGAACCGTCCTGCGCGGCTCTGGAGCTCTTTCAGCGCCGATTCGATGAGCGCGAGCTCGTCGTCGGAAACCGTCCCGCCGCCGCCGATTTTCGCGTTGACTTCGTTGAGGATGGTGTTGACGGCGGAAAGGTCCGCGTGCACTGCCTGCGAGTCGTCCCCGGCGTTCTGCCCCTCGGCAAGGGACTGTTGAACGCCGGCAGCGAAATCGGTGGTCGGCGGGGATGCGACCGGCACAACGGGGACAGCCCCGTAGCCGGCTTTCGAGTACAGCCCGAGTGCGAGCGTGATTGTGATCTCGCCGGAGCGGGGAATGGAGCGCGGCTCGTAATACTGTGCAACTGCCGAATCATTGACGGAGTATGGCAGCAGGCTGAAGTCACGGGCCGCAGAGGTCTCATATGCCCAGCTCGAGTCGCTCAGCCGCTTCCAATTCGCGAACACCACGCGATTCGGGACGGTGATCCCGGTGCCCGACATCATGACCTGGAGGCCGAACTCATCGGGATCGTTGGCGATAGGGGACGCCCACCAGGCCGTTTTGTCGGCGGGGGTGAGGGTGAGCTCGTGTGTCAGCTGCGACAACGAGGGCGTTCGGAAGTGAACCGAGCTCGGTTCCCCGAGATAAGTGTCTAACAGATAGCGGGCTCCGGCGGTAATGTCCTGCTCGGAGAAATTCTTGATGCTCAGGTCGATGCGTGCACCGGTGCCGACGCTGGAATCCAGGGAAGGAATGATAGTGAATGTCTCCGTCACCTGGAGGAAGCTGGACTTCCAGACGAACCGGGCGCCGCCCGGAACTTTCTCCGCCTTCTCGCTGAACTCCGAGCTTTCTCCCATCCGGTAGAGCTTGTTGCCGACCACAATGCTGAGAAACGAGGTTCGCGGGTCCTGCGACGCAAGAAGCGGAACAAACACGCCGCTGCTGCCCTTCGTCTGGCAGGAAATCGAGAAACATCCGATTCCCTCGTCCAGCGTGAGACGGATTCTGCCGTCTGCAATGTCGAGGGCCGAAAGCGGCGCCGCTGCCAGCATCAATAACGGAAGAACGACGGCGGACAGCAGACGGAAGGAACCGAGGAGTCGCGCTCTCATTTCCCGGTCCCCCCATTCGCGGCGATCCAGAGCAGGTAGATCTCCTTGAGCGCAAGGGCGGCCTCTTTCGCATCGAGAAGCCTTTGGAGCCGCTCGGCCTGGTCCGAAGCCGCGGGAGTCACCGCGGGTGCGAAACCGCCCGCCTTGAGCTGCGCGGCAAGCTGAGCAGCCTCGTCAGTTTTTTTCGCGAGCTGCTGCTGGAGGTCGGCGATGACCTTCCGATCCTCCTCGGAGCCGGATGCGGCCAGGCGCTTCTGGTAGGCCTCGATTGCCTGCACGTACACCTTTTCCCGGTTCTGGTATTCCTCGACGCTTCTCAGAAACTCTTCGTGACTCCATTTCAGGAGCTTGGACAGCTCGACTTCCTTCTTGCGGAGCTGAATAAGTGACACCTTGTACTGCGCCGCTTCGACCTTGGCGCTGGTCGGAAATTCCGCGACGATCTTCTGATAGACGGCGAGCGCCTCGTCCAGGTGGCCGAGGCCGTACATGCTTTCCGCGGCCCAGAACCACGCACTGGACGCGAACAAAGACTTCGGGTACGCGGAGATGAATGCCTGCGTAACCTGGATCGCGTTCTCGTATTCCTGCTGCATATAAAGCAGCCGGCCCTTCTGGTAGGAGGCCTCTTCATAGTCAGCCGCGCCCGGGTAGGTCGCCAGGTAGAACTCCAGGTTGTGCTCGGCGTCATCAAGCTTTCCCACCGCCATGTAGGATTTTGCAAGAAGCAGATAGGCTGCGGCCTTCTGCACGCCGGCATTCGGGTCGAGGATGACATTGTGGAAGAGCAGGATGGCCCTGTCGTACTGGCCGTTTCTGAACTGGTCGATGCCGTCCTTCATGTCGGACCCGGGGCCCGACGACTGGGCAAATCCCTGCAGAGAGCTGAGTGCAAGGGCAATGAGCAGGATCGGCAGGATCGCCTTTCGGGGATGTGACATTGGCCTTTTTCTCTCCTCCCTAGACTTTCGACCTGCAAATCCGCAAACTGAACGGGATTCTACCATTTGCGGGAAAGGAATGCTACTTACGGGCGATGATCCAACCCGCCTGATGGGAGGTCTCCATTGACGAAGAGTGTCATGACATGCGATACTTTTCCCAGGGCGCGACGGACGATAATTGCTCTATCCGGAGCAGTTTACGCGCTGTTGGCGCAGCCGTCAGGGACGTGCTGGCCAGAGTAATTTCGCAGATCCCGTATTCGGCGCGGCGAAAGGCCGGTGAGGTGAAAGGGGTACAGGTCCGCCAGGGGGAGGGGGCGCACGATTCCGCCCAGATTTTCGAGGCCGCCTGTCAGGCCCTGCGCGAAGGGATGTTCTCCGAGGCAATAGACGCCCTGGAGAGCCTGTTGGAAGGGGACGTCGACTTCACGGGCGCGTCCTCGGCGATGAAGTGCGCTGGCTTCTGGAGGGAACGCGGGGAAAAGGAGGGTGCGCGGCTCGAAGGATTCGAGCGCGGGGAGCAGCTCCTGGGGAATTGGAGGCTGTTTCAGGCGTTCGTGGAGCGCCTGGGCGACACGCCTGAGAGGTGCCTGTTCTCGATCAAGCAATTTGTCTTTTCCTCGGCCCTGGCAAGCTTCAGCGCGGCGGCTCCGGAGCCGGATGCGGGCGGGGATCCGTACCTGCTTCTGCAGATCGGGCGCTGCTTCAAGGGAGTCGGGAACTATGAGAGCGCAATCGAGTGCCTCGAGAGGGCCAACCAGGAGACGCGCGACGATGCGAGGATTCTCGCGGAACTGGCTGACTGCTATTCGCTGGTGAACGAATCCCGCGCGGCAAAAGTGTTTTTCCGCGAGGCGTATTACGTCGATCCCCAGGCGGTCGACCTGCCGGGCCTGGAATCCCCGCTGGTGCAGCGCCTGGCGGCGAAGCTCCGCGGACGGGGGTTCATGGAGCCTCTCCTCAACGAATGGATGCCGGTCTACGGCGCCATCTGGGGGGTGTTCAGCGTGAAGCGGGAGATGAAGCCGCTCGAGCTCGGAAAGCTCAAGCAGGCCATCTACCAGCTGGAAAAGGAGTGCAGGAAACCGGGGCCCGGGCGCGAGCGGGCCGTGCCGAGGCTGATCAACCGCTACCTCTGGCTGATCGACCACTACATGACCACCGGCGAACCGCGGGAGCGCATCGAAGAAGTTCTCGCAAAGCTCCGGGAAACGGATCCCGGGGTGCACGAGGAATATGCGAAATGAACCGGGCGCGGAAGGAGAAAGAATGGCAACGGAACTGCTGAAGACGATCACCGACCTTCTCAATGAAGAGAAGTGGACGCGGGCGACGCTCAACAGCTACTCGA
The DNA here is from genome assembly GCA_049515615.1 of Spirochaetia bacterium. Lineage (GTDB taxonomy): Bacteria > Spirochaetota > Spirochaetia > SZUA-6 > Fen-1364 > Fen-1364. The sequence goes on from JBEKTX010000198.1 coordinate 7,876, forward strand.
TCACGAACTTCAAGGACCTCGACGTGCTCATCGAGCAGGCCCGCAGCGAAGGAATCGTCGAAGAGGTGCGCGAGCTCACCGGGGAGCACCTGAAGCATACGAGCAACTCGATCATCGCCCTCTACGTTTCCGGGGTGCTTGCGCTCTCGCGGGAGCTGGTCGACGACACGAACCTCATCATGCTGATCAGCATCTTCATGGACAACCACAAGTGGAACGTCGTCGAGTACCTCGCCGAGCGCATCCTCGCCTACGGCGAGAACAAGTACGCCCTGCGCACGCTCGG
>JBEKTX010000199.1:0-8156 GCA_049515615.1 Spirochaetia bacterium
GTCACCTACGCGGAGAAGAACAGGGACACCGTTCTGGCCGCCTATCCCGCCGAGGTCCGGGAGGAGATCGGCAAGATGGATGAGGCAAGCGGTTTCCAGGAGTCGAGCGTGTTCGCATTCAAGGACGGGACGCGCATGAAGGAGGACTACTCCCAGTACAAGCCGCGAGGGCATTATACGAAAAACGGCGTGCTGTCGGCATATTTCCGCGCCATGATGTGGTTCGGCCGGATCAATTTCCTGATCGCCCAGGAGGGTCCGCCGCCGGCTGCGACGGGCAGCGGGCAGTCCTCGGATGCCCTTGCGCTCACCCTCGCCATGGAGCCCGTTGCGCTTCTCGTCACGGACGTGGTCAGGAGTGATGATGCGCTGTTCGCGTCCTGGAGCGCTCTCTTCGATCCCATCACTGCGCTCATCGGGCTCTCCGACGACCTGAGCTTCGACGAGGTCCTCCCCCTCTGGAAGGATCAGAACGTGGGTGATTTCGGCGCGTGGGCGGGAAGCAAAGCGAAGCTTCTCGAGTTCATGAAGCTCGCCCACCAGAAGCTCCGGCCGCCCGCGATCTCCGGCAGCTCAGTGATCCAGGGCCCGAGCGAGGGCTCGGACCGCAAGCCGCCGATGGGGTGGAGGCTCTTCGGTCAGCGCTTCACCTATGATTCCAGCATCCACGAGCAGGTATCTTCCCCGCGCCTGGACGACAGGAACATGGTGAGCGGCCTCGACATCATGAAAGTGTTCGGCTCGCGCACGGCGGACCTCCTGCTGCAGAAATCCGCCTATCCGGGCACACCGGGGCTCGCGGACGCGCTGGGCTCACTGCAAAAGCAATTCGATTCCTACACGACGGAGTTCTGGCAGAAGACCTACTACAACTCCGTGCTCTACCAGGTGAAGGCGCAGGCGCGCTTCGAGCCGGGAGCGGGCTTCTATTTCACGGAAACACCCGCATGGGGAATCCGGGCAATGCTCGCCGCTCATGGAACCTGGGCCGAGCTGCGTCACGACACGATCCTCTACGTGAAGCAGAGCTATGCCGAGAAGGGAGGCGGAGGGGACTACGAGCCGACCTTCCGCACCGAGCCAATCCCCGACCCCGTCCACTACCTGGAGCCGAACCTCCCGTTCTGGCAGGGCTCAGTGCTCGCCGTTCAAAACCTGATGAAGACCCTCGATTCCTTCGGGATGCTGGACGAGGAGTCCCTCGACGGCCTGGATCGCCTCCAGAGGGTGTTCACGAGAGCCGTGGACATCGCGGCGGCGGAAGCCCAGGACAAGCCGCTGTCACGGCAGGACATCGACTGGATCCCCACAATTCCTGCCGAGCTCGCGAGGATCGTGACCATCCACTCGGGAAGCGGCGACGTCAGCGACGAGGAGCAGCTCAAGATGGCCCTCATCGCGGATGTCTTTACGAGCGCCGCGCTGGGCAGCGTCCTGGAGACGGGAGTCGGCATTCCCTACCGGATCTACGTTCCGTTGAACGACGGCCAGGGCGGCAAGAGGATCGCCGTCGGATATGCCTTCAGCTACTACGAGTTTCCTCATCCCATGGGAGACCGCATGACCGACGAAGCATGGAAGAAGCTCGTCTACGATCCGGCAGCGAAGCTGGATGAGTACCAGCCCTCCTGGGCGCAGGGGATCGCCCTTCCTCCCGAACCGCAGAAATGACGTCCTGGCGCGCCGCGGCGCTCCTTGCCGGCCTGGTCCTGCTGGCGCTCGCGGGCTGCCGTGCAGAGCAGCGCAGGTTCTCCACGTGGGCCTCGCTCGGTGAGAAGCCTGCGCGGACGGCGCCGGTCGCCGTGGAGTCCCTCCCGCCGGCGGGCGCCGTGCCGTGGGCCGGGACGGCAAGCCATCACCTCCTCGCGGATGGTCTCATCGACCGGTGGTTTGCGGAGCTCGCCCGCCGCCGCAGCGTGGAGGTGTTCTACGTCCTGAGCCCCTCCCACTATGGGCTTTCCACCCTCCCGTACTCCCTTACCGACGGGTACTGGCGTGTACCGGGCGGAAAGGTGGAATCAGACAGGGAGAAGGTGGCGGCCCTCGCGAAAGCCCTGGGAGTACGCCTGGAGCCGGACGTTTTCAATGGGGAGCACGGTGTTTCGACCCTGATCCCCTACATTGCGCGGTACTTCCCGCGCGCGAAAGTCGTCGCCATGGCCTATCGGGGCGAGCCGCCGGTCCGCCAGCCGATGGGCCGCAAGCTGGCGCAGGCCCTCGCCCCGGCGTTCGGCCCCGAAGGGCGGGCGAAGAACTTCCTTCTGATCTCGACGGATTTCGCCCATCATGGCAATCCCGCCTCGACGGCGGCAAAGGACGAGCTGACGCGTCGCTTCTTCGAGGAACCCAATGCCCGGACCTGGAACTTTGCCGGCTGCGACAACCGCTACGGCATGTATGCCCTGGCTCACCTCCTCGATCAGCAAACACGTTGCAGCGTCCTGTTTCACTCCAATTCTTTTCAGCTCTCCGGCCATGACCCTGGCAACATCACCAGTTATTTCTTCACCTTGTTCTGGGACCAGGCCTCCTGAGACATGAGCTTTTCCCAACGGAGCACGGCGCGCTGCGCCGTCCTGTGTTCCGCCGTCGCGCTGGCGGCGTGCGCCGGTAAGACCCCCGTCGAACAGACGATCGTCGCCGGGGGGGACTGCATGTTCGTCCGGGGTGATGGGATGTCACCGGACATGCCGGCCGATGCGGGCGACAGACGGTGGGAGGGCATCGCGCTGACTCTCCAGCGAAGCGATGCCTTTCTCTTCAATCTCGAGACAACGATCGGCCAGGGCGGAACGCCGAAGACGAAGCAGTTCGTGTTCCGGAGCCCTTCGCGGGTTCTGGATGATCTGCGCACCTTTCCTCGCACTGTCGCGGGCCTTGCGAACAATCATTCCATGGACTATGGCATCGAGGGTCTGTCGGGGACTTTGAGCGCTCTGAATGCGGCGGGCATTTCGCATGCAGGGGCCGGGATGAGCCTGGGGGAGGCCTTCCGCCCGGCCCTGCTGGCGCCGGGCGCCTCACGTATTGCGGTGTTCTCCGAGGGCGTCGACAACGACGAGACGGCGTTCGCGAGCGTTGAGCGGCCCGGCATCGCGCCGATCGCTGTCCGCGCTCTGCGGCAGGGAATCGCAGGCGTTCGGAGCGCATCGACAGTGGTGGTCGTGATGCTTCACTGGGGGATCGAATACCAGACGATGTACGCGCCCGCGCAAAGAGCGCTCGCGCACGCCCTCGTCGACGCCGGTGCAGATCTCGTGGTCGGCACAGGCCCGCACGTGCTCCAGGGGATCGAGCGGTACGGCGGAGCGCTGATCTGTTACAGCCTTGGAAACCTCGTCTTCGACGACCTCAGGAGCGCCGATACCTCCGCGGGGCTTCTTCTGAGAATGCGCGTTCTCTCGGTCCACGGCTCAGTAACCAGAAAAGTGTTCTCAATTGCGCCGCTTCGAACGAAACAGAAATCTGAAGGTCCTCGCGCCCCGACACTCGAAGACGCCGAAGGCATCATCCGAATGATTGCCGCGCGGTCTCCTGAGCCCTCGGTAGTCGACCACTCGGGCCCTATTGCGGAAGACGGCTTGTCCTGGTTTGAGATACGGTAGGCGATCTCCACCCGGCCCCGCCTGCGACAAGCTCCTTCGCAAGGGAGGTCTCTTCGAAATCGACCTGGAATCGCAGGTCACGCTGGATGCCGGACGCCTGACCCTCGACCTGGGGAGGAGCAAGGCAGCCATTCGATTGGCGGAGGATCGCGCCGGGCGAATCGCGGCTTCCTGCACGACGTGCAGCACTGGATGCGAGCACATCGGGGCGGCTTTCTCCCTGGTTCTCGAAGAGAAGCTAGCCCTCGGGCTCTCGGCCCCGCCTCCCGATGATGTCCCGCTGGAAACCCTCACCGAGGAACAGCTCGTCGAGCGGGCCCTTGCGGACCGAAGCGAAAGGGCACGGAAAGAGAAAATGTCCCTTTCCTCCCTGAACGGCAAGGGGATCTGGAGCGACTACGCGGTCACAAGCTCCGTGTCCGGAAAATCGTACAGGGTCGCGCTCCGAGGATGGGAGAGGGGCGAGTCATACTGCTCTTGCCCCGACTTCAAAACGAACACCCTCGGCACCTGCAAGCATCTCATCTTCGCCCTCGGTGCGGCGAAGCGGCGCTTCCCGAAACGCGAACGGGAAAAGAGCTACCGACGCGCTCGCATCAGCCTGCACGGCCGCTATGGCGAGACCGCCGAGCTGCGGCCCGCGGTGCTCGAACAGAGGATCGCCCGCGCGCACAGGATGGGCCAGAAGAGGCCGGCCGCTGCGCATCCCCGGCGTATCGCTGGCCAGGGCGATCCTCAAAGAGCGCGTGGATAACACGAAATGAGGGTCTTTCTGGATTCCTCCGCTCTTGCCAAGAAATACATCGCGGAGAAGGGGAGCGAGAGAATACTGGCGCTCTGGCAGGAAGCCGAGGACATCTCCCTGAGCATTCTCTGCGTGCCTGAGGTTCTGACGGCGTGCAACAGGCTCCGGCGGGAAAAGAAGCTGAACCAAAAAGAATACCAGGCGATCAAGGGTGACTTTTTCCGCGACGTCGAGGATGCCAACCTGATCAATGTGGTTCCCACGATCATCGAGGGTGCCGTCAATTGCCTCGAGGGAGGGACCATGCGTACGCTCGACGCAATCCACGTCGCCTCCGCCATGTCCATTGGATCCGAGCTTTTCGTTACCTCTGACCCGCGCCAAGCCGAAGGCGCGCGGGCCATGAAGCTGCAGACAGAATTGGTGTAAGACGAAGCTTCCGCAGCTCCTGCAAGCACATCAGGGCGGCCTTCGCCGGGACACTCGACGAACGCTGGCGGACGTACTGGCTCGACTCGCCACGCGCGCATGAAATGGGCTACTATTGCCGCGCATGAGCGAGGCATTCGTCGAGTTCCAGCAGCTCCTGAAGCAAAAGCGGTATAGAGACGCGGCGGGCCTGGCGGAGAAGGAATGCCAGAAAAGCTCCTCCTCTGACCCGTTCTGGTTGACTCAGCAGGCTGTCGCCCTTGTCAGGGCGGGGGAGCCCGAGCGGGCCTTGTCCGCCGCCAGACAGGCCCTTGCGGCGGATCCGTCGAACCCCTTTGCCATCATTGCGGCGGCTGACTCCCTGCTGGGGCTCGGCAAGGTGGAGGATTCCTTCGCGCACTACCGCGAGGCTCTCCTCTTCGGCAAGGTCGCCGCACGGGCTCGCAGGGGAGCACTCGAATGCCTGGCTCGGCTTTCGCGCTGGGAGGAGGCGCTGTCGCTGCTCGCCGAATGGGCGCTGCCTGAAGAACAGAGCGCTCCCTGGAAAGTGAAGGCCCTCGCCGGGCTTGGCAGGCGCGAGGAGGCGATGGCCGAGTGCGGGCGATGGCTCGAGCGCGCCCCCGATCATCCGCCGGCGCTGTGGGCGCTCACCGAATTGGAGGTCGAGCGGGATGGCCTTGCGCCGGTGATCGAGCGGATGGAACGTGCCCTGCGCATCCCCTCGCTCCCGTCCGTGTACCGTGAAATCCACGCTTCCCTGTGCCGAAGAGCGGGACGGCCCGAAGCGGCTCTCAAAGAGTACGAAAAGCTGGAAGCCCAGGGCGCAGGTCTGCGCATCCAGAAAAGGCAGGCGTTTCTCCTGGCGAAATCGGGCAGGGAGAGCGAGGCGCTGCCCATGCTGGAAGAGTTGCTCCGCGCCGAGCCCACGGACATGTACCTGCATGCGAGCTACGAGGCGGCATGCAGGCGAATGGGCGAGCCAGAACGAGCGATCAACTTCTACACCACCCTCCTGGGCCTGCATCCCGAGGCGAAGGGCCTGTACGGCCGCATCAAGTCCCTGCGGCGGAAGCTGGAGAGCCCGTCGTGAGCGAAGGTGAGGTGTCCCTGAAAATCGGCGACCTCATCGATGTACCGCCCGTGCGGACGGTGATCCGGCTCGAGGAGGGCCGCTCGGGCGCAGGGGAGATCGCCGCGAGCTTCGTGTTCACGCCGGAAGCGGCGGCCCATTTCTCCGTGCTTGCCGAAGCCCTTGCGAGCGGTCGCGGCCAGGGCTATTTCCTGCAGGGCGATTTCGGTTCGGGCAAGTCCCACTTCCTTGCGGCGTTGTGCGCGTGGCTGGCCGGCGGCGAGGCGCGCGATCCGCTGGACCAGAGGCATGCGGGATTGAAGCGCCTGAATGAGAGCGGCAAGCGGTTCCTGCCTGTCGATATCTCCCTGGTGAATTTCCGGGCCGCCACCGCGCTCGAGTCCATCGTCGTCGACGCGGTGAGCTCGGGACTTCCGCCGCGGGGCGCCGCCGAAGAACCCCGCTCCGCCGCCAGGGCCCGCGCGGACGCCCATGCACGCGCCGACGAGGGTGCGGGCGGCGGGCAGCGGCTGGGGACTTTCACGCGCCTCCTTGACCAGGTGAGGGAGGCGGGATTCGACGGCCTTTTCCTCCTGATCGACGAGCTGTCGGAGTTCTTCCGGTCCAAGGCGACCCCGCAGGCGTTGAACGAGGATGCGCGCACCCTGCAGTTGCTCGGCGAGCTTGCCTCCCGGCAGCCCCTGTGGATCGTCGCCGCCGTACAGGAGTCGATCGAAGCCACCGGCGATGTCTCTCAGGCCATCCTCAGGAAAATCAAGGACAGGTTCCCCGTGAGGTTCGGTCTGAGCACGGTGCACGTCCGCTCCCTCATCGGCGGAAGACTGGTCAGGCGGAAGCCGGGAGCCGATGAGGAGATCGCGCGGATCTACCAGCACTACAAGAGCCAGTACGCGACCTTCTCCGCTGCCTTCGACGACTTTCGCGCCGCCTACCCTGTGCACCCGGCAACCCTCTCCCTGCTCGAAGGGCTGGGGGACCTCTTCTCCCAGCATCGCGGCATCGTGGACTTCGTCCACTCCCGTGTCGCGGGCGACGCGGCGCGCGGCATTCCCGGGATCCTCTCGAGGCCGGCCGCCGAGCTGCTGGGCCCCGACAGCATCTACGATCATTTCGCCGCCCGGCTGGCCGAGTTCTCCGCCTTCCACGCATACCCCCGCCGCATCGTGCCCCACTTGGACGAGGTGATCGGGACGTCTCTTGCATCCGAGGAGGACCGCGCGCTTGCGCGCAGGCTTGTGCGGATGCTCGTGCTGTACAAGGTGCATCCCACGGCCACCGCCCCAACCGTCTCCCAGCTTGCCGAGCTTGCCGCCTGCAGCATCTCTGCCGCCCAGCCCTCGCTGAACGCCCGCTACGTGGCGGAGGCGATCCTGGATCCCGTGGTGCGGGCAAGCCCCTTCTTGTCCAGAACCCTCCCCTCCTCCGGAGACCCGTTGATGGCCGTGTATGCGATCGCCATCGAGGAAGACCCGGGGAAGCTGCTCGACGCCCGGCTGAGGAGCACCGAGGCGGAGATCCCGGGGGACGATGCGCGGCTGCTCGTCGAGCCTCTCCAGCAGATGAGCGAATCGGAGTCGTGGCCGGGGGCGGCAGTGTGGGAAGAGGGGGCGCGGCGCAGCGTGTCGTGGAGCTCGAGTACGCGCTCCGCCCTGGTGCGCTTCCTGCACGGTGAGCCGGCAGGGGCGTTCGCCGACAGGCTCGCCTACGATATCGCGGAGAAGAGATGCGACTTCGCCCTCGTGCTCGCCGTGGGTGATGTATCCCTTGAATGCCCCCACACGGCGCTATGGCGGGTCACGCTGCCGAAGGACAGCCGGGCCCTGCGCGAGTACCTGGCTCTGCGGATGGTCGCATCGAGGACAAGTGAAACGAACCCTGCCGACATCCCACTTCTCCCCCTGCTGAAGGAGCGGACTGCCCGGGCAGCTCCGGCGGCAATCCAGGCCGCCCTCGAGGCTCTCTACGCGGGGGAGTTCTTCGATGCCAGCCTCCGCGTCGACCCGTCCGTCCGACAGATCAGGCGCTTCGAAAGGCTGCTGGAGATCGCGGGGGAGAGGCTGCTGGAAGTGCGCTATCCGCGGTTCCGGGAGGTCGCCCCCCGCAAGATCCTTCCCTCGCCCCGCCTCTACCAGCAGGTGCTCGAAGGGTTCGTCGTGCCGGGGACGCTGCCGCTCGCCGAGGCGCGTTCCCGGGCGCTCTCGGCCCTCATCGACGGTTGTGCCACGCCTCTGGGCCTGGTGGAGATCAAGCGCAGCGCGTACGTGTTTTCTCCGGATGCTTCGGGCTA
>JBEKTX010000200.1:0-8148 GCA_049515615.1 Spirochaetia bacterium
GGTTTGGGTCGGCTCCCACGTTGTGTCTCTCGAGGTTTGCTCAGCGTTCACTCACGTTACGGCCCGCAGGTTTGCAGCCTGCCTACGCAGACTCCTTTCTCGTCAGCTTCGACGAGTCGGTTACCCTTCCCACCGTGACGATAGCTACCGGGACGGATCGACAGTTCCCTGGGTAGGACTCGCACCTACTGGAATCGTATACAGCTTCTCATGACGCACCCCATCTTATACAGTTTGCCCGGGAAACCCTGCGCGCGCGCCAGTACTCTGCAGCCTGCCTAAGCTTCTCGGGGTCCTTGCGGTCCTCGTCCGTGATCGACAGGCCAAGGAGAGCTTCCCTAAGCGGGTCCGCAAGTCCGTGAGCGTCCATCGGCCTGTCGGCAAAGGTGGTGGACCAGAACACGAAAGAGATCGGCCCCACGCCATGGGGGTTTTTTCTAGCGAGATCAAGCATGCGCGTGCGTAGCCAAGGCAGAAGTGGCACCGTGCGCTGCTCACCGGTCTTTGTACTCTTGAGACGGTCGATATTCGACCACGAATGCCGCACACGAATGCGGTTGTCCTCGATGTCGCGGACCTGAATCGCGAGCACCTCTCCCAAGCGCAACCCCGTTCTCATTGCGAGCGCGTTTCCCAGGTAGGCTCGCTCGTCGGCCCAGGGCTTAGCGAAAAGCCGAGCTACCTCTTCCTCGGTGAGGACTCCACGGCGCTCTGCCCGGCCACCGAACTTCATCAGACCGGACGCCGGGTTCGATGGGATCAACTCATTTGCGTTCGCCCAGCGCAGCGGTACGGTCCCTGCTGCGAGGCAGTTGTTGACGGTTTTTCCCTTCTGGCCCTTCGTCTCCTTCAGCCAGAGCGCGAAGGTTTGCAGGTCTGCTTTGCGGATTTCCACGAGGCGGCGCTCCTCGCCGAAGTAAGGTTTCCAGTACTTGCGGATCCACAGAGCCATTTCGTAGCAGTGGCGCCGTCCAATGCGCTGTTCATGGGCAAGCTTCTCCCGCACGTATTGGGATTTGTCGAAGTCCCAAAATCGCTCGAGGAAGGAAACAAGCGGGTCCGACCCGGGACCCGCCCTTACCACGGCCGTTTCGATGAGCTGGCGGTCCCGGAGTATGCCCAGAACCTTCTCCGCGTCCGCGGTGGACAGCGGCAGCGCGCGCAAGGCACTCAGAACCGTATGGAGCTCGAAAATGCTGGAGATCGGGCGGGTGCCCTTTCGTTTCGGGTCAGGAATCCCGTCGCGCAACCATTCGGCGACAACGAGCAAAGCGGAGTTTCAATCGCGCTCTCCCGTCGAACGCCCGCTCAAATAGCCGCCTGCAGCCTGGTTGTGCAGCTTGGCGTACCAGATCTTGCCTCGCCGGTACAATGAAAAACGGCGCATCTTCCGCTCCTCTTTCACGGGCTGTGCTACAGTCCGTGCTACAGTGCTTTGCGGATCGCGCCGGTTTTCCGGTAGCGGTCTGTAATCCCTTTCGCCGAAAGGGATTATATAGCAGGGGCAGGATTTGAACCTGCGACCTCCGGGTTATGAGCCCGACGAGCTGCCAACTGCTCTACCCTGCGTCGAGCCATCGAGTATAGGGGATTGGACGCAGCACGTCAAGGGCCGCGCATCGCGCCCCATCGCGGTGCCCCGAGCAGGGCATCGGATACGGAGCTCGTTCTTGACACGTGCTCCCTGTCGCGGATACGGTATGAACATTCATTCAAGGAGGTTTTTATGCTCAGAAAGATTCTCACCGGATTCATGCTTGCCGTGCTCCTGCTCGGCGTCGTGTCCTGCGCCAAGAGAGAGCCAACGAAGCTGATCATCGCAAGCGACACCACGTTTCCTCCCATGGACATGGTGGACGAAAACAAGAACATCGTCGGCTTCGATATTGACCTCATGAACGCCGCCGCGAAGGCGGGCGGCTTCACGGTCGAGTTCAAGACCCTGCCTTGGGAAGGCATTTTTGCCGGCCTTGCAAACGGCAAGTACGATGCGGTCATGTCGGCCGTGACCATCACGGATGAACGCAAGAAGACGATCGATTTTTCAATTCCCTACGTCAACGCGGGACAGATCCTTACCGTGAAAAGCGACGTGAACGGAGTGACCATCCTCGCTGACATGAAGGGAAAGACCCTGGGAGCGCAGATAGGGACCACCGGCGCCTTTGCGATCGAGAAGGTCATGAAGGATTACAATATCAAGGAGAAGTCCTACACCGAGATTGGTCTCGCCTTCGAAGACCTCTCGAACGGGCGCATCGACGGTGTCGTGGTTGACAACCCGACCGCGGCCAGTTACGCGCTTCAGAATGACAAGTACAAGGGCAAGATGAAGACTGTCGGCAAGCCCTTCACCGAGGAATACTATGCGGTGGCGGTAAAGAAAGGCAACACGAGAGTCCTCGACATGATCAATTCAGGCCTGAAGAAGGTCATGGATGCGGGCGCGAACAAGCCGATCGAAGACAAGTGGCTGAAATAGGAAGCTCCGGGGGGCGAGGCGCTTCAACCGAAGAGCCCGCCCTCCCGCCTCGTCCCTCGCGGCCGGTCCGCGAGGGGCGCGTTGAGATCACCGACGGGGCGCTGATCCCGGGAAGAGGGGAAAAAGCGACCTTCTCGGCGTGGCGAATCTCCTTTTTCGGGGCTCTTGCAGTACTGGTATACCTTTTCATCGCGAAGCCCCACCCCTACCGAGATATCCTCTTCTTCCTTCCCGACGGCATTCTGAAGACGTTTGAAGTCACGCTCATGTCCATTGCGTGCTCTGTCGTGGTGGGCCTGTTCGCCGGTCTCGGGCGCATTTCACGGATCACGATCATCAACAGGATTGCCACCGTCTACGTGGAAATCATCCGCGGGATCCCGCTGCTCGTGCAGTTGTTCTACATCTACTATGCGCTTGGGAAGATCATCCTGGTCCCGGACCTGATCGCCGCCGTCATCGCGATGACGGTGTGTTACGGAGCATACCTCGGCGAGATCTTTCGCGCCGGGATTCAATCGATTCACAAAGGTCAGATGGAAGCGGCGATCGCCCTTGGACTCTCACGCAGCCAGGCGCTGCGCCGGATCATCCTTCCTCAGACGTTGCGCGTCGTGCTTCCGCCCCTGGGCAACGAGTTCATCGCCCTGTTGAAAGACTCCTCGCTGGTGTCAATCCTCGCCGTCGCGGATCTTTTGCGCCGGGGCACCGAGTATGCGACGAGGACATTCAACTTCTTCGAGGCCTACACTGTCGTCGCGCTCGTCTATCTCGTCATGACTCTCTTCTTCTCCCGACTCGTCGGCCTGCTCGAGGAAAGGATGAACCGTCGTGGCAGATAGAGTGCGGATCATCAACGCCTGCAAGAACTTCGGCAAGGTCGTCGCGCTGAAAAATGCGAACCTCTCCGTTCAGACCGGAGAAGTGGTGCTCGTCATCGGCCCTTCCGGCAGCGGGAAGAGCACCATGCTGCGCTGCATCAACCGCCTGGAGCACCTCACCTCAGGGGAAATCTGGGTGGACAAGGACCAGGTCACCGATCATGCATCGGACATCCGCAAGATACGGGAAGAAGTCGGGATGGTGTTCCAGTCCTTCAACCTGTTCCCGCACCTTTCGGCCTTGGAAAACATCATCCTCGCTCCCCGGGTAGTGAAGAAAATGAATGACGCCGATGCGCGGGACCTTGGGCGAAAGCTCCTTGCACGTGTCGGGCTCTCGGACAAGGAGTCCGTCTATCCGGAGCAGCTGTCCGGCGGCCAGCAGCAGCGCGTGGCAATCGCACGGGCCCTGGCGATGAGCCCGAAAGTCATGCTTTTCGACGAGCCGACCTCCGCGCTGGACCCCGAGATGATCAAGGAAGTGCTCGACGTGATGGTGGAGCTTGCGAAAGAAGGGATGACGATGCTCGTCGTTTCCCACGAGATGGGCTTCGCCCGCGCCGCCGCGCACACGGTCGTCTTCATGGACAACGGGGAGATCATCGAGCGCGGGCCCCCGGAGGCCGTGTTCGCGGCCCCAAGGGAAGAGCGTACCCAGAGATTCCTGAAGCACATATTGTAGCCCCACCGCGCTTGCGCGGTGTTGGATTGCCGAAAGGGACCGACTGAAGGATCAATCAAAGAGCCCCCTTCCGGGGGCTCTCTCATTTCACAGTCTTGTGCGCGCAACCGTCTGAACAGCTAGTAGCTCTTCATCTGCGATACCTTGCGCGCCCTCTTCATTCGCTTTCGCTCAAGGGCCTTCTTTTTGCGATTGAGAATGGCGGAGGGTTTCTCGAAGAACTCCCTCTTCTTCCACTCCCGGATGATCCCTTCTTTTTCGACCTGGCGCTTGAAGCGCTTGATCGCCTTCTCGAGGGGCTCATCGTCACTGACTTCGATATAAGCTATTGAAATCACCTCCCTTCGCTGCGACAGCATGGTCAATGTCGAAGAATTCCGCATTATTGTCAAGGAGAGGGCCCCGGACGAGGGCATCGGGATCCACCGCAACACCGGCATCCTCGACTTCCCAGTGCAGATGAGGACCGGTGGCGAATCCCGTCATCCCGACCGCCCCGATCACCTGGCCCTTCTCCACGATGTCGTCTTTTTTGACGGATATCGACGACATGTGATAATACACCGAGAAGAGACCCGGCAGGTGCTCGATCACGACCGTGTTGCCCGTCATGATTCGGGTGTGGGCGAAGACGACGCGCCCCCGCCCGCAGGCAGGCACGGGCGTTCCTGCGGGCGAGACGATGTCCACGCCGAGGTGAACCGAGTAACCTTTGGACCCATCCGCGTAGTCGTATTCCCGCCTGTCGCCGAAGCCCGAGCTCCTCCGTCCGACGGGAATCGGGACGATGAATGTCCCGGTCTCGAATCGTGCGTCGGGATGGGGCGTAGCGAAGACCTCCGCAAGCACGCGAGACTGGTCTTTTTTTTTCTGGTCAGGAACGGTCGCCAGGGCGGTCAGCTCGGCACTGAGCGTGATGCGCTCGGAGAGAAACTTGCGGCTCGCGAGCGTGAAGGGCTCGACCAGGAGGTAGGAGCGCTGCCCGGCGGCCGCGGTCAACGTCAGCGTGTACTCTCGAGGAAAGCTCCAGGCGGGGAGTCCGACGAGGACCACCCATGTGTCGGTTCCCTGGCGCGATTCCGCGAGAAATCCCGTTGCCTTCGCAATCGGGCTCTTCCCGGGAGACCCTATCTGAACAGTGAACGAATCCAGGTGCTCGCCGGACCACACGCGCATCCGAAGAAGCTGGCCCGGCTTCCCGTCCAGCGAGACGCCCGTGCGGGGATGAAGCTCTGGCCCTCCCGGGGGAGAGATCATGAATTGGCCCCGGACCGGCCGCAGCGCGCCATTTGCCACGGAGAAGGTCGCCCCTGCGTCCGTCACACAGATCGCGGGTGATGGGCGGGTCAGCGCAACCATATCGCCATGGACGGCTTCAGGCGCGACCGCAAGGGCGGGAATCAGCACGAATGCGGCCGCGCACGAACGAACGAGACTCATTTCTGGGCGCCTCGAACCATGCGTGTATTCTCGAGGTCCAGGATCGTGAGCTGCAGATTCTCTCCGCCACCGTAGGAGTTCCTGCCCAGACGGTAGACGACGTCCACCTTGTCGCCAATTGTGAACTCACCCGGGAATCTGGCGGCGGCGTTCCAATAGACGGCGGGCCATTTTGTGGCGCCCGCTTCCAGGAGCAGCTTCAGGTGATTGAGGTCTTTTCGTCCGATCAGCTCACAGTGCGAGACCTTCATCCCCCGAGTGAGGAACACGAGGGGCGCGTTTCCTTCCCCGTACGGTTCAAAAAGATCGACGGTCTTCTGGAGGTCTGGTGAAAGAAACGTGAGCGGTATCTCAGCGTCGATGCCGATCGTCTCTCCTTCCGCCATTGCAGACTGGGGGATCTCGTCGGCGCGCGCGAAAAACTCATTCACAAAGCCGCCAAGCCTGTCCCGCTCGATGCTGAACCCGCCCGCGAAATCGTGCCCGCCAAAGCTGAGGAAATCCGTCCCGTGCCGGGCGAAGAAGTCGGCGATCATCCGCTGCTGGTTGCTGCGGATCGATCCGACGGCCGTCTCGGCCCCGACCGCCATCACGATCGCCGGCGTCTTGAAGAACCCCTGCAGCCGCGAGGCGATAATGCCGGTAATGCCGCGCTGGATGCGCTCGTCGTGGACGAGGACGACCCTGCCTCCTGTGCGTTCCAGCGAGTCCTTTGCCTGTGCGAGGACGAGATTCCAGGTGTTTTCGCCGAGACTTTTCCGTCTTCCATCGAGGACAAAAAGCTGTTCCACCAGCGGCTCGGCTTCTTCGGCGCTTTTGGCCAGGAGCAGCCTCGTGGCCGTTTCAGGTTCTCCCATTCGGCCCGCAGAGTTGAGAAGAGGTGACACCTGCCAGGAGATATCCGTGGTGCTGATCCGTTTGCCCAGGAGATCCTTCCGACGGAAGACCTGCCTCAGGCCGGTGCGCTCCGAGGCGCGCAGCAGCGCGAGACCCCGACGCACGAAGATGCGGTTCTCGTCGGCGAGCGGCATGAGATCGGCCAGTGTGCCCAGCGTGACGAGGTCCAGTCGTGTGAAAACCGGGGCCAACCGCTCCTGCTCCCGCGCAAGCACGAGGGAGATGAATGTCTCTTCCAGGACGTCGATCTCCGTGAGCGGTCTGCCGGAAAAGACTTCACTGCGCGATGACTGCTGCAGCTTGAGGAGGCTCCTGCCGGCAAGGCCGGGCAGAAATTGCGACACAAGCGGCGCCAGGTCGGACACTGAGATGGCCGCGCCGGGGCCGAATGCCCTAACGAGCAGCCGCATCTGGGACGGCGCCTCCAGGACGAGGACTTCCTCACCAGAGACGAAACCGGCGAGCCGGCTCCTCTCGAACGGCACGAGACCGGGCACAAAGCTCTCCGTGATCCGCTCCGTCTCGACGAGATTGGTGAGCCGCACCGCTTCCACAACGATCGTTTCATTCGCCGGCCGGGCATTCAGCAGGCAGATCGAAACACCGAAAAATGGAGACCGTGAGAAGCGCAGAGCCCATTCCACCTTCGATGCGACGGCGCACCCGCAAAGGTCCCGGAAGGGATAGCCGGGCAGCTTGGGATCGACCACCGCGGCCGCCTGGGGGAGGTCGGACGGCGGGTTGTGGTGATCTATCACGACCGTCTCGATCCCGAGTGACGCCGCGCTCTCGACCTCCTGGGTGTTGGAGACCCCGCAATCCACGGTGACGAGCAGGCTGACGTTCGACTCCGCGGCGCGCTCGATCACGGCTTTCGAAAGACCGTAGGCCTCTTCCCCTTCGGGCAGCATCCATTGAACGTCGGCCCCCATTTCCCGCAGGGCCTCGAAAAGGAGGACCGTGGAGGTAATGCCATCCACGTCCCGGTCTCCGAATATGAGGATCTTCTCCCCGCTGTCCACGGCGGCGTTGATCCGCTCCACGGCCTCCGCCATGGAGGACATCAGGAACGGGTTGTGCAGGCCGCGCGGGTCATCGTGGAGAAAAAAGCGGACCGCTTCTGGCGCCGTCACGCCGCGGCGTACGAGGATGGTCGCGGTCAGCAGATCGATCTCGTATCGGCGCGCCATTTCCTTTACCAGGGCAGGGTCAACGGCCGGCTTGTTCCATATCATGCGCTAGTGATCTCCTCCAGGAGACGCGGGCCGGGCAGCGTCTTCTCATCGGACAATGTAAAAGCGGTTTCCATGAGCCGGCACGCCTCGGCTGTCTTCGTCTCATCCTCCCCGTGCACGAGGCACAGCTCGTCGCCCGGCTCCACCCGATCGCCCTGGGAGCGTGAAAGAGTAATGCCGACTCCCGGCAGAACCTGATCCTCCTTCCGCGATCGGCCTGCGCCCAGGATCACGGAGGCCACGCCAGTCTTGTACGCATCGATTCGGCGAACGAATCCCCCAGACGATGCCCCTACCGATTTCACAAAGGACGCGCACGGGCCTCTTTCAGGGTGGAGCAGGACCTGGGTGTCACCTCCCTGGAACTCGACGTTCATGAGGAAGAGCTCCCATGCGCTGCCGTCACGCAGCCGTCCGCGTGCGAGCGCCTCTCCTTCCGCGGGAGTCTTCGACAGGCCCCCGAGCCAGAGCATCCATCCTGCCTGCCGGACCGTGAGGTCCACTTCGTCGATCGGGCCTTTTCCCTGGAGG
>JBEKTX010000201.1:0-8137 GCA_049515615.1 Spirochaetia bacterium
TACGTATGACACCCTGGGAAGCGGGATCGAGAATGCGATTGCGGTCGGGAAGAAGCTCCTGGCGGCCGGTCATGCGAGCTTCGGCGTGCGCCTGGATAGCGGAGACCTGGAATACCTCAGCAAGAAGGTTCGGGTGAAGCTGGACGAAGCGGGGCTCACCGAGGCCCGGATCATGGCATCCAACGAGTTGGACGAATATATCGTGCACCAGCTGATCACACAGGGCGCGCCGATCGACACGTGGGGTGTTGGCACCCACTTGGTGACGGGGAGCGGGGATCCTGCGCTGAGCGGTGTCTACAAGATCTGCGCCCGGCAGAACGGCAGCATGTGGGTGCCCACGATCAAGGTGTCCAACAATCCCGAGAAGGTGACCAACCCCGGCATCAAACAGGTCTGGCGGTTCACGAACGCTGAAGGCAACCCCCTCGCGGACTTGATCGGCCTCGAGGAGGATCCTCCTGCCCCGGGAGCAGGACACAGATTTCACCATCCCATGGGTGACTACAGGTCCTTTACGCTTCGAGACTACGCCCGTATCACGCCCCTTCTCAGTCTCAGGATGAAGGGGGGAAAGATCCTCTCGGACAGCCCCGGGCTGAAGGCTTTGCAGGCACGTGCAATCGGGGAGCTGGAACGGCTGGACGAGACGTACAAACGCCTGATCAACCCGCACGTGTACAGGGTGTCGCTGTCCACCGGGCTGCGGGATTTGAAAGCACGGCTGATTCGGGAAAACCTTCCGGGAGGAGCGCACGAATGATTCTGTCCGATGAGACCCTTCGCAGGATGATTGCTGAAAAGAGCATCGTCGTGGACCCGATCGAGCCCTACCAGCTGCAACCGGCATCCATAGATCTTCGCCTGGGGCGGCATTTCCTGAAGATCGACGAAAACTCGCTGGAGAGTCTCACGCTGGACAGCGAGCTGCCCTACGTGCAGATCGAGAAGGACGAGATCGTCATTCCGCCGCATTCATTCCTTCTCGCAACGACCGTGGAGCTCATCAGGATTCCCGCCAATGTCACGGCCTTCGTGGAGGGTCGCAGCTCGATCGGCAGGATGGGGCTCTTCATACAGAACGCGGGATGGGTCGACCCCGGCTTCGAAGGCAACATCACGCTGGAGCTGTTCAACGCCAACCGCCTGCCCCTGCGCCTTGCCAGCGGCCGGCGGATCTGCCAGATCGTATTCGCCTTCATGGACAAGGCCACCCGCACACCCTATGCGGGAAAGTACCAGGGTCAGCGCGGAACCGTGGGCAGCCGGATTTTCAGGGATTCGGACCGGGGCGGGCCCGGCTGATGTCCCTACCGGCTGGCCGCATCTCGCAGTCGTCGATCGAGGGTCCAGATTTGCGCCCCTGTACGTAAAGCGACCGCTAGAATCGCTGCATCGACCGGACCGACGCCCCTCGCATGGAGGTGCCGGGACGCGTTCTGCTTCCCCGCTTCGATCCAGATCCCCATCTCGTCCACCTTCGGCAGACTTTTCCAATATGCCGCGAGAACGGCGCTCTCCCGGCTGCTTCGAGCTCCGCTGAAAAGCTCGCCGAACACGCATTCGACCCCGAGCACCTCCCCCCTTTCCAGCAAGGACTTGAGACGTGAATGGACCGGCTCCCGGTTGCGCAGGAACTCCACCCACACCGCCGTGTCGGCGATAGTCACGGACGTTCCCGACCCCGGCTCGACTCCCGGGCCGATGCGGCGCCGAATCCTTCACGGAATCGAAGGGGTCTTTCCTCGACCTTGAGGTTCAATTCCCTGATGCGCTGGAGGTCAGCCCATTCCCGAAGGGCGAAGACGATGGACTCTGTGAGGTTTTTCCGCCGGGCAAGTCGCTGCACGTCGCTCACCAGGGCGTCTGGAATGATGGCCGTCACCTTCATACGATTGAGTATCCGATCTACCATCGTATCCGTCCAATCTCTCATCCGCCTTATCCTCCTGACATTGAAAAAGGGCTGTTGATCACCCTGCTTTCGAACGATCTTAAGAGTGATGATCACGTTCGCGGGCAGATCCGTCGGCGCGGGAAATCCCTGCCTTGTCATCGCCGAGCTCGGCACCTCGCACCAGGGCGATCTTGGACGGGCGCGGGCGCTCATCGACGAAGCTGCTCAGGCTGGCGCCGAATGCATCAAGTTTCAGCTCGTCCACGCGGGAGAGATTCTCCACCCACGTTCCGGGTTTGTTCCGCTGCCAACGGGCCGGGTTGCTCTCTACGAGCAGTTTCAAAAGCTGGAACGAGATGTCGATTTCTATGCCGCCCTCAAGGAGCACACCGAGTCGACAGGCGCGCTGTTCCTCTGTTCGCCGTTCGGGATCAGAAGCGCCCGCGAGCTGAAAGACCTGGGATCCAGGGCGTTGAAAATCGCTTCGCCCGAGCTCAATCATTTCCCGCTTCTGAAGGAAGTCGCTTCCTACGGCCTGCCGCTGTTCCTCTCCAGCGGCGTTTCTCTGCTCGGCGACATCGAGCGCGCCCTCGCGATCACGGGGAAGGAGCAGGTGGTGCTCCTGCATTGCATTACGTCCTATCCCGCACCTGAGGAGGAGTACAACGTGGCCGTCCTGGAGAGCCTCCGCCGGGTGTTCGGAATACAGGTGGGGTTGTCCGATCATTCGCTGGACCCGGTGCTGGTCCCCAGTCTGGCTGTTCTGCACGGCGCCTGCGCAGTCGAGAAGCACTTCACCATCTCACGGTCGGGGAACGGTCTCGACGATCCGATAGCCCTGGAGCCGGCCGGTTTCCGTCAAATGGTTGAGGCGATCCGGCGAACGGAGTCCGAGCACTCGGAGGAGGCGCATGCGCGATTGCGGCAGGACTACGGCGCGGACCGGGTAGCGGCAGCAACCGGGTCGGGAGTGAAGGAGCTTGCCTTTTCGGAGCGCGCAAACTACTTCCGGACCAACCGCTCGCTGCACGCGGCGCGGGAGATTCGCCAGGGCAGCATCATCGGTGCTTTGGACGTCGCTGTCCTGCGCACCGAGAAGGAGCTCCGGCCGGGCATAGGGCCCGAGTTCCTTCCCTACATTGTCGGGGCAACCGCAAAGAGAAGCGTTCCCGACGGCGAAGGAATCGAGTGGGGGGACATTCTCTGAACTACGTGGCGGCGCCACGGTGATCCGCGGGTATTCGCGCCGCCCTTGCACCAATCGGCAATATTCGGTAAATTCCGCTCAGCCATGATCAATTTAAAAGACTACATCGCGCGCGATCGCATCGCGTTCCTCGATGCGCGCGACAAGCAGGATGCCCTTGCAAAACTCATCTCCCTCTCGGATGACCCCCGTCATGTCATCGATTTCGATCAGTTTCAGAACGCTGTCCTCGATCGTGAGTACATCGTGACGACGGGCATTGGGCAGAACGTCGCAATCCCGCACATCAAGAGCCGTTGGGTGAAGGATTTCTTTATCACGATCGGTGTGTTCCGCAATGGGGTGGAGTGGCAGTCCCTCGATGAGAAACCGGTGCATCTCGCCTTCCTCATCGCCGGCCCCGAGGAGCACGAGAATTATCTGCGCATCCTCGCGAAGCTCACGCTGATCATCAGGAACAAGGAAAAACGAAAGGCAATCATCCAGGCTCAGACCGCTGATCAGGTCTTCAAGCTGCTGGAGGATTCCTGAGCATCGCGGTAATCCGCGGATTCCTGAGCATCGCGGTAGTCCGCGGATTCCTGAGCATCGCGGTAATCCGCGGATTCCTGAGCATCGCGGACTTGGCAGCGCCGCACTGACCGACAGAGGCAATCACGGCCATCGTGGCCGACGCGAACACATAGTCAAGAAGGAGATTCGGTATGGCGATCAAGGTTGGGATCAACGGGTTCGGCCGCATCGGGCGGCAGGTGTTTCTCGCCATGGTGGACAAGGGCCTCCTGGGTAGAGAGATCGACGTCGTGGCGGT
The DNA here is from genome assembly GCA_049515615.1 of Spirochaetia bacterium. Lineage (GTDB taxonomy): Bacteria > Spirochaetota > Spirochaetia > SZUA-6 > Fen-1364 > Fen-1364. Next base: position 3,916 of record JBEKTX010000201.1, read on the forward strand.
TGTGGATATCACCACGGAGGCGAAGTACTTCGCCTACCAGCTGAAGTACGACTCCATACACGGCAGGTTCAAGGGCACCCTCGGCACAGAGAAGTCGGCCGGCGCGGCGGAAGATGATGTCCTGATCGTGAATGGCCAGAAGACCAGGTGCATCATGGCAACCAAGGAGCCTGCTCAGCTTCCCTGGAAGGACCTCGGCGTGGAGTTCGTCATTGAGTCCACCGGTCTGTTCACCGATTCGGAAAAAGCGAAGGGCCACCTTGCGGCGGGGGCAAAGAAGGTCATCCTCTCCGCGCCGGGCAAGGGCGAAGTGAAGACGCTCCTCATCGGTGTGAACGACAACGAATACGATCCCTCAAAACATCACATCGTCTCCAACGCCTCGTGCACCACCAACTGCCTCGCCCCGCTCGTGCATGTCATCCTCAAGGAAGGGATCGGAATAGAGACAGGTCTCATGACCACCATCCACTCCTACACTGCAACCCAAAAGACAGTGGACGGTCCTTCCAAGAAGGACTGGCGCGGAGGCCGCGCCGCGGCGATCAACATCATTCCCTCCACCACAGGAGCGGCCAAGGCGGTCGGAGAGGTGCTCCCCGCAGTCAAGGGAAAGCTGACCGGCATGTCCTTCAGGGTTCCCACGCCGGACGTCTCGGTCGTTGACCTCACGTTCCGCGCCGCTCGAGATACCTCCATCGAGGAGATCGACGGCCTGCTGAAGAAGGCCTCGGAGACATACCTGAAAGGAATCCTCGGGTACCAGAACGAGGAAGTGGTTTCCACGGATTTCATCCACGACGACCGCTCTTCGATCTACGACAGCCTCGCCACCCTTCAGAACAACCTGAAGGGCGAGAAGAGGTTCTTCAAGGTCGTCTCCTGGTACGACAACGAATGGGGCTACTCCTGCCGCACCGTCGACCTGCTCATGAGGATGGCAAAGGGCAAGTAATCAGGCTCCGCGCTTCAGGTCTGCAGAGCAACCTGGCGTCCAAGCGTGTGGATCGACAGTTGAAGGCCCCGGCAGAAGCCGGGGCCTTTTCGTGTTGACATGTCTCGCTCACCGTCCTACGCTCGATCCAGAGAAAGTCACCTGGAGGTGCCCATGCGCCGCGGGTCGCCCGTCGTCGCCTTTCTTCCGCTCCTCGTTCTCCTTTCCTGCGAACAGAAATCCGCCCACACGGGACCCGAGGCGACTGTAGCGGACTCTAAAAGCGCCATCGTCATTGTCGCAGATCTTCCCCTGTTGACCCTCTCCCAGGGAGCGCTGTCATTCAAGGAAACGCTTCCCATCGGCGAGAAACTCGCCCTCACGGGTCAGGCACAGAAAGCAACCCAATACGGGAAAGAGAGAGACTTCCTGAATGTGAGGCGTGAATCGGGCTCCGAGGGATGGGTGCGCGCCGATTTCGTCGTCTCACGGTCGATCCTTGCGGTCATCCCCAAGGACGACGCCGTGATCTATTCCGCGCCGGCAAATACCGCGGCCACCACAGAGAGCATCCCGCGGATGACGATTGTCGCCATCCACTCGGATACGGGCGGAATGAGCTTTATCATGGTCACGTTCTTTGACGCGGCTGCGAAAGTCTTGCGTAGAAACGTCTACCTCAGGAATGAAGGCGTCTCGGCCCGGCCTTCCGACGTTCAAGCCGCGATCCTCCTGCAGCTTGCCGCCGGCTCGAAGAGCCCCAAGCAGCAGAAGGCGTTCCTCACATCGGCAATCAAAGACTACCCAGAATCCGTGTTCGCGCTTGACCTTCAGTCTGCTCTGGATGCCCTGACTTCTCCTGCCCCGGCACCAGCGCCGACCTCGGCGCCAGCTCCCGGCCCAGCGTCAGCCCCCGAGCCTGCGCCCGAGTCCCAATCGACTCCTGCCGCTTCCGTGCCTTCACAGTAGCGCCGGCAAGACTCGCGTCGCAAATCCGCCGACCACCGCGGCACCGCGCCCGCCTTTCCACTTGCGACCCGATCGTATAGGATTGGCGCCGCGGCAGCCCGAGGATTCACGCCGGGGTACCCCGTGGGTTCGGGCGCCTCGAAGGAGAAATGCATGGCGGTCATCGCGGTCGTCGGCGCGAACTGGGGAGACGAGGGAAAGGGCAAGATCACCGACTACCTCGCCCACGAGGCCGATTTCGTGGTGCGCTTCCAGGGCGGCAACAACGCAGGTCACACGATCATCAACGAGTTCGGGAAGTTCGCCCTGCACCTGCTGCCCTCCGGAGTCTTCTATCCCCGGGTCGTGAACGTCCTCGGACCGGGTGTCGCGGTAAACCTGACCGCCTTCCTCGCCGAGGTCGACAAGCTCCTGGAACGGGGTGTGCCCCGGCCGGACCTCCGGATCTCCGAGCGCGCGCAGGTTCTTTTTCCGCACCACGTTTTTTTCGATGCCCTGGAGGAGGAACGGTTGGGGAAGGAGAGCTTCGGCTCAACGCGGTCGGGTATCGCGCCGTTCTACGCGGACAAGTACCTGAAGGTCGGCCTCCAGGTGAACGAGCTGTTCGACGAGCCGCTCATGCGCGCCCGGCTTTCAAAATCACTCGCGCAGAAAAACATCCTCCTGCAGCATCTCTACGGGAAGCCGCCGCTCTCCGTCGAGGAGATCGTGGCACAGGTTGCCGCAATCCGGGAGCGGCTGGCCCCTTACGTCACGGATACCACGACGCTCCTGCTCGACGCGGTGGAAGCAGGGAAAACCATCCTCCTCGAAGGACAGCTCGGGACGCTCCGCGACCCTGATCACGGCATCTACCCCTACCCCACCTCCTCCTCGCCGCTGGCGGGGTTCGGGGCCGTCGGAGCGGGGATTCCGCCTTGGGCGATCAGGACAGTGGTGGCGGTCACCAAGGCATACTCCAGTTGCGTGGGCGCCGGACCGTTCGTTACCGAGCTGCAGGGCGGGGAGGCCGAGGAGCTTCGAAAGCGCGGGGGCTCCGCGGGGGAATATGGGGCAACGACCGGCCGACCCCGCCGCGTTGGCTGGTTCGACTGCGTCGCAAGCTGCTATGGATGCCGTGTCCAGGGAGCCACCGAGGCCGCGGTCACCAATCTCGATGTCCTGGGTTACAAGGAAGCGATTCCCGTTTGCACCGCCTATTCGATTGGCGGAGCAGCAACAACCACGTTCCCGGTTTCCAGGCTACTTGACAAGGCGCAGCCTGTCTATGCGGAGCTCGCAGGGTGGAAGACCGACCTCAGCGGCGTTCGCCGCTTCCAGGACCTGCCCGCGCAGGCGCGAGACTATGTGCTCTTCATCGAGAAACACATCCGCACGCGCATCACCTGGGTCTCGGTCGGTCCCCGGCGCGAGCAAATCATCAAGCGGTAGGAACGGTGGCGGCCGCCCGTCTGCCCGCCACGGTACGCCGTGGATTTACGCCACGGTACGCCGTGGATTTCGGCGTCGCGGCGCGCCTGGGGGAGTGTGGGAGATTGTCACCATCCTCCGCTGGTGTGCGAACCTTATTCCCTCGGCGGCAAACCGGGCGGAAATGCTCTTCATGATGGAGTTCTTGAGGTCGACGAAATCAGTCTTGGCAAACCAGAGCCCGAGCAGGAGCTCGACTCCGGAATCCTTGAACTCCGTGAACATGATGACCGGCTCGGGCTCGTCCAGGCTCCAGGGGTTCGCGCTCGCAATGGCTGACAACATCCCTTGGATCCGGGAGAGATCCTGCCCATGGTCGACCTGGAAGACGATGTCCATCCTGCGGATGGGGAATCGGGTGATATTCGTGACCTCGGAGCTCAGGATCTTTTCATTCGGGATCCGGACGAACAGGTTGTCGAAAGTGCGGAGCTTGATGGAGAGCAGGTCGATGGACTGGATGATGCCCGTGGTCCCGCCGACCTTGAGCACGTCACCGATCGCGAAGGGCTTTTCCGAGATCAGGAACAGGCCGCTGATGATGTTCGATACGCTGGTCTGGGAGGCGAAGCCGACCGCGATGCCGACGATCCCGGCCGCGCCGAGGAGGGCGGTGAGCTTCACTCCCAGCTCCCCGAGCACCGCCATCAGAACGAGAAAGAAGCCGGTGTAGCTGATGATCTTCCGAACGATCATCTGCCGCTGGGGAGTCGACTTCTTCATGATGTAGCGCTGGGTGATCACCGCCAGGAGACGGACGAGCACGAGCCCGACCACCACCGTGATGGCAACGCGCAGTCCGCGGGTCAGCACATCGGGTGAGAGCGAGTTGATCCAGGTCATGACCTG
>JBEKTX010000202.1:0-11002 GCA_049515615.1 Spirochaetia bacterium
CCGGAAGGAGCATCGGCGTGTCCCGATCCACGTTCACCAGCCGCTCTGCCATGCCCTCAATCTACCATGCCCAGTAGGATTCCGGAATACCCGACCGACAAAGTCCGACAGGCTCCTAGCCCTGCTTACTTTCGCGCTGGGCTCCCTTCAGGGAGCGCTGGGCGCGCGACTGGATGTATTTCAGCAGCGTCGTATGACCGCCTTCCTCGAAGGAGAGGAACTGGAAGCCCAGCTCCTCGCGGTTGCGCGTCACCTTGCAGCTCACCGCGATGATCTGGTCCTCCACCTTCAGCGAGCAGTTCCTGATCTCGGTGCCCACCGCGAGGTCCTCGACGGCCGCGGCGCGCGCGGGAAGGAAGCTTGAGCCCTGGATCGAGATCTCGCGCACCCGGCCGCTGACGAACGCCAGGCGCCGCGGGTGGGTGAAGGCGAAGCCCAGCTCGTCGGGCCCCAGGGGCACCAGGCGCGCAAAGTTCCGCTTGTCCTGCACGGAGCGGTAGCGGCGGATGATCTCTTCCAGCCGATACAGCTCCTTCTTGTCCGCAAGGTGGGGCTGCATGATCGCGTTCACCCCGAGGTGCGCGGCCTTGGCCGCATCCTCCATCGGGAAGTCCTTCGGCGCGATGAGGAGAAAGATCAGGTCCTCACGGGGTTTTTTTTCACGGGCGATCTTCAGCAGGGGTTTCCAGTGCCGGGGAAAATCCCCCGCGTTGAACAGGATCGCCTGGGGATCGATCTCTTCCAGGCGGTCGATCACACGTATCGGGTCTGTGTAGTGCTCGATGGTGAAGCCCAGGGGCTTCAGGTGGTAGCCAAGCGCGGCAACATGCTCGGCGCCGGCCGCCACGAGGATCAATTTCATCTACTCGGTTTCCAAGTTTCTGATCTCGTAGTTGTAGATCATCCAGTACCGATCGCTTTTCTTCAAGAGGTAGGTGAACTGCTTCCGATCCGTGTAGCCGGTGTTCTTGAATTTCTCCAGCACCTGGACGGTCGCCTCGGAGGAATCGTAGCTCGTCTTCAACACCAGGAAGGAGGTGGGGATCACGCTGATGTCCTGCTGGATGGTCATCTGGCGGAGCTGCTGGCGGAACTGGTCCACCATTTCCCTTTGCGCCGTCTCCGTCGATTTGAGGAATTTCCGATCCTGATCCGGGTTCTTCCTCATCAGCGATTCGAGGTCGAGGTACAGGAAGAACCTTTCCCATTGGCTTTTCTGCCGGGCCCCGATGGTCCAGGTCACAACCTCGTCCGGCGGGAGGGCCGCGCGGGCGAGCATGGCCCCGGTTTCGGCTTGCACGAGCGACCTCTCCTCCGCGGTGAGCAGGGCGGGCTTCACGTTCAGAGCAAGCCGGTTGGACTTGATCGAGCTGGGATTGGCGCCCCTGAAAAGCTTGGGATAGAAGGTGGCCTGCAGGACGTACTGACCGGGGGAAACGAACATGGCGTACGACCTCAGGTCAACGACAAGCGCATACTTGTCACCGGCCTCGAGGCTGACATCGCGATAGAACGTGGGTTGATCCGAGCTGCGGGCTATGGTAAAGTCCTTCGCGTGATCGAGACCGACGTTCGTCGTGGTATGGACGTCGAAATCCAGATTGAAGTACCTGTTATCGGCCACCTCGAACTGCAGCGTTTCCTTGCCGGTGTTGGTGATCACCACCTCGACATTGATCTGATCACCGAGGAAATAGACCTTCTGGTCGAAGAACCGGATGCTGAGCTGCGAGGCAGACGGGATGGCCTCTGGGGTGGCGCCCTGGGCCGCGGACATTCCCGCGGTGGAGCCGGCCATGCCTTCGTCGGCGGCCCAGAAGGGACATGCCACGGCGAAGAGAACGAGGACGAGGGTGATTGTTTTTCTCACGAAGCGTGCTCCCTTCCTTCATAATCGGTAATATCCATGTCAAACTTATTCCGAAAACAGATCGAGCGGCACTTCGCCACCTCAAAGGCGCTGGCCGGGGCGCTGGCAGCGGTCGGCGGTGGGGCGGGACCCGTGAGCGTGATCGGGCCCAAGGGCGCCTACCTCTCGCTCGTCCTTGATGCCCTCCACGCGAAAGCCCCCGGGCCCTCCCTGATCGTGACGCCCACCGAGCGTGAAGCGGAGAGCATCGTCCAGGACGTTGAGTCGTTCGGGGCTCGGAGGGCCGTTCATTTTCCCTGGTGGGGAACCGCGCCGTACGAGGGCTCCAGCCCTCTTGCGTCGATCTTCGGAGTGCGCGTGCAGATCCTCGCGGGCCTCCTGGCGGGAGATCCGCTCACCGTGGTGGCGCCGCTCCGCGCCGTCCTCACGCCCGTGCCGGATCCGGCGTACCTCTCGTCGCAGGTGTTCACTATTTCACGCGGACAGCGGCTGGATCCTCAGGCAACGGCGGACCGGCTTTCCCGGGCAGGTTACCTGAGGGTTCCGAGCGTGACCGTGCACGGGGAGTTCGCAGTCCGCGGCGAGGTCATCGACGTGTTCATTCCCGGCCAGGAACAGGCGGTGCGCATTCTCCTGGACTTCGACGAGGTGACCGCCATCCGCGCCTTCGATCCCCTGGACCAGGGCTCGACCGGGGAGAGTGACAGGGTCCAGGTCGCGCCCTGCCGTGAGGTGACCATCGGGGAAGAGATGCGGGGGACTATTGCGGCGGCCCTGGAGGCGCAGGGGTTTTCAGCAGAGGAATCGTCACAGAGGATGTCCGCTCTGATCGAGGATCCCGAGATGGGAGGCGCGGAGCTTTTCTTCCCACTCTGCTTTCCTGGCCAATTCTCGCTCCTTGATTACCTCGGGGCCGATGCGAGGGTCTCCCTGGTGGACGGCGAACGGCTGGAATCCAACGCCGCCGCCCTCCGCAAGGAGCACCTGGAGCTGTTTCGTAGGGCCCGGTCGCGGAAGCAGGTGGTTCCCGGACCGCAGAAGGACTTCCCCCCGCTCCCCACGGTCCCCACGGGGGCGCTCCCCACGGGGGCGCCCGCGGCTGACACTCCGCCGACCTGGAATCTTCCGTGCGACGGCCCGCGGTCGTTCTTCGGCAACTTCACTTTCTTCCGTGAAGAGGTGGAAGCCGCCCTGAAGAACGGGTACCAGGTCTTCATTTTCGCCGTGTATGACGTGCAGGCCGACAGGCTGCGGCACATCCTCAAGGACCTTCCGGTCACGATATTGCCGCAATCAATTTCCGGCGGCTTTGCCCTGCCGGCTGATAAGCTCATCGCCATCCAGGAATCGGAGATCTTCGGCCGCAAACGCCGGATCCCCCGCTCAGTCGGCTCGGCGCGAAGCGCGTCAATCGAGAGCTTTGTCGAGCTCACCCAGGGCGACTTCGTGGTCCATGTGAACTATGGAATCGGCGTGTTCCTGGGAATCGAGCGCATCTCCGTCGCCGGCAACGAGCGCGACTACATCACCCTGGAGTACGCCGACAGCGAGAAGCTTTTCATTCCCATTGAGCAGGTCAACCTGATCCAGCGCTACATCGGCCAGGAGGGCAAGCGGCCCGGGCTGGACAGCCTGGGAGGCAGGGGGTGGCAGAAGCGGAAAGAGAAAGCGAAGAAGGCGGTCGAGGAGCTTGCCCAGGGGCTGCTGGCGCTGTACTCGCGGCGCAAGGCGGAGCAGGGATTCGCATTCAGCCCGGACACCGACTGGCAGAGCGAGTTCGAGGCGGCTTTTCCGTACCAGGAAACGGAGGACCAGCTTCGCTGCATTGAAGAGGTGAAGCGCGACATGGAATCCCCCATCGCCATGGACCGGCTGGTCTGCGGCGACGTCGGATACGGGAAGACCGAGATCGCGCTGCGCGCCGCGTTCAAGGCGGTCATGAGCGGCCGGCAGGTCGCCCTTCTCGCGCCGACCACGATCCTCGTCGAGCAGCACTTTGAGACCTTCACGGAGCGCTTCGCGCGGTTTCCGGTGAAGATCGCGATGCTTTCCCGCTTCCGCTCGGGGAAGGAGCTGAAGGCGGCAATCGCGTCGATTGCCGCCGGTGACGTGGACATTGCAATCGGCACGCATCGGCTCATCCAGAAGGACGTGAAGTTCAGGAACCTCGGACTCCTCGTCGTGGACGAGGAGCAGCGCTTCGGCGTGAAGCACAAGGAGCGGCTGAAGCAGATCAAGACCTCCGTGGACTCCCTCACACTCACCGCCACCCCGATTCCCCGGACCCTCAACATGTCCCTGATGAAGGTGCGGGACATGTCCATCCTGAACACGGCGCCCCAGAACCGGCTGCCGATAGAGACCTTCGTCATGGAGTTCAACGAGGAGATGGTGGCGCGCGCCATCCGGCAGGAGATCGAGCGGGGAGGCCAGGTCTACTACCTGCACAACCGCGTGGAGACGATCCAGGAGATCCACCTGTTCCTCCAGGGTCTCGTTCCCGAGATCTCGATCGGCGTGGGTCACGGCCAGATGGACGACGACGAGCTGGAAGAGGTGATGAGGAGCTTCGTGCACGGCGAGTGCCAGATGCTCCTTTCAACGACCATCATAGAAAATGGACTGGACATCCCCAATGTGAACACGATCGTCATCGACCGGGCGGACATGCTTGGCGTGGCCCAGCTCTACCAGCTCCGGGGGCGCGTGGGCAGGGCCGGCATCCCCGCATTTGCCTACCTCTTCTATCCCGACCGGCGGGCGTTGAGCGAGATCGCGATGAAGCGCCTGCGCATCATCTCCGACAACACGGAGCTGGGCTCGGGATTCAAGATCGCCCTCAAGGACCTGGAGATACGCGGCGCGGGGAACATCCTGGGACGCGAGCAGCACGGGTACATCCTGTCCGTGGGATACGACCTGTACCTCAAGATGCTCGACGAAGCCGTGGCCGCCCTCTCCCGGGAGAGCCGGGACGAAGCGCCCGAGGTCTACCTCGAGCTGGAATATTCCGGGTTCATCCCGGATGCGTACATCCCGGATCCGATGGAGAAGATGGAGGTCTACAAGAAGATCGCCGGCGTCTCCACCAACGAGGAGTTCGACAGGGTCTACAGGGAGATCGAGGACCGGTTCGGGCCCGTGCCCGACGAGATGCAGAGCGTTCTCGCGCTGGCCGAGATCCGGATCATCTGCCGCAGGCTCTTCATCACCTCGATCAAGGAAGAGAAGGGAACCCTGCGCGTGGAGTTCTCGAAGCTCTCGAAGGTCTCCGTGGACAGGATCGTGCGGATGGTGAGGGAGGGAGCAGGGAAGGTGTCCCTGGATCCGAGAAAGCCCAACTTCCTGCTCCTGCAGACCGGGGCGATCGGCCTGCGCGAGAAGTCGGAGTTCCTCAAGGACCGGCTGGCTGTGCTCGTGAGTTGATCGCGCCGGGAGACCCGGCGCTCAGATCACCGTGCCGGGCGAGAGCACCGCGTCCTTGGCGATGACGATAATGCCGTCCCGGATCGAGTAATTGGGATAGTCGCCGTCGGGTCGGGGGATCGCGTCGATTCCGATCCTGCAGTTTTCCCCGATGCGCGCGTTCTTGTCGATGATTGCCCGCTTGATGATGCAGACCCGGCCGATGCCGATATTCGGCCTGCCCGCCGCCTCATTCTGCGCCCGGTCCTCCCGGGTTTCGTAGAAATCCGCGCCCATGCACACCACGCCGTCCAGGTTGGCGCCGCTCTCGATGATCGTGCGGATGCCCACAATTGAGTTCGAAATGTTCGCGTTCGTGATGATGCTGCCTTCCGCCGCGAGCGAGGTGGAGATGGTGCTGAAATTGATTTTCGAGGGCGCGAGGTCCCGGCGGTTGCTGAATATCGGCGCGTTTTCCAGGTACAGGTTGAAATCCGGATTGATCGAGGCAAGGCCGATATTGGCCTCGTAGAAGTTGTGCACGGTCCCGATGTCCTCCCAGTAATCGTCGAAGACGTAGGCGCAGACCTTCATCGAGTCGATGGAGGCGGGAATGATCTGGGAGCCGAAATCGGTGTATGCGTTGTCGACCGCCTTGTCCATCGCGGCGGCGGAGAAGATATAGATGCCCATGGAGGCGAGCCATGCGTCGCCTTCGATGTCCAGCTCCTCGCGGGCGCGGATCCGGGCCGGGATGGTGAGGTCCGAGATGTCCTGGTCGGGCTTGGGCTTTTCGATGAAACGAGTGATCCGGTAGCTGGAGTCTGTCTTGAGGATGCCCAGTCCCGATGCCTTGTCCCGGGCGACGGGTTTCGAGGCAATGGTGACGTCGGCCCCCGAAGCGACATGGGCCTTGAACATGTCCATCAGGTCCATGCGGTACAACTGGTCGCCGGAGAGGATGAAGTAGTGCGTGGGGTGATGATCGGCGAAGTGGACGAAGTTCTTCCGCACGGCGTCCGCCGTCCCCTGGTACCAGTCGCTGGATTGCAGCGTCTGCTCGGCGGCAAGCACCTCGACGAAACCTTTGTCGAACGTGTCGAAGCGGTACGTGTTGTTCACGTGCCGGTGCAAGGAAGCGGAGTTGAACTGGGTGAGGATGTAGATCTCGCGAAGCCCTGCATGGATACAATTGGCGATGGGGATGTCGACGAGCCTGAACTTGCCGCCGAAAGGCACCGCCGGTTTCGCGCGTTTGGCGGTCAAAGGATACAGCCGCTGGCCCCTGCCGCCGCCGAGGATGATGGACACGATTTTCGCCATGGCTTCCTCTGCGAAAAAGTGTATGTCGGCCCCGGCCAGGGGTCAAGTGCGATACCCTGACGATGAAAGGAATGCTCCTTGACAATGCGGTCGAAGATGGCTTTTCTAGACCGAGTGATGAAGTGTCTTGCCGATGCCTTGGAGGACTGCAGGAAGCTTTGAAAAAGTACCAGCTTGCGGAGTACCTCCACGTCATTCCGCCGGTACTCTTCCTTGCGCTGGCGGGCATATTCTCGACATCGGGCACCACCAAGGTTTTCGAGCCTCCCTTGCTCCTGCCTTTGCTCAATACCACCCTGCTGTCCGCACTGCCGTTCACAATCGCCTTCCTCGCAGCAAGGAGCTATGCACATCAGGGATCCCGCATATTCGTTTTGTTCGGTTGCGGCATGGTTGCCATCGGCATGGGAAGCTTGCTGAGCGGCTGGGGTCTCGTCCGATACGGTCAGAACTTCAACGTCAGCCTTCACAATATTGGCTTTCTGCTCGGTGGGCTTTTCCATCTAGGCGGCGTCGCTCTGCTGCTCCTTGGCCCCTCCGCGAAAACGCAACCGCCGCGGCGAAGTGCCGCATGGGCGTGCGTGATGGGTTATTCGGCTTCTGCGCTGCTCCTCCTTGCGGTTTCTCTGCTCACGATCAACGGATCTTTCCCGACTTTTTTCGTGCAAGGTCAGGGTCCGACTCTTATTCGGCAAGTAGTCCTGGTCGTTGCCATGATCGCCTATGCCCTGAGCGCACTCCTCCTTGTCGCTCTGCACGCTCAGACACGGATGAAATTTCTCAGACTCTATGCGAATGGCCTGTTCCTTACGACAATCGGGCTCGGGGTCGTGTTGAACCAGACGAGCATCGGCAACCTTCTCGGCTGGACGGGGAGAGCGTCCCAGTATGCGGGGAGCATCTATCTCGTTGCCGCGATCCTCGTGGGAATTCGGGAAACACGACTTTATGGGGCCTCCCTGCCTGACTACATGAGTGAGCTGTTTCGTTCTCACCTCGATGACCAGGTGAAACTTCGGACGAAACGGCTGATGGAGTTGAACAGGAGATTGCAGGACGAGGTTGTTCAGCGGCGAATGGTGGAGGACGAGCTCCGGCTCAGCCGTGATGAGCTGAAGTCAGTGTACGACCATTCTCCCGTCAAGATGTGCATCTTGAACGCTGATTCTCAAGTTCTTCATGCGAATCGAGCTTTTTCGGACCTGGTGGGCGTGCCGGAGGGAAGGTTGATCGGCGGCCGCGCTCCCGGTGTTTTCGGCTGCGCAGACGCGGCGGACAATGAGCCGCGCTGCGGATTCGGCCTCCGGTGCGGAGAGTGCGAGATCCGCCGCGTGATCGAGGACACACTCACGACAGGACGTGCGCATTACGACGTCGAATATCGCGCCGCTCTCGAGCGCGAAGGAGTGCGACGTGATGCCTGGTTTCTGAGCTCGACGGTTCGGATTCCCGGCCGTCCCGGGCCGCGTCTCCTCCTCACTCTGATCGACATCACCGATCGGAAGGGAGCCGAGGAGAAGCTGCGGGAAAGCGAGGCCCTGTACAGGACCTTCATCGACGACGCCCTGCAGGGTTTCGCGATCATCCAGGACGGCCGGATCGTTCTCTGTAATGACGCTTTCTGCAGGTTGAACGGGCATTCCAAGAATGAAATCTATGCGTTGCCGCCCCAGGAGGTCCTGGAAACAGTTCACCCGGAGGATCGCTCCCGCATGGCCGAAACCATGCGGCAGACTGCGAAAGACGGGAAGGCACCGCCCGCCGAAGTCATCCGCTTGTTGAACAAGGGGGGGTACAGCAACTGGGTCGAGGTGCTCGGCGCGAGGACGACCTACCGTGGCCGACCTGCGCTTCAAATTTCATACGTGAACAGGACGGAGGAGATCAGGGCCGAAGCGGCCTACCATTCCCTCTTCGACCACGCAGTGAACGGGATAGCGCTTCTGCACAATGGCCGCATCATCCTCGCCAACCAGGCACTTGCGGACATCAGCGGATACTCCGTGGAAGAGCTGCTCCGCCTGGCACCTGAACAGATCGGATCGATCATCCAGGATGAAGACAGGGGAAGAGCGCTCGCAAAGATGTCAAAATGGCTGGCCGGCCGCGCAGTGTATCCGATCGAGAAGTTCAGATTCATTCACAAGGATGGCAGCCTGCGATGGGTTGAAACCCAGGCCGCGCGCATCGATCATGAAGGGGGACTTGCCATCCTGGTGTCCATCAAGGACGCGACCGTCGAGAAGGCCGCGGAGGAGCAGCTGGAGCTCGCGCGTACGACAATGAGGAATCTGGCAGTCCACCTCCAGCACGTTCGCGAGGAGGAACGGCGCAAGGTCGCCCAGGAGATCCATGACGAGCTCGGCCAAACGCTCGCCGCACTCAAGATGGATCTGCACTGGCTTGCGAAGCGCTTGGGGGGGGATGTGGCGTCGTTGCGCGACAAGGTCAGGGGAACGATCCAGCTTGGAGAGGAGGCACTCAGCACGGTTCAGCGCATTGCCTCAGACCTGCGGCCGAGGATGCTGGACGATCTCGGGCTGGAGCCGGCGCTGGATTGGCTTGGCGCGGATTTCGCGCGACGAACGAAGATCGCCTGCAAAGTGACCACTGACATTCCTCCGGGAGTCGTGGGAAAAAACTCCGCAACGGCCTTGTACAGGATCGCTCAAGAGGCCCTGGCGAACGTCGGGCGGCATTCGCACGGGGATCACGCCGCGGTTCGCCTGTACGCTTCGGATGGCACGCTCATTCTTCAAATCGAAGATGACGGCATCGGGATCACCGCCGAACAGGCGGCGGCGTCTGATTCCTATGGCCTCATCGGGATACGAGAAAGAGTGGAGGGGTTGAGAGGAAGTCTGTCGATCAGCGGAGAATTGGGATTCGGGACAATCCTCCTGGCGCGCATTCCCCTTCCGAAGGAAGGCGGGCTCGCGTGATCAGAATTCTCGTTGCCGACGACCACAGCGTGGTGAGAGAAGGGATCAAGCAGATCGTGGCGGACAGCCCCGGGATCGAAGTGGCCGGGGAGGCCGCGACTGGCCAGGAAGCGCTGGAGCTGGTGCGCTCCAAGCCGTTCGACGTGGTCATACTGGACATCGCGATGCCCGGCAGGGGCGGCCTGGACATCCTGCGGGAGCTGAAGGCGGAGAATCCGGCCTTGAAGGTGCTTGTGTTGAGCATGTATCCCGAGGAGCAATACGCGATTCGGAGCTTTCGCGACGGCGCGTCCGCGTACCTCACAAAGGGGAGCCCGCCTGAAGAGCTGATCCAGGCAATCCAGACAGTTGCCGCGGGGAAGAGGCACATCACTCCTTCGATCGCGGACCGGCTTGCCTCCTACGTTGAGAACAACTCCCAGCGGCCTCTGCACGAAACGCTGTCTGACAGGGAAATGCAGGTTCTTGTCCTGATCGGGTCCGGGAAACAAGTCACGGAAATCGCACAGGAGCTGAACGTCAGCATCAAGACGGTGAGCACCTATCGCTCGCGCATCCTCCTGAAGATGGGCATGGAAACGAGCGCCCAGCTCATCCGCTATGCGCTCCAGTATAATCTGGTGGAATGATGTAGGAGAAAGACGGACAAGCCTGTCTCCCTGGCGCTGACAGAGATATAAGTCAATATCCGATATCGAGTTGAGACGGTTCACACTACACTGACTGCGTGAAGGTGATTCTCATCGCCAACGAGTCCCCCGTCAGGGAACGCCTGGCAGGAGCGATCTCTGAATTGCCGGATATCCAGGTCAAAATCCAGGAGCCGTCCGAAGAGGAGACAGACCGAATGATCGCGCAGCCTCGTCCCGACGTCGTCCTGATCGATATCGACCATTCGCGCGGCCGCGGTCTTGAGATCATCAAGCAAATCCATGGGCGACGGGGGGAACGCGTGCCCATCATCATGGCGATCGCGACCTCGACTTCCCTTCAATACAGGACGAGCTGCCATGATGCAGGGGCAATGTATTTCTTCAATCGGGTACGCGAGCAGGACTGGCTTCTGGAATCCCTCGTGTCGATCAGGGAACAGTTGGGGTAAAGAGATGGGGTGACGGTGACCGGTCTCGAAATCAGTCAATGCGTCGTCTTCACCCTGGATGAGCGGCTCTACGGCGTCCGTCTTTCCGCGGTGAGCCGGGTTGTGCACGCGGTGGAGATCACCCCTTTGCCGAAAGCGCCGCCCATTGTCATTGGAGTCATCAACCTGGGAGGGCGGATAATCCCTGTTGTCAACATCCGCCGGCGATTCCGCCTCCCCGAGCGCGAGTTGGAGCTCACTGACCAGCTCGTTGTGGCCAGGGCCTCCCGGCATGACGCGCAGGAAGACGGGGGCAGGCTCCTCGCGTTCGTCGTGGATGCGGTGATAGGAGTGCAGGATCTGCCGGCGGCGGAGACGATC
>JBEKTX010000203.1:0-8029 GCA_049515615.1 Spirochaetia bacterium
GGAGTTCCGCGCCTCAGGCGCCGTGCGCGTGCCCACGGAGAGCGTGATGAGCGTTCCCACTGTTTTTCCCGGTCTCCAGCTCATCGGCTGGTCCCGATCGTCGAGGAACACCAGTCGGAAATCGTCGAACGTCTTTTTTGCGACGTAGATTCCCATGCCGAACCGCTTGAAGCCATTTCGTTTCTGGTACTCTTCGAACCTCGCGGAGTGCAGGTCCAGCCGCGACGGGTCATCCTCCAGGCCGTAGGGGAGCTTTGCCGTGTCAAATCCGCCTCCGAAATCACGGATCGTCACCACCAGCCTGCCGTCTGAAATGGTAAGGTCGATCGAGATGTCCCTCGGCTCGCCTTTCTCCCTGTGCGCGCGGATGGAGTTGTTGAGGAGCTCCAGGACCGCGAAACGCACATGCTCCTCGTTGACGTGCACGGGAGGCAGCACGATTTCCTCGAGTGTGCGGATGACCTGCCGGAAATCTGCCTGAGGATTCACCGAAAGCCTGATCGTGCGGCTCTGTTTTCCATTCATCTGGAGAGACTCCAGAGAGTCCATGTCGCCCGTCCCTTTCCCTGTCCGTCTCAATCGTGGATAATAACCGCATGGTATATGTTATCGCCGAGTTGCGCAATTATAGGCAGCTCGCGCGCCTGCGGGCGGACGGCCTTGCCACGCTGGAGGCTGCGCTCGCGGCGGCCCTCGGCTCCCTTGCATCACCCGCCCGGCCTGCGGGGCCGGGGGTGTGGCTGGCCGAGATGGGGCCCGAAGGGGACCTGGACGTGGGGACCGCGGTCGCCGCGGCAAGCCGCATCCGTGATCTCCTCTCGGCCCGCAGATCCGAGCTCTTCGGCTTCTCCGTGCTGTTGTCTCCCCTGGAGGAAGGGCCGGACGGGATCCGCGCCGCTCGTGTGGAGAAGCTCCTGGAAGCCGCGGAGGACGATGACCAGCTGTGGATCGCGCCCGAGTGCGCCGCTCTCTTCGCGGATTCCTTCTCATTCGAAACATCGGGGCCCCTGTACAGGGTCACCGGTCTGCGCCTGGCGCCCGAGGAAAACGACCACGCGCCCGAAGCGCGCCGGCGCTGGACCCGCGAATCCCTGGTGGGCAGGGCCCTGGACATCATCTCTCCGCGGCTGAACCTCGGGGAGGGCCGCGATGTTCTCTGGGTGCACGGTCCTTCCGGCGTCGGCAAGACCGCACTGCTCGGCGAGCTGTCCGCGCGCCTGCTGCGGCACGGGGCGCCGCCGGCGCTGCGGATGCGCACCATCTTCAAACGGCGCTCCCCGCTGCACCCGTTTCTTTCCAGCCTCAACCCCGCGGTTCTCGGCGCCACGGCGGCCCGGCTGAGGGGGCCCGAACGCGCGACGTGGGACGATGTCGGGCCGCTGCTGGCGTGGCTGCAGGATCCGGCGGGACAGGGGAGAGGGACGGACCCGCATCCGCTGCCGGACAGGATCCTCGACGATTTCTACCTCGGCTACCGGCTGTACCTCCTCGCCTGGATCCGGATGGCGGCGGACACCCTGAATCCCGCGCTTTTCCTCTGTGAGGGAATCGACGGGCACCATCCCGCGGCGCGCCAGATCATCGCACGGTTGTTCGGCGAGCTCCTCTCGAATCCGGGGTTCGTGCCCGTCGTCTCGAGCCTTTCCGCGCCCTCCCCCGCGGATCTTGCCGGGTGCGACCTGCATCCCCTGTATGTGCACCCATTGGGAAAGCGCGAGATACGGTCCCTCGCCCAGCACCTCTTCCCCGGGCTTTCGATGCCTGAATCGCTCACCCGCCGCCTGAGACGCCGCTCGGGCGGACTGTACGTGTCGGTCGTGTCCTACCTCCAGTACCTGGCCAAGACGGGCCGCATCCGCTCGACCCCGCACGGATATGAGTGGGGCGGAGGCGCGGAGGACGAACCCGCCCTTCCGGCCAATCCGCTCTCGGTCTCCTGGTTCCTCATCCGGACCCTCCGGGACGACACCTTCCTGCTCCTGTACGGGCTGTACCTTGCCGGAGGGCTTCTCGACCGGCAGGGATTCCTCTCGTTTCTCGGCGAGGCGGGATTCGACGCCGCGACCGTCGGGAAATCACTCACCGACCTCATGGCGTCGGGACTGATGGCGGACGAGCGCGACATGATTCCCCGCTTTCCCACGCTCCGACGCAAGCTGGAAGAGCTCCTCGGACGTGAAGGCGCCGCGCTCAGGCAGCGCTTCATCGGGCACATGACATCCCTTTGGGAGGCGGGGAGGTATCGGCACCCTGTTCTCCTCTTCAGCTTCCTCGCCCGCAGCGGCTCGACCGACCTCGCACTACGGATCCTTCCCGAGATCATCCGGCGCAAGCTTGACGAGTGCGACCCGGCCGGTGCGGCCGCATTCTGCGATCTGCGCGCCCTCGAGTTCTCCGCACCTCCGACCGCCAAGCAGGCGAAGGACCTCGCGGCGGTCACCACGCTGGGAAGGCTCCGCGCCGCCCTGCTCGAGCGCAACGCGGAGGCCGCCGAGGCGGCGCAGGAGGAAGCGAAGAAACTGGCCGGGTCCGAGCTCGGGCCGTCGCTGCGGGGTGAGGTGCTGATCGAGAGGGCGAAGTACTTCCTTTCGGTCGGCAGCGCGACCGCGGCCCTCGAGGAGCTGAAGAAGGCCCTCCTTCTGTACCAGGAGTCCCCGGAGAAGAACCAGGGGGTTCCGCCGGAGAGGGGGGAGCGGGCCTGCTATCTCTGGCTGGGGGCGGCCATGCTCGCCGAGGGACGGCTGGGCGAGGCCGTGGAATACCTCGCGCTTTCGCAGCGGCTCTGCTACGAGGCCCTCGATGCGCCCGGCATGCTCTGGACTCTCGCATACCTCGCGGAAAGCCTGTTCATTGACGGCCGTTTCACGCAAAGCCTCTCCGTGATCGAGCAGGGACTCATTGAGGCGAGGAAGCTCTTCCGCCGGGAAGTGGAGCTGTTTCTCCTCTTCCTCAAGGCGCGGACGCGCTTCCAGATCGGAGCATATGCCGAGTGCTCTCTGGACCTGCAATCGTGCCTCTGCTGTGCGACTCTGTATTCGCTTGAAGATGCCTTGCCCGTCCTCCGCGCGTGGCTGGGCAGGACCTTCCTGCACCGCGATGTGAGCGGCTCGGGAAAACGTCTCCTGGAGAGCCTTCCACGACAGACCCGGGAGGTTCTTCTCTTCCAGGCGGAGGGCTGCTTGTTCTCCGGCGCGCTTGAGAACGCGAGCCTGCACATCGAGAGGGCTCTCGCCCTCTCAACCGAATCACGCTTCCCGGCCCCGGAAGGGATCACGTGGCAGGACGGGTTTTCTCCGGTTGAGGGGAGATGCTTCAAGTTCAGCCGAGGCAGCGCTCTCCTGCAGAGAAACCTCCTGGGCATGCGCGCGTATCTCCTGGGCCTGCGGGGATTCCGTGACGAGGGGATACGGGAGCTTCACCAGCTCACCCGTGGACAGAAGTCGCTGGAGGAGGATCCCCGCGCCGCGTGGTTCAATTTCCTGTATTCCCAGGTCCTTCCCGAGGCAGGCTCGGAAGAGGTCGACGACAAGGTGACGGTTCTCAGCAAGAGCCTCAAGACCCTGCAGGAGCGCGCGAGCCGCATCGATGCGCCCGCGGAAAGAAGCTCGTTTCTCTGGCGCAACCGCTGGAACCGCATGATCATGGAAGAAGCGCGCAACAGAAAGCTGGTTTGAGCGTACGTGAGCTGAGTCCTTTTTCCATTGACCGCGGCCCGGCTTTGCCCCTATACTAATGAGCAGCTCGTCATTCTCTGGGAGGGGAACGATGGCCGAACAGCTCATTGTAAAGAATTTGCCCTTTATCAAGGTGCTTCCTGCCTGGGCACAGGAAATGTCCTACAAGTACTGCTCGAAAACGGCCAACCTCTACCTTCTGTCGGGGAACATCCGTGACTTCCTGCCGCACAAGATGAAGGAGGGGGAGTTCAACTTCGCCAAGATCCAGGACTACGTGTCCGAGGTCCTTTTCGGCAACCGCGACATTATCGTGTTTTACGATCGCTCTTCAGGGGTGAGCTTCTGCAAGCCCGAGATGAAGCGGGACTACCTGGCCAAGATGAAGCAGCTCTCACCAAAGGCGACCGCCGGCAGCCTCCTCTCACGCAACCCCGTGCGCGCCCTCACTCAGCTGGAGAGGTATTTTTACGCCAACATCACGCACAGCAAGAGGATCGTCCTCATCATCGACTACTCGGAGACCGTGGTGCCCAACACCGACATCTCCCGGTACACCGACGAGGACCGCTACTGCCTTGTCACCCTGAACCGGTGGGCCAACGATCCCATCTTCACCCAGGGAGACGTGTCGATCATTCTTCTCACCGAAAATCTCGCCGATCTGAATCCTACCATCGTGAGGTCCCCCAGCGCGATCAAGGTGAACATCCCCATTCCCGACGAGAAGGTGAGGGAGAGCTTCCTTCATTACCTGGAACGCAGCGGCAAGCTCCTCCTCGAGGGCTCCCTCACGATCCCCGAGTTCGCGGGGATCACCAGCGGTTTGAATCTCGTCAATCTCAACCAGCTGGCCGCGGAGAGCTACCAGGAGGACCGGGAGATCAGTCTCGGATACCTGAAGGAGAAGAAGAAGCAGATCATCGAGGCGGAAGCGGTGGGCCTGCTGGAGTTCATCGAGAGCGAGCATGACCTCTCCGCGGTCTCAGGCCACGACTTCGTGAAGAAGCGCTTCCGCAGCGCCGCCCGGGCCATCCGGGAAAGCCGCTTCGATGTCCTGCCGATGGGCTACCTGCTCGCCGGCCCGGTCGGGACGGGAAAGAGCTTCATGGTGACCGCCTTTACGGGAGAGATCGGAATCCCCATCGTGAAGTTCCGCAATTTTCGCTCGAAGTGGCAGGGCGTCACAGAGAGCAACCTGGAAAAGATCCTCAATATCCTCAAGGCCATGGCGCCCGTCGGTGTGATGATCGACGAGGCGGACGCGTTCCTGGGCGACAGGAACCAGGAAGGGGACTCGGGCACCAGCAACAGGATATTCGCCCAGATCGCCTCCTTCATGGGCAACACAGAATATCGGGGCAAGATCATCTGGTTCCTTATCACCTGCCGGCCCGACCTTCTGCCCATCGACCTCAAGCGCCAGGGCAGGGCCGAGGAGCATCTCGCTCTTTTTTACCCCGAGACCATCGACGAGAAAGAAGATTTGTTCTCCACGCTGGTGAAGAAGCTGCAGCTGCGCATGCAGAAAACGAACGTGGCGGAGCTTTTCCGGCGTTATAAGTACGAGTTCTCAGGGGCGGATCTCGAATCGGTGCTGATCCGCGCGAAGTTCCTCTCCGCAATGAACAATCACGTTTTCGTGACAAAAGGCGACCTTGAGGAGACCATCCAGGATTTCATGCCCCCCGCATATCCGCACGAGATCGAGCTTCAGAATCTCGTGGCGGTGCTTGAATGCACGAGCCGCGAGATGGTGCCGCGGCGCTTCCGGGAAATGAGCCGCGACAAGCTGGTCACCGAGATCAAGCAGCTGAAGGTCCTCCTGCACGAGAGGGAATAAGCGCGCCGCGCGTGCGCGGATTTGGGCGCCGCGCCCCGCGGGTTGACCTTCCGACCGACTCAGGTAGAATAGCTCAATGCTTTAAGCGATCCCCGGCCGATAATTGCTGTGAAAGGTGGGCCTGCAATTGGCATCGCGAATAGTGAAGATCGAGCGAAAAACGCGCGAGACAGACATTTCCCTGACTCTGGACCCGGACGCAGCCGCCGAGCCGGCGATCCGTACGGGGATCCCCTTTTTCGACCATTTGCTCACCAGTATGTCGTTCCATGGCAGATTCTCCCTCTCCCTAGAGGGGCAGGGAGACATCGACGTGGATCCGCATCATCTCGTGGAGGACGTGGGCCTCGTTCTCGGCCAGGCATTTTCCTCGGTTTTCGAGAAGGCGGGCTCGGTTGCGCGCTTCGGTCACGCCGTTGTTCCGATGGACGAGGCACTTTCGGAGGTGACGATCGACGTCTGCGGGCGGCCGACTCTCTCACTGCATGCCTCTTTTCCGCAGGCTTTCGTGGGGACCTTCGACATGTCCCTTCTCCGCGAGTTCCTGGCGGGGCTTTCCTCCCAGGCGCGGATCAGTCTCCACGTCGACCTTCGCCGCGGGGAAAACAGCCACCACATGGCTGAGTCAGCATTCAAGGCCCTTGGCAAGGCATTGAAGCAGGCCTATTCACCGGACGGCCGGGATATGTCCTCGAAAGGGCGGATCGGGTAGACGATTTCCGAGGTCGGACATTTATGGCGGCGCAAATCTATTTACTCTGGCGATTGATTCAAGTATCTTGATTTGGAAGGTCGGGATGAGCGCACAGGACATCCTGAAAAAGTTGCCTTCCGGCGGATTCCTGAAAATACCAGCGGAAAGCACGGCGCCACTCGCGCGCGAAAAGAGGGCCGCGCTCATCCGGAAGGGCAACGAGTTGTACAACAGGGGGGAGCTGGCTCTAGCGCAGAGAATCTTCGTGACAACGAAGTATTCCGACGGTCTCATTCGGATCGGGGACAAGTACCTGAAAGGGGGAAAGCCCCTTGAAGCGTTGAGACTGTATTGGCTCGCGCCTGCTCCGGACCGGACTGCCGCAGTCGTGGAGCAGATCGCGCAAGTGATGAAACATTGGCTGGCAGAAGGGAAAACGGAAGTGCATGAGCAGTGAAGAAAAAGTGCCGGAACGCGTTCCGGTTTCCATATCGGAGCTTTCCAAGAGAGGATACCAGCTCCTCAAGGAAGACCACATCGCCGAGGCGGAGGAGAACTTCCGCCGGATCATCGAAGTCGAGCCGCAGAACAATTACGCCCTCGTGGGCATGGGGGACGCGGCGCGCAAGCGCAAGTCCTACCACGAGGCCATCCGTTATTACGAGGAGTGCCTCGGCTACCACGTGGGGAACAAGTACGCGCTGGTGGGACTGGCGGACAGCTACAGGTCCCTGAAGCAATTCCATCGCGCCATCGAAATCTGGGAGAAATACCTCGCCCAGGGGGACAGCGACGTGACGGTCCTCACGAGGATCGCTGACGCCTATCGGAAAGTGCTGGACTTCAGCAGGTCGAAGGAGATCTACCACAGGATCCTCGAGATAGACCCCGGCAACCCCTATGCCCTCACCGGGCTGGGCTATCTGCATTTCGACCTCAAGGAGTACCGGGAAGCGCTCGCCTACTGGGAGCGCATGCACGAGAAGGACCCGAAGAATATCTGGGTGCTCACCTCCATCGGCAATTGCTACCGCAAGCTCAAGACCTACGAAAAAGGGATCCCCTACTTCAAGAAAGCGCTGGACATCCAGCCGAACAACTTCTATGCCTTGTTCGGGCTGGCGGACTGCTACCGGGGAATGAATGATCCGCAGGAATCGCTTTTCTACTGGCAGAAAATCCTGGATGCGGATCCCGACAACAAGGTGATCCTCACACGCATTGGGGATTCCTACAGGGCGATGAATCAGCTGGACACTGCCCGGGAATTCTACAGCAAGGCGCTGAATATCGAGTTCGACAGCTACGCCGTGCTCGGGCTCGCTCTGATCAATAAGGAGAAGGGCCACTACCTTGAGGCGATCGAGAGCCTGTCCGGCCTCCTGGTGAACGACGCGAAGAACCCCCGGTTGTACATCGAGATTGCGCAGAGCTGGCTCGCGCTGGAGAAGAAGGAGAAGGCGCTGGAAGTACTCACCCGCGCACAGCGGATGGGCATCAAGAACCTCGGAATCGGCGAGCTGCTGGAAAAGCTGCAGAAGTCATAGTCATGGAGGGCGAGCTCCGCCGAGTCCATGGATGGACGAGAGGCGGAGCGTAGCCATGGAAGACGAGGGCGAGCGAGTACAGGGAAGTACGGAAGCGAGCCTGTAGCCATGGAAGACGAGGGCGAACGAGTACAGGGGGCGCGCCGCAGCCCGTCGAACTTTTGCTTGACGTACACGCCATACTTTACGATGTTTATTGACAATCGGGGACACGCAGAGAAGGAGATGCAGAACATGGCAAAGAACAGGGTGCGCACGATTGCAATTGTCG
>JBEKTX010000204.1:0-8013 GCA_049515615.1 Spirochaetia bacterium
TGCGCCGGTGGACGGAGCTCCTCGGTTCGCGGTTCGCCGCGGGCATCGACGCGCGGGATGGCCGCGTGCGGATCAGCGGATGGACGGAAGATGCGTCGCGCACGGACACCGAGGTGGCCGCGGGGCTCGGCGCCCTCGGCCTCAGGTGGCTCATCTACACAAGTATCAACCGTGATGGAACACTGTCGGGTCCGGACATTGCGCGCACGAACGAAGCGGCCCGCGCGTCGGGGCTTCCGACAATTCTCTCCGCGGGCATTGGCTCTGAAAGCGACGTGGACGAGGTCGCCGAGAAGAAGGATCCCCTGGTCGCGGGCGTCATCCTGGGGAAGGCCCTCTACGAGGCGCGCGTGAACCTCGGCGCGCTTCTCATGCGCTATCCTCAGTCTTCGGGTACCGGGTGGGAATCCTGAGCCCTGAGCAGCAGAAGGATCTCCTCGGCCACCTGTTCCGGCTTCCTGCCGTCCGTCTCCACCGCCGTTCCCATCGATTCGTAGACAGGCTGCCGCCTCTCATAGAGGCTGAGCAGCGCGCTCTCGGAGAGTGAAAGAAGCGGGCGTCCCTTGTCTCCCCTGGTTCTCTCCCGGACGACCTGCAACGAGACGCGCAGGTGGAAAACCGCAACAGGGCCGGAGAAGAAATGCCGGTTTCGCGGCTGGGCGGGCGCGCCGCCCCCGGTGGCGATGACCAGCCGCGTCCGCTGCCGCAGGGAGGCCAGTGCCACGGCTTCCCTGTCCCTGAAAGCGCGCTCACCGAGATCCTGAAAAATCCGCCCTACGGGCGCGCCCGCCTTCGCCTCCACCAGCTCGTCCGTGTCCACGAACTCCCAGCCCAGCCGCGCGGCGAGGGCTCTTCCCGCGGTCGTCTTGCCCGAGCCCATGAAGCCGATGAGAACGATGCGGTCCGGGTTCACGACCTGTTCACCGGCAGGAGCCGGTCGAGAACCGCGTTCAGCTCCGGCACGGTCCGGGCGTACCGGATGATCGCTTCCAGGTAACCGGCAGGCTCACCCGTGTCCAGGCGCTCTCCCTGCACCCGGCGGTAGACCACGCGCCCCCGGCGCGCAAGGGCCAGGACGGCGGGCGTGTGAAAAAACTCCCCGGTGCCGTGCCGCCTCCATTCCGCCTCCAGCACGTCGAGGAACTCAGGGGTGTAGAGGAACCTGCCGATCGAGGCTTCCCTGCTCGGCTCTTTTCCGCGCGCGGGCTTCTCCACGACATCGGTCACGTGCAGATCGTCCCCGGCAATCGCGATCACGCCGTAGCGGTTGATGTCGGGCGGATCATGGAGTGTGGCGAGAACCGTGCATCCGGTTTTCTCCCACGTCTCGATGAGCTGGCGCGCGAGCGGAGGCGATCCGAAATGCAGGTCGTCGGGGTACGCGACAACGAATGGTTCCTGGCCGACGAAGGAACGCGCGAGCAGGAGCGCATGCCCCGTTCCGCGCATTTCCTGCTGGCGGACAAAATAGCAGTTCGCCTTCGGAGGAGCAATGGCCTGCAGTTTCCTCTCGTCTCCCTCCGCCTGGAACACCGCCTCCAGCTCCCTCTCGCGGTCGAAGTAATCTTCCAGGGATTTTTTCCTGCGCGATGTGATGAAGAGAATCTCCGTGACGCCGGAGGCCACGAGCTCGTCGACGATAAACTCGATCGAAGGCCTGGTAACCAGCGGGAGCATCTCCTTCGGGATTGTCTTTGTCACGGGCAGGAACCGTGTGCCATAGCCCGCGGTGACGATGACGCCTTTCATGGCTGCTGAGTATATCACCCTTTCATTGACGCGGCAGGAGGAATCCGGTAGTGTGAATCGCCGCGGGGGGTGGTATGAAGATCTGGATCAAGCTTCTCATCGGATCACTGATCGGACTGGCCGTGGGCTTCCTCATTCCCGCGCAGGCGCAGGGACTATTCGATTCTGTTTCCAGCCTCCTGATCGGGATCGGCCGTTACGCGCTCTTTCCCTTCATCTTTTTCTCCCTCGGAATCGGCACTTCGGAGCTTCGACAGGAGAAGCGGCTCCTGCGGGTGTACTTCTCGATCTTCAAGTATCTGGTGCTCTCCGCGGGCCTCCTGATCATCATCGGCACGCTGTCGGTGCTCGTGTTCCCGCCCGAGCGAATTCCCATCGCGGTCGAGGCTGACCGCGCATTCTCTGCGGTCAGCGTCATGGAAGGGCTGAAGGTCATTTTCCCCCGGAACCTCTTTTCCGTTTTCTTCGGGAGCGGCGATTTTCTGCTTCCCGTCGTCGTGCTGGCATTCCTGCTCGGACTGAACATGGACTTCGACAGGCAGCTTACGCGCCCGGTCGTGCAGATTTTCGACTCGCTCTCCCGAATCTTCTACCATCTCAATTCGCTCATCGTTGAGCTGTTCGCCATTGCGCTCATCGCCATTGCAGCGGCCAGGATCTCGCATCTCTCCCACGCCGAGCTGGCCATGTACAAGCAGATCATCATCATCGCGGCTGTGGACGTTGTCGTCGTGGCCTTCGGCGTTTTTCCCGGCGCGTTGTACCTGATGGGCGCCAGGGAAAATCCGTACCGGTGGCTCTATGCGTCGATCGGGCCCGCCATCGCGGGGCTCTTCACGGGGGACAATTACATCTCCCTGGGCATCGTCACGAAGCACGGCAAGGAAAGCCTCGGCGTCCCGCGAATGGTCGGCTCTGCGGTCTACCCCCTGTTCGCCATCCTCGGTCGGGCCGGCACGGCCATGGTGGCCACCGTGTCCTTCATCCTGATCCTTCGCTCGTACTCCAGCCTGGAGATCACCTTCCTGCAGACCCTCTGGGTCATGTTCTTCTCTTTCGTTGTCTCTTTCATCCTCGGGGCGATGCCGGGCAACGGCGCTTTCTATGCCATCTTCATGCTCTGCAGCCTCTATGCGAAAGGCCTGCAGGAAGGCTACCTGATCCTTCGGACCATCGCTCCTCTGCTGGTGAGCTTCGGGGCGTTCATCGACGTCCTCTCTTCCGCGTTCGTCTCCCTGCTCATCGCCCGTGAAGAAAACGTGTGGACCGAGGTGGAAGCGGAGAACTTTATTTAGGGGAGGGGCGAAGCCGTATCCCGAACCCCACGCCGAATGAAACCATGAGCTGGTCCCAGAAGGGCTGGCCTGCTCCGTCCCAGAGGTGGAAGACGGGATAGAAGGCCCTGAGGTTCACGAGAAGGTCCACAGGCTCCGAGACGTGCCACCGCAGGAAGAATCGCGTTTCGGGGTAGAAAAACCTCCCGTTTGCATAGAACCATGACAGCGCCGAGTTCTCGTCGGACTTCACGGTGTCCGAGGTGTTCTGCAGCTCGAACGGAAAGCGGAGAAGGAAGTCCAGCCCCAGGGCTCCACCGAGTGACAGGACGGGGGAGACGGGGAAGCTCACCCCGCCCTGAAGGCTGATGAGGGTGCCGATCGTGAAGAATCCCAACCCGTTCTCGAACGGGGTGATCACGGCGGTGCCGCTGCTCGTCCATTCGTAGTACCATCCAAAGAACTCGACTCCCGTCTCCAGGAAGAACGGCGCGGACAGCCGGAAGGGGACCGACACGCCGAGAAGCGGCGGGATGCCGAGGTTCGGGTCTGTCCAGCCGCTCGGGGGATTGCTGCCGATGAAGATCAGGCTCACGTTGGCGTCCAGCTCGTCGATCGACAGTGCGGAGAGCGCCGCGCCGGGAAGTGCGAGAATGACGGCAAGGATGACGCACGCGCGTCCCGACTTCATGGAAAAAGTATAGCACACGCATTCGAAATCATGTAAGGTGCGCGAAGAAGGAGCACGAGGCAGGTGAGACCGAACGCTCTTGTGCACATGGCTCTCGTCACGTCTCTGTGGCTTGGCATCCTGTTGCCCGTGCGGGCGGACGGGAAGCCCGACCCGAGCCCATGGACCTTCGATCCCATCCTCCGCCTGCTTGGCGCCGACCTCGGGGTCGGGTACCGGGGGCTGTCGCTTATTCCCGGGGACCAGACCACGTTCTGGGTTTACGCCGGCGGTGGCTACGAAGGGGAGCATTACTACAGGGACGCCGTGGGCAACCTCCTTTCTCCGGGGCAGATCGGCTCCGGCGGCGGGACGCTGGCGAATGCGGATCCCGCGTTCAACCGCATCGAGGCGGCGTGGCGCCTGGGAATCGAACAGGGGTTTGTCTGGAACCCGCGCACAGCGACGAATCTCCTGGAAGCGTTCTTCTTCTATCGCGGCCGGTACGACCTGAACCTGCCCGCATCCGGCGCCCTGGTCACCACGCCGTCGCTCACCGTCCTTCCGGACCGGGACACCTCGATCCTCAATACCCTCCAGTTCGGCCTTGGCTACGATGACATGCTGACGGACCTGCACCGCACAAGGAACGGCACCTCGGCGGAAATGACCGCCGAGTGGGGGCCGCCCTGGTTCTTCAACACCATCCAGGGAGATTCGGACTTCGTCCGGTTCAATGGCAACTTCACCTGGTTTCTCCGCTTGTACGACGCGGCTCCCGAGAATCGCTTGAACCTTTTCAGTGTGTACCTCGGAGAGTACTTCTCAGTGGATTACGCCGTGGGCCTGAACGGCACGCCGGTTCCCCTTTACATCCGCCAGACCTTCGGGGGGCGCACTCAGAACACAGGGCTGGGCGATCAAGTGAGAGGCGTGGACAAAGGCGCCTATGACACGAACCTGAAGGCGGTGAACAACCTCGAGGTCCGAGCCAATCTCCTCGCGATACCCATGCCGGACTTCGTGGCGGGCTTCGTGCCGGACATTGTTCCGGGAGTGCTCGCGTACTTCGATTGCGGCTTCTACGGCCAGGTCGGTGAACCGGGGATCAGCTCCCCTTTGTCGGGATTCGTGGCTGCCACAGGCGCGGGTGTGTACGTCGAGGTGCCGAGCGTGGGGACCCTGTTAGCGTTCGTGGAGTACCGGCTGGACAAGGAAAACGCAGCCGGCGACCGACTGCGGGTCTTCGTCCTGGAGTTCGGGATGCAGTTCTGAGCGCCGTCCAGTCGGCCTTTCGGCCATCGCGGCCGCTCCTGGCGGCATTCCATGGCCTCGGCCGACTTCGCCATCCCTGGCTACAGAATATTCGATGCCAGCTCCGCCAGCCTCGACCTTTCCCCCTTTTCCAGGGTGACGTGCGCGTACAGCGATTCCCCTTTCATCCTGTCGATGAGGCAGGTGAGGCCGTTCGAGCGCGAATCCAGGTAGGGGGTGTCGATCTGGTAGGGGTCTCCCGTGAAGACCACCTTCGTTCCTTCTCCGGCACGCGTGATGATGGTCTTTACCTCGTGGGGCGTGAGGTTCTGCGCCTCGTCGATGATGAAGTAGATCTTCGAGAGATGTCGGCCGCGGATGTAGGCGAGCGGGGTGATCACCAGCTTCCCGTTCTCCACCATGTCGTGGATCCGCTTGCTCTCCGGCGAGCTCTCCTCGAACTGGTTCTGGATCAGGCTCAGGTTGTCGAACAGCGGCTGCATGTACGGATCGAGCTTGCTCTTGATGTCGCCGGGCAGGAACCCGATGTCCCTGTTGGACAGCGGCACGATGGGCCGGGCCAGGTAGATCTGCTTGTAGCTCGAGCGTTTCTCCAGGGCGGCGGCCAGGGCCATGAGGGTCTTGCCCGTGCCGGCCTTGCCGGCCATGGTCACCAGCGGAATGTTCTCGTTGAAGAGGGCATCCAGTGAAAAGGTCTGCTCCGCATTTCGGGGGTCGATGCCGTAGGCCCGTCTCTTCTGGATGTGCTTGAACGACTTCTCATCCGCCACGTACGTTGCGAGGGTGCTCTTGCTCTGGTTCCTGATGATGTAGTACTCGTTGGGGTAGGGATCGCGCTCGAGGCCGAACCTGTCCCGCGCGACCATGCCCTCCTGGAACAGCTCGTCGATGAGCGTGCCGTCCACGTCCTCCAGGGTGCATTTGCCCTTGTACAGCTCATCGATGTTGCCGATCTTGCCCGTCTCGTAGTCTTCCGCCTTGATGCCGAGGCTCTTCGCCTTCATGCGGATGTTGATGTCCTTGGAGACCAGGAAGACCCGGTCCTTGCCATATTCTTTCGCGAGGTTGAACGCAAGGGCGATGATCCTGTGATCCGGCTTGTCCTCGCGGAAGATCTCCCCGAGCACCTCGTCGCGCCGGACGTTGGTGTCCACGATCACCGTGCCCCCGCTGGCAAGGCGTATCCCCTCGTTCAGGAGCTTGTCTCCCCCCATGCCGTCCAGCTTGCGGGAGAACTCCCGGGCGTTGAAATTGATGATCTCGTTGCCCTTCTTGAACTTGTCTATCTCCTCCAGCACCGTGATCGGGATGACGACGGTGTGCTCCTCGAAGGAGTTGAGGCAATCGTGGTCATGGAGGATGACGTTCGTGTCCAGCACAAAGATCTTGCTCGCGCTCAGCAGGCGGGTCATGGCCGTGAGTGTAGAATGAGGACCCGGCTTGCTTCAAGGACCCGTGGGGTTTCACCCGTGGGGTTCCTGCCGGCCCTACGTGCCGGTCGCCACCTGCAGCGCGACAGCCACCGCGATTGCAACGAGGACGGGAAAGATCGCGTTTCGCGCCTTCAAGGCGAGCAGGGCGGCGCAGCCGCCGGCGGCCAGCCCGATCCACGGCCGGCCTTGCACCACCGTGAGAATCCCGGGGAAGATGAGACCGCCCAACGCCGCATAGGGGAAGAATGACAGCCATCGCCTGATCCACCGGGGAAGCACGAGGTTCCTGCCGAGGAGAAGGGGGATCACTCGGGGGGTGAAAGTGACAAGGCACATGCCGGCGATCATCAGCCAGATCATGCGGTTTCCTCCCGTTCCGCCGCGGTTTCATCCCCGCCGCCGAACAGGGCGCCAACCGCTGAAGCGGCGAGGATGGCGATCACGATCCTCCACCCCGCGGGAATCTCCGGCAGCACGGCCGAAGCGCCCCATGCAAGGAGCCCTCCCGAAACCGCAACGAGGCCGTTCGTCCATGACTTTTTCACTCCGGGAACGAGGATCGCGATGAACATCGCGTACAGCGCCACCCCCATTCCGCGAGCGATGACAGCGGGGATGAGCGATGAGAAGCCGGCGCCGATCAGTGTGCCGCAGAGCCAGGCCAGGTACACGGTGAGGATCAGGCCGAGAAAAAAGCGGATCGAGAGACGATCCTCCAGCGAGGCGACGACGAAGGTCTCGTCGGTGATCCCGAAACCCAGCACGCAGGGCAGGGCGCGGGAGCGATGATCGCTTCCCTGTCTCAGCGGGAGGCGCCGCGAGAGGGCAATGCTCATGAGGAAATGGCGGAAGTTCAACACCAGGGTGGCGAGCACGATCGCCAGCGCGGATGCCCCGCCGGCAAGCAGCCCGAGGGACGCGAACTGGCTGGCTCCCGCATAGACGAAGAAGGACATCGCGCCTGCCTGGAAGAAGCTCAGGCCGGTCTGCATGGCCAGTACGCCGAATGCCATCGCCATGGGCACGTACCCGACGGCAACAGGAACACCCGCACGCACTCCCCGCATCACTTCAGCCGCTGCGCCTCGGTCCATGAGGCAGCATGGTGGCATGAAAAGCGCGCCCGCATCCAGAGCCGGCCGCTTCACTCACGTTCGTCGACAGTGTATGCTTCACCGAGGAGCATCCACATGGGTCTGATGACAGGAAAAAGAGGAATCATTCTCGGAGTGGCCAATGACAAGAGCATCGCGTGGGGCATTGCGCGGAAGCTGCACGAGGAGGGCGCCACGCTGGCTTTCACGTATCTGAACGAAGTTTTCGAAAAGAGGGTCCGGCCGCTCGCGGAAAGCCTGGGGGCTGATCTCATCCTCCGCTGCGACGTCTCCAAGGATGCCGAGGTCGAAGGGGCGTTCCAGGAAATAGAGCAGAAGTGGGGGACTCTGGACTTTCTCGTTCACTCCCTTGCTTATGCGGGCCGCGACGAGCTTCGCCAGCCCTTCCACCAGACCAGCCGCGACGGGTTCCGCGTCGCGCTGGACGTCAGCGCCTATTCGCTGATCGGTGTGACGAAGGCGGCGCTGCCGCTGATGAAGAACGGCGGCTCGATCCT
>JBEKTX010000205.1:0-7997 GCA_049515615.1 Spirochaetia bacterium
GGTCTTCGTGGAACGCCGGCCACCTCCTGAAGGACAACGAACCCGACCGGACGGAAAATGCCACGCCTTGGGCGCTCGGTGGGCACCTCGGCCGCCGACTCAGTCCGACAGGCTCCTAGACCTGAACCGCACCGGCGTGTAGTCAGCGCACTTTCGAGGAACGAACCGGATTTCCAACCGGGCAAACCTCTGCAGGCCGCGCTCCCGGGGGATCTGCGGATCTCCGTCCCCGATCAGTGGGGAAGCGTAGCGGATGAAATCATCGCTCACATCAAGGCCGTCTCTGGTGATCCATGCCGCGGGCATGAAACGCGAAGAATTGGCAACGCTTTCAAGCGGCACCCTGTCATAGCGCGCCTCGTAGGAAGACCCTGGCTTCCTGAGAATCGTCGACATCCATCCCGTGCCGTCGCGCAGCGCTACGGTGACCGCGTGACGCGCAACCTCCCGGGCCTCGGCAATGTCAACCGTGGAGGCGTGCACGGATACGGATCGCTGGATGACGCCGGGCACCTGCCCCGTTGCCTGCCCGCGCACGGCAAGACCGTTCGCGTTGAGATAATTCACGACTTCCTGCGCGGCATTCGACCGGCTGGCGCCATACTCGACGTGTCCGAACCCATCGTGCCGCTCACCCACCCCGCCGACGTCGAATCCCTCGTTGACAACGACAATGCACCGGCCGCTCTCTCGAAGCTGGCGGTTCACGTTCTCGCGCAGGCTCGGCAGCGTGTGGTGAGTCTCGGCCATGTAAAGTTGGAGCGGCATCTCGCGCCGGGGATCCCCCAGCCGCGATGCCGCGGTGATGAACCCCGATTTGCGGCCCATTGCCTGGAGGACCGCCACGGGCTCGGACACGCACATGCCCCGGTTCTCCTCGTTCACGTTCTGGATGAGAGAAGCCCAGTAGCGGGCCGCGCTCCCGTATCCCGGGGTATGGTCGATGAGCTTGAACTCTGCATCCCCAAGGTCATTGTCAATGGTTTTCGGGATACCCGTAACGACGAGCTCCACCCCTTTGTCATACGCCAGCCTGGACACCTTCGCCGCGGTGTCCATGGAATCATTGCCGCCGATGTAGAAGAAATACCCGATGTCGTGGGCCATCAGGACATCCACGATGCGCTCGAAGTCCTCCGCCTGGCCGTCGGTGAGCTTGTACCGGCAGGTGCCTACGGCGCCCGCAGCAGGGGTGATGCCCAGCAGGGCGATCTCATCCCGGGACTGCCGGCCCATGTCCACGAGCTGCTCGAGGAGCACGCCCTCTATTCCATGCCACGCGGCATGGATTGTGCCGATGCGCTCAGGGGCCGCGAGGCATCCTTCGATGACTCCCTGCAGGGAGGAATTGATGACGGGCGACGGCCCGCCGGACTGGGCCACGAGCACGTTTCGTTTCATGCGGCTGTTATATCACGGCCGCAGCCGTCCGGAAATCGACGCGGGGCGCCGCAGCTCTCAGAAACTGAGTACCAGCAGGCCTTTGAGCCTGTGACCGGCACGTTTCAGGTAGTCGGAGGCCAGCGCGATTCTCATGCCTTCACCTTCAGAAAGTCTTTCGGCGATACCATCCGGATGCCCCTGAACATTCCGAGATTCAACAAATGCTGATCGCCCGAAATGACGTATTTTGCATCTGCCGCAACCGCGCATTCGATGAACTTGTTGTCAGCTGGATCCTCAGAGATCACAGAAATGGCAGGGACCGAGGCGAGAAAGATCTGATTATAACGCTTCTGGAAGAGCGCTATCAGCTCTCCGCCTTCGGGCTCCTGCGTCATCCCGAGACGGCCAAGAACCGCGAAGTATTCCCCCAGGATCTCTCTGGACAGGCAAAGGGTAATCTTTTCAAGCCTCCAAAGATCGATGACCTTCCTGGGGTTGCCCCCCCTGGTCAGGAGCGAGGATATGAAGACATTTGTATCTACGACAACCCTCACCTGGAAGCTCTGACGCTCTTGATCGCATCCTTCACGTCCTTCTCCTTATAGCCCTTCTTCTTGAGCTTCCCGGCGGTCCGATCCCAGATATCACCAACCACGCGAGAGAAGTCGTTTTCCTCGATGTACAACGCAACGAGCTCCCTGACTTTGGTGCTCGCGGTCTTCCCCTCCGTCCGGGCGATCTGTGAGAATTTCTGCTTCGTGCCCTTGTCTATCCTGACGATGAGCTGCGTTTCCATACCTGCTCCGTATTAAGTGTATATACACACTATACAGAAATGACTTCCTGGAGTCAAGGCGATCATCCGCGATCTCCTCTTCTGCATGGGAGGAGAGCTGATGTAGGTGTTGGTGTAGACGAAATCCGCCTGGAGCTTGTTCATGTAAGGATTGATGAACCGTGCCTGCATCTCCTTCTTCTGGACAGCGGGCAGGAAGAAGTCCGAGGTGAAGAACAGGGAGCGCGCGAGGAAGGTATAGTAATAGATCTCGGGCACCAGGCCGGGGCAGAGCCGATTGCACGCCTGCATGGCCTGGGACTCGAATCGCATCCGCTCCCTGGTGAGCGGCCAGGATTCTCCCGCCGCCCGCAGATAGTGCAGCGCCT
Organism: Spirochaetia bacterium; assembly: GCA_049515615.1. Classification (GTDB taxonomy): domain Bacteria; phylum Spirochaetota; class Spirochaetia; order SZUA-6; family Fen-1364; genus Fen-1364. Next base: position 2,551 of record JBEKTX010000205.1, read on the forward strand.
GCTTGGCGATGACGGCCTGCCCCGGCTCATCCCGGTTTGAGACGATGAACACGAGGTTCAGGTTCCCGTCGCCGGCCTCTTTCACAGACAACTGGGCACCGCGGGTGAACCTCTGGACCACTGCGGGGCGGCTCCGCAGGTGGTCGATGAGGGTCGTCTCGTCCAGGGCGTGGTAGGCCATAAGGAGCTCCTTGCGAACTCACTACTGACTGTAATACAATGTCATACGTGAAAACTGCTGCCATAACCATACGCCTTGACCCGGATATGGAGCTTCAGCTTGATCGTCTTGCCAAGCGCACTGGCCGATCCCGAAGCGACGTCGCGCGCGAGGCACTCCGACGGCAGCTATCAGTGCTCCAGTTTGAAGAAGCTCGCCGCCAAATCATGCCTTTTGCCGAAGCCCGTGGCTACCTCACAGACGACGACGTGTTCCGAGTGATTTCTTGAGGGTCTGCCTGGACACAAACGTACTTGTGGCGGCTTTTGCCACCCGTGGGTTGTGTGCGGATGTCCTTCGCACTGTCCTGGCCGAGCATGAGTTGATTTTGAATGACGTGATCATGGCGGAGTTCGAACGAGCCCTCACTCGCAAACTCAAGCTGCCCGAAGAACAGGGAGCGGCCGCAAAAGCGGTGTTCGGCGCCGTCGAGCTCGCAGCGAAGCTGGCGAAACCCAGCAAAGTTCCTGTTCGTGATCCGGCCGACCGTTGGGTGTCGGCCTCGGCGATTGCCGGTCGCGCCGAGGTGCTGGTGACCGGAGATGATGATCTCCTTTCCGTGGCGAGCAAGACACCTCTCTTGATTCTATCTCCCAGAACCTTCTGGGAGCTGTTGCGCAGCGGTCAGGCAGAGCAATAGATCCCGAGACCGGTGTCGACTTGGCGGTGCACCATGGGGGAGCCCGATCCTTGCAAAACTGCCAGCTTCAAAGTAGCGTTCCGAACCATACGGGAGTTGAAGCATGTTCAGGAAGATTCTGAAATCCATCTTCAGGAAGATTCATCCTGTCGACGTCAGCTCGCTCTATACCGAGGTCCCGAGGTCGACGGGAAAGATTCCAAATCGCGTCTATCAGACATGGATAAGCCCGGTGCTTCCGTTCCTGCACGCCCGCGGACTGAAGCGATTCAGGAAATTGAACCCCGACTTCTCATTCTCCTTCTTCGATGATCAACGCATGGCCAGCTACATGGAATCCAATTATGCAGGGCATCCCATCCTGAAGGTGTTCAAAGACGTCCGCATGCCCGCCGAGAAAGCCGATATCTGGAGATACTGCCTTCTCTTTCGGGAGGGAGGCATATACTGCGACATCAAAAGCGCCCTGGCGATCCCTCTCCGCGAGCTGATTCATGATGACTATTCCGAGCTTCTCTCCTTTGAGCGGAACTCTTGGAAGAACTTCCTGGATCCCGGCCGCTTCGCCGATCCCGACCTCTATCTTCCTTCTCCGCCGGATTCGATCAGAAGCAATCTCGATCATCCCGACAACGTCATAATCAACTGGTTTCTCTGCTTTGAAAAAGGAAGCCCCATTTTGGAGGAGCTCATCAATCTGATTGTTCGGCACTCTCAATTCTTCCGGGGCAAGACATTCGACAGGGTCGACGTCGCCGGGAACCATTTCACCGGCCCCCTCGCATTTACCCAAGCTGTCTGGAGGTGGATGCAGAAGACAGGCAAACGGCCCACGCAATGCGGGATCGATTTCTCCGGGCAGGGGATATGGAAGCTCTTCGGCATGGACTACAGCAAATCTCCCCACCATTCCTCGATGAGAAACCTGCCGCTCCTGGATTAGTTAGGGGCGCGGATAGGCAAGTGCGATCTCTTATGCACCAAAGAGCGATCCGTTATCAGCGGCTACCGTTTTGTCAGCTCAAATATTCCGCAGCCGAAAAAGCATCCGCAGTTGTTCTCCATATTTTCCTTTAACGACGCGTTCTCATGAAGGTCACCTCGGTCGTCCACAAACGAGAAACTTTTTATTTCGTATTTTTCACTCAGCAATTCCAGGAGATATCGCAAGCCAAAGACTCGGTGAGCATTGAATTCTATCCTCTGGGGGCCAATCGGGACAGAAAAGTAGAACTTCCCACTCTTTTTCAAGATCCTGTAGATGTTGTTCAATCCCAACAGGTAACCATAGGGATCGATCTTGTCTCCATATCTTCCCAGGCCAAAATGCTCGATGGCATGCAGACTTGATATGGAATCACAGTAGTCGATGAAAGGTTCTTGGACATCTCTCATGAGATCACTTTGAATGAACCTGATATTGACCGTGCTGCTTTTTAGCGGACGTATATCCATGACTTCTACCGTGCGAAATGATGCAAGATGAGCTATGAATCCGTCCATTCTCGAGCCAATGTCAACGTGCTTTCTTGGATTGTTGAGGTAGATCATTCTCGCGACAAGAAGGTCCTGATGAAAATAGTGACCTCCTGCTGTTCCGCTTTCGACAAAGCGATCATGGAGGCAAGGGATCTTTCTCCGAAAGGGAAACAAGTTTTCGCTTCCCTTGGATTGTCTATTGAGCTCCCCAAGACTTCGGAAGTAAAACGGAACGGCCTTCATGGATTGGGCGAGCTTCTTCAGGTCGATGCCAAACAGCAGGAGATTATCATTCAAGATGCGAAGTGGTTTCACCATCTGCAGGCCTCATCAGTTCTCCATTCTGTCATGCATTTCCACGCATTCCTTTGATGAGACGTTTGCCTATTCTGTAGACGCTCCTGAGAGCCGCGTACCCACGCTTTTTCATACTGATAAGCGGGTGCGACGGCATGGCGAAGCTGCTGAGGGGAGTTTCAAGGAATCTCTTTATGTCTCCAAACGCCGCCTCCCACGCACGCCTTCCGCCGGCGCAAGCCTCGCGTGCCGCACGTCCAAGGGCCTGATGATTCGAGAAGTCTAGGGGCACGGGTTTGTTCGGGTCATACAAGATTCCGTTGACGCCATTCACGATGTACTCGTTCATGGTTGGGGCATCCGGGGCAACAACGCACAAGCCCCAGCTCAGGGCTTCGAGGTATGACATACCGATGCCTTCGGTCGTCCTCGGGGCAAAATATACATTTGTCTGTCTGACGTAGTTCGCATACTCGGATGGAGAATTGAACCAAGATGATTTCTGAATCGGGAATCTCGCCTCATCTTCCGCGCTTGGCAGGTCAGTCAGATCCGGATTCAAATCCCGAGTCCAGTGAAGGTGGAAGCTTTCGAATCTGGCGTTGCCGATCACCTTTTTGATCGTTGACCATCCCAACTCCTTGGTTCGTGGCCAGAAAAAGCCTCGCAAGCCGGTGTGGTCAGGTCCCTCGATGCCCGGGCTTGGGGCAGGGTAATAATGCATGCCAAATGCGTTGAGACCCCAACTCTGAAGCTCGCTCAAGAATGTCGTGGAAAGGCAAAATATCTTGAACTGCCTGTACCTGGTCCAATAACCTCGCTCGTGAGGACTATAGTCGGACATCGGCACAAGAACGACCCGGGGCACGCCGAAAGCCTCCAGCTCCTTGGGCTCCACAAGGGCCATCCAAACGACGAGCAGGTCCCATTTGGATCTAGGCAAGACTGTCCACGCTTCCTTGAAGGGGATAACATGAACATCATCAAAAGCTCTTCTGAGAAGATCGATAAAGAAATCTGAGGATTTCGTCATTTTGAGATGAAACGAGTTCGCGAGGAAAGCAACTTTCATCGTTCACTCCCTGATTCACAGCTTTCGAACCAGCTCCACATGGTTTGTAGTTCGCTCCCTCTGTATTCTACGTCCCGACTACTGGATTGTCATGCGGTCACCACCGTTTTTTTGTACTCTTGGAGAGTTGATCTTCCGCGCAAGTAAACCGTTGGTTGCGCGGAGTAATGGCAACATCGTCGTGGTTGCAGAACTCCGACGGAATAGGAAGCAATTTACATTCCGCTTGAGATGGCTGAGGTAGATCTGCTACTCCATTTTGATCCCCAAAAATCCTGTTTCTCATCCGGCTTGAAGGAAAGATAGGGTGAGAATTCAAGAATAGGCACCCCCAGTTGACAATTAAGCTGCCAACGACTACGGCAGCCACTTCTTGGGCTGGGGTCGGAAGTAGAGTTGGAGATTCCCATTGAGCTTCTCCACCCTCACCCTGCGCACGCGGGTATTGCCCTGGCAATTCCACCTCATGCCGCTGCCTTTGAAACGCTTTGCCACCACGAACTTACAGCTCCCCTCCACCAGCCCGCTACCGATCGGGAAGCCCTGCGCCTTGTAGCGGTCATAGTCCATGCGGGACATGTTGTTCTTGAAATAGATGATCTCCCGGATAGCCGAGTCTCTGTCGGCAACAGTGTCCGCCCTGCGTCGCATCTCTTGGACGACCTGCAAGGCCTGCCCCTGGAGCAGCATGTGTGCCATCTCCTGGATGACCACTACATTGCATTCTTTCCAATCCGTTGGGCTGCTTCAGGCTTTCTCGCCCGTTTATCCCCTTCTTTTCCAGGATTTGAGGGCTGATGGTACCGTCGATTTGCACCACCATGAGCTCATACGGTCGCTGCCCCGCTGGGCGGAGATCATCGCATAGGGATTGTCCGGGATGCGCTCGCCGATCGCCTCGGTGTTGCGTTGCACCGCCGTGGCACTCACGGAGAAGCCCAAGGTTGTGCTGCTCGTGCAAAGGCTTCACTGCCGCCAAAGCTGCTCAGCAGATAGCTCATCAGCGGGGAGTAACCCAGACAACGATCCAACCCCAGTTTCTCTTCCAGGGGACTCCATCCGCCTTGGCCGTCACGGTACTTGTGGTCAAGGAACTTACAGAGGGCCTGAACTTGGGCAGGTGCGCCTTTGAGCAGGTAGAAGAGCGGATCTTATAGTTCCTCTACGAACTTGGGCGTGCGTCTTGGAGCAGGAGATTCTGCAAGGTTTGCAGGAGCCGACTATAGAGAACAGCCTGCGCGTAGGGGAGCGCATGGCAGTGTATTCAGACAAAGCGCAACCTGCGGTTTCGCAATCGCTTTGGAGGCACCGTTGTTCTGCCACGACGATGTTTGGCTGCGCGGTAGAACATCAGTGATATCCATGGCCTATCTCCCCTCCCTAATAAGGATCACCAAGGTGGAGACAGGCCTTTTTTCTGCAAAAATTCGATGATAGAAAAACCCGTTCTTAAAATCGCACCCGTAAAGATCAGAGATTCCCCATTGGCGCGCAGCGGCTGGAGAGAAAGAGAGGCCACGAGAGTGCAGAGAGCACAGAGGATACCTGCCGGGAGCTGAGGACACAGGTAGCGCGTGCCCGGCTTGGGCCTCAAGAGAGGCGAGGGTTGTCACAGCGACATCCGAAAGGATCCCCGCCAGTTAGCCGCCGGCGGTTAGCAGATACTCGAAGGTATCCTCTTCGAGCCACCCCAGCTGAGAGAAGGCTGATTTCCAGGTGAACTTGCAGCCCTGCATGAG
>JBEKTX010000206.1:0-7918 GCA_049515615.1 Spirochaetia bacterium
TCCGACATCCGTCGTGACCAACCTCGGGGTTGGCCAGCAGCAGATCGTGGAAATCGCCAAGGCTCTCTCCGAGAGTGCACGGATACTGATCCTCGACGAGCCTACCTCGGCGCTCACGGAAGCCGAGGTTGAGATCCTCATGGGCATCCTGACCCACCTCAAGGAGCGAGGCGTCACCTGCATCTACATCTCGCACAAGGTCGAGGAGTTTTTCCGCATCACCGACAACATCACTGTTCTTCGCGACGGCGGAGTCGTCGGGACTCTCGCCACGAAGGACGCGACCTACGAACGGGTCATCTCGATGATGGTCGGGCGCGAGATGCAGGAGCGATTCCCCGCCGGCAACAGGGTTGCGGGGGAGGTCATCCTCGAGGTCCGCAACCTGTCCGTCGACAGCCCGTATCAGGCGGGGAAAAGGGCCGTAAAAGGCGTTTCCTTCTCGGTCCGCAGGGGTGAGATCCTTGGCATCGCTGGCCTCATGGGTTCGGGCCGCAGCGAGCTTGTCACCACCATCTTCGGTGAATACGGTCAAAACCGCAGCGGGGAGGTCTTGTTCGAGGGCGTTCCCGTGGTGATCGATTCGGCGCGCACTGCCATGAACAGCGGGATCAGCCTTGTTCCGGAGGATCGCAAGCGGATGGGGCTCGTCGTTGACCAATCCATCCTCAAGAACATGTCGCTGCCGAACCTGGAGCGTTTCTCCGGCTTTCTGTCCATCAACAGGAACGCGGAGCTCAAGGCGTGCGAATCCATGGCGACATACCTCGCCATAAAAACACCTACACTGCAGGCGCTCGTCAATTCGCTGAGCGGCGGCAACCAGCAGAAAGTTGTCATCGCCAAATGGCTGATGTCCGAGCCGAAGGTCCTCATCCTGGACGAACCGACGCGGGGAATCGACGTCGGCGCGAAATATGAGATCTATAAGCTCATGAACAAGCTTGCGGAGGAAGGGGTCGCCATCATCCTCGTTTCCTCCGAGCTGCCCGAGATCCTGGGAATGAGCGACCGCATTCTCGTCATGCACGAAGGAGAGAGTGCCGGCATCGTCGAGCGCATCGATGCGACGCAGGAGAAGCTGATGGCCATGGCAACGGGCATTCTGGCAGGCGCGACAAGTGAGGTGAGATAATGCTGGCAACACAGACGATTTCGGTGGCGGCGGTATCGCGCAGCATCCGCGCGAACATCCGCACGTATACCATGATAATCGCGCTCGCGCTGATATGGCTCCTGTTCGGCAGTCTCACCCACTGGATATTCTTCGAGCCGCGAAACCTTTCCAACCTCTTCCGGCAGATGACTATTGTGTCCTTCCTGGCAATCGGCATGGTCCTGGTCATCACAACGGGGAACATCGACCTGTCTGTGGGCTCGGCCACGGGACTGGTGAGCGCGGTAACCGCCTATCTGCAGGTGGAAATCATGCCGCCCATCCTCCACAGCCTTTTCCCCGCCATGGCAGCGGGCCCGCTGAGCGTGCTCAATACGATCATTGCAATTCTTTCCGCCCTGCTCGTGGGCCTTCTCGTCGGGCTTTGGCAGGGCACAATCATTTCCTTCCTCAAGGTCCCCGCCTTCATCGTGACCCTGGGCGGGATGTTGATCTTCCGCGGCGGCGTTCTTGCCGTCACGCAAGGGAAGACCCTGACGATTTACGAGGACGATTTCCGGCTCATTGCCCAGGGATACGTGCCGGCGATGGTGGGGTGGATACTCGGCGGGATTGTCGTGGTGGTCATCGTGTTTCTGATCTTCCGGGGCAGACAGCAGCGCAACGAGTTCGGGTTCAAGCTCGTGCCCTTCTACCAGGATCTTCTGAAGGCGCTCGTCATTTCGTGCCTCGTGATCTTCTTCATCTACATCATGAACAGCTATCGTGGCATCCCCAACCCTGTTCTCCTCATGGCCTTTGTGGCGGTCATCTTCACCTACCTAGCCAACAATACCAAGTTCGGCCGCTACGCCTACGCGCTGGGCGGCAACAAGGAAGCTACCCGGCTCTCAGGCATCAACATCAACCGGGTCGTGTTCACCGTGTTCATCCTCATCGGTCTGCTCACCGGAGTCTCGGGGATAGTTCTGACGGGGTACGTTGCAGCGGGGACCATTGGCGGAGGCACCAACTACGAGCTGGATGCCATCGCTTCCTGCGTTATCGGAGGAACGAGCCTCATGGGCGGGGAAGGAACCATCTTCGGAGCCATCGTCGGCTCCCTCATCATCGCGAGCCTCCTCAATGGGATGAGCGTCATGGGCATGGGCGTGTTCTGGCAGTATATCATCCGCGGCCTCGTTATCATTGCCGCTGTCTACATAGACGTCACGTCGAAGAGGAACCGCGCGTAGCGACGGGCGCCCAGGAGCTGGATCTCGTCTCGGAGAGCTTCGCCCAGACCCTGCTGTGCTGGAGGCATTCCGGGTTCTCCGTGGATAACTCTGTGCGCCTCCATGGCGGGTTCGCTTTGCCTCAAGAGCGTATTCTCACCTGACACGGAAAAGACGAACACAACAATCCCCTGTGTCCTCTTCTTCATCCTTCATCGATGCGTTATAGTCTCTGAAATGAGTCACCGCTCATTTCCGGGGCGTGCAACGGACTTGCGAGGGGAAAAACGGTCTCTCTGGACGCCAACCTTCGAAAGGATCTCAGAGGACAAGCGAAGGCGCGTGTTGGACTGCGCGAAGCGGGCCTTTGCGCGCCACGGCTACGCGGGAGCGAACGTGAACCTTGTGGCAAGAGAGGCAGGTATCTCCGTGGGCTCCCTCTACCAGTACTTTAAGACCAAGGAGAACCTTTTCCTGACTCTGATCGAAGAATCCCATGGCACGCTCACCGGGGTGATCGACGAGATCTTCTCCCGGATTCCAAGCTTTTTCGAGCGCGTAGAAGCGCTGCTCAGGGCGGCGGTGGAATGGTCTCGGAAGGACCCGGATCTCCTCAACCTCTACATCGCCTGCACAACTGAAGAGCTTGCCCCGCTTGCGGCGAAGCTCTCCGGGCGCATCGAGAGCGTGGCGGCGGAGCGTTACGGCCAGATGGTGGCAGAAGCAAAAAAACGCAGAGAGATAAATCCAGGCCTCCCGGAGGGGGCAACGGCTTTCTGCTTGGACAACCTCTTCCTGATTGTCCAGTTTTCTTTCGGCTCGGCGTACTACCGGGAGCGGCTCGGGCTGTTCCTGGGTGAACGCGCGGCCGATGACGCGGAAACTGTGATTCAAGGCGTGATGGATTTCATCCGGCGGGCCCTGCTCCGTTGAGCTCGCGGAAGCTCTGGCGATTGCGCTCATGGAGCCTGCGGAAAACAGCGAGCCTCTCGCTATAGATCTTCGATCGTTGCGAGTCTGGCTCGAAGCTTCCGCGCAGGGGCACCAGGTTCCTTGCTTGCTCCAGGGAGCCGAGAACCCCGAGGCCCAAGGCGCACAAGAAGGCCGCTCCCAACGCCCCGGCGTTCTGGGGCGAGACCACGGGCTCGACAACCTCCTCCAGCGCGTCTGCCATGATCCGCGCCATGGCATTGGAGCGCGCGCCTCCGCCCACGAACCTCACCGGTCCCCGGGCAGGCACTTTCCTGCGTATCGCCGCAAGCTGCCACTTGCCGTGAAGAGCAATTCCTTCTGCCACCGCGCGAATCATGGCACGCTTGCCGGTCTCCAGCCCCAAATTGAAGAACATTCCGCGAGCCGCCGGGTCCTCGAACGGCGAGCGGTTGCCGCGCAGCCATGGGGTGAAGATCACGCCCTGCGCTCCCGGCTGGACACCGTCTATGGTCTCATCGAGGAGCTCGAACAGGGTGGCGTACCGGCCCTCAGGATCATCGGTGACCGTGTTGTGCTGGAGGTACACGCCGATCTCGTCGAGTGCGAGGTGATCGCGCGCCCACTCCAGACATTTCCCCGAAGTCTCCTGCTCCGAGATGTAGTTGTACCGTCCCTCCTGGGCCCCGAGGATCGACGCGATGAAGCAGTCCGTGTCCACAACCCGACGGTCCGTGACCGTCGAAACCCAGCCCGAGGTCCCCATGTACACGTGCGTGTCGTGGACACCAACGGCGCCCGAGCCCAGAGCAACGAGTGACAGGTCCCCGCCACCCCCGAAAACGGGCGTGCCCGGCGCAAGTCCCATCTCGTCCGCGGATTCTGCGAGGAGTGTCCCGGCGGTTTCTGCAGGGCGAATGACGTCGGGAAGGTGAGCGGGGTCCACGTCGAAAAGCCGGCAGACCAGCGGGCTCCACCCCGCGCGGCCGGGCCGGGTGTCATAGAGGAATGTCGCGTTGGCTGAGTCGGGGGTCATGGCGAACCGGCCGGTGCAGCGGTGCACGAGGTACTCCTTGGCATCCAGCCACTTGGAGACCCTGCGGAAGCATTGAGGCTCGCGCTCGCGCACCCAGTGGTACTTCCAGACAGGGTCCTTGACGCTCGCCGAGACGCCGCCCGTGATGAGAAGGGAGGGAATGAGCTTTCGGGCGTTCATGCCGGCAATACGAAAACCCCTTTCGATGCCGGCCCGCTTCTGCGCCACCGCTCGCTGATCCATGTAGCTCATGGCGGGTCGCACCGGCTTCCCCTGGGCGTCAACCAGGACGAGTCCCTGCATCTGGCAGCAGAAGGCAAGCCCTTGTACCGCCGCCGGTGGAAGCCCCGAATCCGCCAGGAGCTTCCGGGTGTTGGTGCACACGGCTTTCCACCAGTCAGCGGGATCCTGCTCAACCCCCCCGTCAGGGAGAAGTGCCAGCGGATACTCCGTGGAGGCCCCCGCAATGAGCCTTGCCTCTTTGCCGACACTGTAAAGGCACGCTTTTGCGCCCGTGGTCCCGATGTCGTAGGCGATGACATGCACAGCGTCGCTCATGTGCTGTCCTTCCTGCCCTGCCGGGAATACTTCTTCAAGTAAACCTGGTGCATGATGGCAGCTTCGAACCTGTTGATCCCCTTCGCGCCCCCCAGAAACTCGGCTTCGATGAATACGCGGCAGCCTTTTTCCACGATGCGCGCGCACAGGAGCGCCTCTTCCATGGTCCTTCCCAGAGCAATGGCTCCATGATTAGCCATGAGCGCCGCCCCGCGGCCCCGTAGGGCGCGAAGCACTGATCGCCCCATCCTGCCCGTTCCCGGAATGGCGTAGTCGGCAACTCGCAGTGTCGGTCCCACGATCTGCGCAAGGTCATCGAGAATGGGGGGAACCTCACGTCGGGCCGCGGCAACCGTCGATGCGCTCATCGAGTGAGTGTGGACCACAGCGTTCACCTCGGGACGCGTTCGGTAGATCTCCCGGTGGAGATTCTTCTCCGTGGATGGCTTGCCGCCCCTGGCCTCCCCCGTGGCAAGCTCCACGATCACCACGTCTTCGGCGCGCATGGAAAGGTAGTCAAAACCGCTGGGCGTGATGGCCATCCTGGTCGGGGAAAACCGCAAGGAAACGTTCCCCCACGTGCCGGCAACAAGCCCTTCCTCCACGAGCTTCACACCAGCGGCGCGGACTGCCTCTCGAGCCGCCTGCTCATCCATGCGAGTCATCCTTCTCTATGTTCCCGAGAACGCGGCCAAAGCGGGCCAGGGCATCGTCGATCACCTCGTCAGTGTCTGCGGCGCTCGTGTACATTCTGCTCCCCGCGAGAGTCACGATCCCCTCCGCCATGTACGCGGCGCCGTACTCTTCCATGAGCGCTTTGCGCACTTTGATCTCCTTGAGGACTGAGAAGATCCTCAGCAGTTGGAGCCGGACAAACATGCCGCCGACCACCTCGAGGTGGCAGATCGATCCCTGGTTGTACGCAACGGCTGGCAACCCGAACTTCAGGAGCAGCGACTGCAGGCCCTGGGTGAGACGGTCCCCAGCACTGCCGGCCTTCTCGCACGCGTGAGTTGTTTCGATTTCCTTCAACGCGAAATACCCTGCAGCAGCGCTCAGCGGATTGGCTGCCATCGTGCCCCCGACGTACGCGCGCTTCTTCCCGCTTTCGATGCCGGCTGCAACAAGCTTCATGAGGTCCCTGCGGCCTCCCAGCCCACCGGCAGATGGATAGCCGCCGGCCACGATCTTGCCGAAGCAGGTGAGGTCGGGCTTTATGCCGAAATAGCCCTGTGCCCCGCCCAGTCCCACGCGAAACGCGGTCACGACCTCGTCGAACACGAGAAGAGCGCCGTATTTGTCGCACAGACGACGCACGCCGGCGTTGTATTCGTGGTCGACAGGACGAGTCCCGCTCTCCGGACCCACCGGTTCCACAAGAACGCACGCCGTGCCGCCGGCAAACCTGTTGGCTCGCAGCGCGCGCTCCAGGGAGGCAAGGTCATTCGGGGCCGCTTCCCGCGTGTGCCTGGTTGCAGCGCGCGGGATACCGTGCGCTTCGAACCTCCGGGTATGCGGGATCTTGAGGCTGTAGACGAGCTGATCGCTCCAGCCGTGATACGCGCCCCCGATCTTTACGATCTTTTTCCTGCCGGTGGCCAGGCGAGCGACCCTGATCGCCGCCATGACAGCTTCCGTCCCTGAGCCGAGCATCCGAAACATTTCGACAGAAGGGATGTGCCTGTTGATCTCTCTGGCGAGCTTCAACTCGAACTCGTGGAAAAGGCCTGTTGAGGGACCGACGCGGTCCAGAACTTCCAGGACCTGGGATCGGACGACAGGGTTGTTGCTCCCGAGGATATTCGGCCCGCCCGCCTGGAGGAAATCGATGTACCTGTGGCCGTCTATGTCGTATAGGTATGGCCCTTCGGCCCGATCGAAAACCAAGGGGAACGGATAGTTGAATGCCAGATTATGCTGGACGCCTCCGGGAATGTAAGCCCTGGCCTCTTCAGTCATGAGCCTGGATCTGGGGCATTCATCGTTGAAGTAGCGCAGGTACGATTCCATGGCTTCGCGCCTAACCTTCAACGGCGGAAGTGCCATCAGCGCATCGAGCCCCCGATAGATCTGCATGGCATCGGGGTAAGAGCTTATCGAATAGCCTGAGCGCCCTTGCTGAGAGAGAGGAGCAGAGAGTGAGCGTTCACTCATTATCCCAGCTTATCATGTTACTCTATGATGTCAACCCAGGCAGGCCATGCCGCGTTAGGCCTTCCTCGAGCGCCTTTATCTGCGAGTAGTCTCCGTTCTGCATTGCATTCTACAGGTCCCGGCGACGCGCCCTTTGCTGACCTTGTGGTAGTCCGTGATCTCACCGGAAACACCCGCGATACTTTTTCTTGATTCGAAATACTATGCTGCCCGCTCCGGCCGCCTCTCAAACGTTCAACCCGGTTGCCCGGAGGCGCTGCAAGGTCTCGGAGATCTGTGGATCGGTTGACTTGAACCAGCTTCCGCCTGGCGATTGCCTACAGCACGCCCGGACAGGTTTGCGCGCGGCGGCGTTCTCTGCAATTCGCCGATGCCCTGGCATACCGTGAGGCTGCCTTTTCCATTGGATTGGCATGCGGCCCGCCAGCGGCTCAGATTAATAGATTTTTCTCACCTCGAAGACAGGGGATATCCAGAAAAAAGAACGAAGCAAAGCTTGAGACAGCAAAGCCGGTCAACTCTACCAAGAGGCAATTCCCCGCTGTTCTTCAACCTGGACAGGAGATCATGGAACAGCGAATGAAAAGAGCGGCGAAACACACACGTCTTGCGGAACAGTTGGACCACTTGATGATAAGAGTCATTGCTGCGCAGGCGAGCTCCGCTTTCAGGCACCTTTTCGGGAGATAACGTCATGTCGGGCTGAGAGTACTGGAATCCTCCTCGTCGTCACGCATTCCGCCGGGGCTCGGTCCGGGGTTGCTCGCCATTTTCCATGTTGACGAGTTCCTCCACGACGTACTCGGGCCGGTGCTTGCTCTCATCGAATATGCTGCCGATGTATTCGCCCAGGACGCCAGTCGACAACAGTTGGACACCGCCAAGAAAGAGAACGATCGCCACCGTCGA
>JBEKTX010000207.1:0-7886 GCA_049515615.1 Spirochaetia bacterium
TAGACATGTGCAGTCTCATACCACTCTCCCCGCAGGATGGCGAGCAGCAGTGGGGACGGGAACAAATGAGCGCGGTAGGGTCGAAGCCAAGAATACCCAGATGGTTCACCTTCTGCATGAATCACGGGAAATCTCACATACTCGCCACGATGTTACCGCATCCGGCCATCGCGTCAAGGATGTGGGGTTGTTTGCCGCCAGCTACCCGGTTGTTCTTCATGCGGCATTCTTCCACGCAAGCGACGCTTTTTGGGGCAAGGTTGGGACACACATGGCCTGCATAGGACGAAGCTGCTTTCTCTGGTATATTGCCTCCGGCCAGATTGCATTCCCTCATCGAAGAGCTGATCTGTTTCCGTTTATGCAATTATCCTGCAAATAAAGAAATAAATGAGCCTGTCTTTTCTGCCTGGATCATTCTTTCAATCTCAAACTACATTCGCACCCAGGGCAGCCCACCCGCGCCCTATTCTCGAAAAGATGGCATACTTCTTGCTACTATCAGTACGGCGTTATCATACCGGGTGATATGCGAAAATCCTCATTTCAAAGCTCGCGTCCTGAGATAGCGAGGCGGGAGCCCCGTACGGATGCGAGGTACAAAAGGGAGTGCCATTTCTCGAAGAATGGAGGTGCCATATGAAAAGATTCTTAATCTGTCTGCTTGCTTTTCTTGTGCTGGTCACGTTCAGTTCCTTTGGCCAGGGGCAGCACAAGATCAAGAACAACACGATCACCATCGCTTGGATCCCAAAGGCGCTGAACAATCCTGTGTTCGAGGTCGGCCGTCTGGGCGCGCTGAAAAAAGCCCAGGAGTTGACCGCCAAGGGACCGTATAAGGTGAACATCCAGTACGTGGCCTCGGTGATGTCCGACGTGGCGGAGGAGGCGCGCGTGGTCGAAGACGTGGTCTCGATGGGAGTCGATGCGATCGGCATATCGTGCAACGAGCCGACGGGCATGGTGGATCCAATCCAGAAGGCGCTCAAGGCCGGTGTCGAAGTCATGACCTGGGACTCCGATTCACCAAAGAGCGGCCGATTCACCTACCTCGGGGTGGATAACTACGAAGGCGGGAAAGCTGCTGCCGACCTGCTCGTAAAGTCCATGGGGAAAAGCGGCAAGGTCGCTCTTCTGACCGGCGTGCCGGGCGCGTTCAATCTCGAGGAGCGCATCCGCGGCTTCAAGGACGGCATCAAGGCGTACCCGGGGATCCAGATTGTCAAGACTGTCGCCTGCAACGACGACATCAACACGGGGGTGGAGGTCGTGGAGGAGACCATGCAGTCAAACCCCGACCTGAAGGGCTGGTTTTTCGTCGGCTTGTGGCCTCTGTTCGCGAACCGGGGCTCCATGAAGACATGGGAAGCCGCGTCCAAATCCGGTGCGGTGAAGACGATTTCGTTCGATACCCTGCCCGTCGAGCTGGACTACATGAAGGACGGATACCTCGCCGGCCTGGTCGGCCAGAAGTACTGGGGCTGGGGATACGACACCGTCCAGATGATCTACGACAAGATCGTCAGCGGAAAAACCTTCCAAACGTTCACCAACTCCGGGATGGATCTCGTCACACCGAAGAACGTGGCCCCCATGGCCGCCATGTGGGCCGCGAGTGACTTAACCCAGCCCCTGCCGTCGCCATTCTAGGGCGTGCGCGGGGACTCTTCTATCGGCCGGGGCGCATTTTGTCCCCGGCCGACTCTTTCTTCCAACCCCTTCATTCCTCAATGAGCAGTGACGGCGTGCCATTCCTGCTCATGGAGGGAATCTCCAAGTTGTTCCCCGGCGTCCGCGCGCTGGACAGCGTGGATCTGAAAGTCGGCGCCGGAGAGGTTCTCGCCCTGGTCGGAGAGAACGGGGCGGGCAAGTCTACCTTGATGAAGATACTGAGCGGCGCCCACCGAAAGGACGCAGGGCGTATTCTCCTCGACGGGAAAGAGGTAGAGATAGAGAACCCCCACCATGCGCTGAGGCTCGGCATCGCCATCATCTACCAGGAGTTCAATCTTACCCGTAACCAAACGGTAGCCGCCAACATCTTCATCGCGCGCGAGCCACGCACGCGTGGGCTCGCCGGGTGGCTGGGGTTTGTCGATCGCGCGCGCATGGAACGGCAGGCCGCCCAGGTGCTCGAGCGGATCCACGCGAAGATACCTCCCGCGGTCAGGGTGAGGGATCTCTCCGTCGCACAGCAGCAGATGGTTGAGATCGCGAAGGCCATCGCAGTAAAGGCAAAGATCCTGATCATGGACGAGCCGACGGCTGCCCTGGGTGAGAGTGAAACGGAGGTGCTCTTCGAGACGGTGCGCGGCCTCAAGGCCCAGGGGATCGCCATCATTTTCATCACGCACCGGCTGGAGGAGATGTTCCGCATCGCCGACCGCGTGGTGGTGCTGAGGGACGGGCAGTACGTAGGCGAACTCCCCATAGCGGAGGCCACCCCTGAGCGCGTGGTGCAGATGATGGTCGGGCGAAGCCTGCAGGAAGTCTTCCGCAAGGAGAAAGCTGAAATCACGGAACCCGTCCTCGAAGTACGGGCCCTCACGCGCCGCGGCGCGGTGGAGGACGTCAGCTTCACTCTCCGCCGCGGGGAAATCCTCGGTTTCGCCGGGCTGGTGGGCGCGGGGCGAACGGAGACCGCGCGGCTGCTCTTCGGAGCGGACGCGCGGGACAGCGGCGAGATCCTTCTTGAGGGAAAGCCTCTGACGGTCTCCTCCCCAACCGAGGCCGTGAGGGCGGGCATCGGGCTTGTGCCGGAAGACCGCGGCCTGCAGGGGCTGGTGCTCAAAATGCCGGTCCTGGAGAACATCGTGCTGGCCACCCTGCCGCGGCACAGCGAGGCCGGCTGGATGAACAGACCCCGAATGACGCAGACGGCTCGCAGCTTCGTGGACAAGCTCTCCATCAGGACGCCGCATCTGCGGCAGAAGACAATGCTTCTTTCCGGAGGCAACCAGCAGAAGGTGGTGCTCGCAAAGTGGCTGGCCTCCCAGCCGAAAGTCTTGATCCTGGACGAGCCGACCCGAGGCATCGACGTGGGCGCGAAGGCGGAAGTGCACGCCCTCATGAGCCAACTCGCGCGGTCTGGCATTGGGATCATCATGATCTCATCAGAGCTGCCCGAGATCATGGCAATGAGCGACCGGATTGTCGTGATGCACGAGGGACGGGTAGCTGCCATTCTCGACCGTTCTCAAGCGACGCAGGAGCTTGTCATGGCATTCGCGAGCGGACAACGGAAGGGGTAGGGTACATGGCAAAAGAAAATGGCCCGGCCGCCGCGCAGGGCACTCGGCAGGGACTCGCGCTTCGCACCATTGTGCGCGCACAGGAGTTCGGGGTTTTTCTCATACTTGCGGCCATGGTGATCTTCCTCAGCGTGTTTACGAACACCTTTCTCACGAGCACGAACATATTCAATATCCTGCGCGCTTTCTCCTGGGTCGCCATCAGCGCGTTCGGCGAATGCATGGTCATTATCACCGGCGGGATTGACCTCTCGGTGGGCTCCGTGATGGGCTTCTCCGGTCTGGTTGCCGGGATTCTGCTGCGGGCCTCCGTCAACGCTCCTCTGGCGGTTGCGGGTGGCCTTGCCGCCGGCATCGTGGTCGGGCTGCTCAACGGGTTGATGGTCACGAAAGCCCGGCTGCCTCCCTTCATCGCAACCCTGGGCATGCTTCTCATGGCGCGGGGTCTGTGCTACGGCATCACAGGCGGATGGCCCGTGCAGGACCTGCCGCAGAGCTTTCGCAACCTGGGACAATTCGACATTCCCCTCCTGGGGGCCGGAATTCCCCTCCCCCTCATCTTCGTGATCGTCTTCGGCGTGGTCATGGCCATGTTCCTGAAGCGCACCGTCTGGGGCTATCGCATCTATGCTGTGGGAGGCAACGAGGTCGCCTCTGGGCTCTCAGGAATCAGCACTGATCGGGTGAAGCTCATGGTCTACACCCTTTGCGGCTTCCTGACCGCGGTCGGAGGCATCCTGATGACCGCCCGCCTGGGAGTGGCCGCCCCGACCGCGGCGAGCGGCTACGAGCTGGACGTCATCGCTGCGGCCGTCGTGGGCGGCACGAGCCTGGCCGGCGGTGAAGGCACGATTCTGGGGGTCCTCATTGGCGCGGCCATCATGCAGGTGCTCCGCACGGGACTCGTGCTGACAGGAGTGTCTGCCTACTGGCTGCAGGCGGTCCAGGGTCTGGTCATCGTGGTGGCGATCATGCTCGACCAGCTGCGGAAACGCCGGAGGTAGCGACGGGACGGAGCTCACGCCAACGGAAACGTGACGCAGAAGCTTGTCTTCTCACCCGGTATGCTCTTGAAGGATATCTCGCCCCCATGTTCTTTGACGATTTGCTGGCATATGGACAAGCCGAGTCCGGCGTTCCTCTTGTTGATTTTCGTGCTGAAGAAAGGCTTGAAGATTCTGTCGTGGATGTTGCCTGGGATTCCGTAACCGTTGTCGCTGATGATTACCTTTACACGGCCCTCTTTCTTCTCGGTGAGAATCACCGCCTCGAGAATCCCCTCGTCGAGCATGGCCTCGATACTGTTGTTGATCAGATTGATGAGGAGCTGTGTGAGCCTGTTCTCGTCCCCCACAATCTCCGCGTCGAAATCGCCCGTCTTTTTGTTGAGCCGGATGTTCTTTTGAGAGAGACTATGATGCAAGAGCAGGAGGACTTCCTCCAGAAGGACCGCGATGTTGATTCTTTTCTTCGGCTGCTCTGCGATCCGCGAAAAGGAGAGAAGGCTGTTCACGATCTTTACGATGCGATCCACTTCCTTCTCGATGTCCGTGAGCCTCTCCCTGACCGCCGGGCCCAAAGGTTCTCCTTCGATGAGTTCGAACGTATTCTTGATAATGTAGAGGGGATTGTTGATCTCATGGGCGACTCCCACGGCGACCTCGGCCACCGAAGCCATCTTCTCGCTTCGGGCAAAGTAGCTCTTCAGATAGTGGTCCACGGATACGTCCTGGATGAGGATGGTGTTGCCGAAGAATCCGAAATCGGAGTCCCGGAAGCGCACGACCGTTATATTCACACGCGCCTTCTCCCCGAGGGAGACATCGTCCCAACTGCCTTCCTCCATGGAGCGCAGCTTCTGCCTGATTTGCGCAAGGACCTTATGATTGATCCCCACAAGGATGCGGGAGAGAGGCACCTTGATGAGCGACCTGTGGCCAAGCTTCAGTAATTCCAGGGCGGCGAAATTGACCAGTTGCACCCTGTCCTTGAGATCCAAAACGATGACCCCGATCGGCAGGTGCTGGATGACGCTTTCAATGTAATTGCGGATGACGGAAAACCTTCTGGCGTCTTCACCGAGCTTCTTTTTGCTGCTGGCAAAGGAATAGGTCAGCTCGAAGAGACGGTACTTGTCCAGGTCTTTGACGACCTCCGTGCCTCTTCGGTAGCCGTCTTTCAATATGGTCACCCGGTCGGCGAGTTGCAGGACCTCGTCCATGTTGTGCGTGATGTAGATGATGCTGCCGCCGCTCTGCTTCTTCTCGCTGATTATTCTGTAGATAGGGACCATCTCGTCCGGGGTGAGCTTGTTGGACACCTCGTCGAATATGATGAGTCCCGGATCCAACATCCATATCCTGGCCAGTTCCACCATGTACTGCTGACAGAGGGAGAGCTTGTACATCGGTATGCGAGGATCGAACCGCAGGTTCAATTTCTCGAACAGGGCGAGGGTGCTGCGCATCATTTTCGCATAGTCAATGAACCCGAGGTGGCTGATGATCATCTGCCCGGCGAAGATGTTTTTCACCGCGTCGAGATTCGGGATGATGTTCAGGTCCTGGTACATCATCCCGATTCCGTGCAGCGTCGACGTTCGCGTGGTGAAATTGGTGAAACTCTTTCCGTCAAAGATGATCTCCCCTTCCTTCTTCTGCACAGCGCCGCTCAATACCTTGGCCAGCGAGGTCTTTCCCGCCCGGTGCTCCCCGATGAGCGCGTGAACCTCGCCGCGATAGAGATCAAAATCGATGCCTTTCAAGGCATGGATGTCGTTGTAGGTGACATGAATGTTCCGCATTTGAAGCAGAAGCTTCTCCGACTTCATCTGAACCCACGCCCTAGGAAGTGATGTTGTATCGCTTCATCTTTCTATAAAGCGTCTTTCGATCTATCTTCAGCAGAGCGGCAGCTTTTTGCTTCACGCCCCCGCATCTCCGCAGCGCTTCCAAAATGATGTCACGCGCGCTCGTCTTGTAGCGCTCGTCAAGGGATTGATCATGCTCAGCGTCCCTCATCGCCTGGTACTGTTCAGGGATGAGCGAAGTGTCGATCCTGTCTTCCTCGCAGAATATCACCGCGCGCTCGACGAGGTTTCTCAGCTCGCGTACATTCCCGGGCCAGTCGTGGCGAAGGAACAGGGAACGTACCTGTTCCGAAAAGGTCCGTATCGGCTTTCCATACTTCGCGTTGAACTCCTTGAGAAAGTGGTCTGCCAGCAGAAGGATATCGCCCCTTCGCTCTCTGAGCGGCGGGAGATGGAGGGTGATCACGGAAAGCCGATAGTAGAGATCCTCGCGGAACAGGCCCCTGTCGATCAGGAGCTGGAGGGTCTTGTTTGTCGCTGTGACGATGCGGCCGCCGGCTTTCAACGTGACCGAGCCGCCCACGCGCGTAAAGCTTCCGTCCTGCAGGACGCGCAGCATCTTTGCCTGAGTTTTTTGGCTCATGTCACCGATCTCATCGAGGAAGATGGTGCCATCACTCGCGCGCTCGAACACGCCCTGTTTCTGGAACTTGGCGTCGGTGAAGGCTCCCCTCTCGTGACCGAACATCTCGCTTTCCAGAAGGTCTTCGGGAATGGCGGCGCAGTTGACCTTGATGAACGGGCGCTCATCCCGCGTGCAGTGCCGATGGATCAGGTCTGCGACGAGCTCCTTCCCGGTGCCGCTTTCCCCCGTGATGATGACGGAGGCGTTTGTCGGCGCCGCCTTTTTCGCCAGTTCGATCACTTTAAGCATCGCCGGGTCCTGAGTGACAATCCGGGCGCCAGCGAGCTTGGGTTTTTGCAGATCCTTCATGCCGGCCAGCCTGTCGATCTCCGAGATCAGCTTCCTGTTGTCGATAGGCTTCGTGTAGAAGTTGAGCGCCCCATATTTCATCGCATTGACTGCAGAGTCTACCGTGGCATGACCGGAGATCATGATTACGGGAATTTCCGCGTTTTCTGCCCTTATGGATCTGAGCAAATCAATGCCGTCCTGTCCGGGCATCTTCACATCAATGAGGAGAAGGTCCATTGGGGCTGACTTCAGGGCAGGGATGGCTTGGCGCGGGTCTGTGCAGAATCGGGCCTCATATCCATGCCCCTTGAGGATGTCCCGCAGGGTGAGGCATATTTTCGGTTCATCGTCGACGATGAGCACCGTAAAGCTCATTGCCCGCAGAAGTATAAGACATAGCTAGTCACGGCGCAAGTGGAACGAGCTCGGGTTGTGCGATAGGGCAGGCAATGCCCTGTCAGCTCGGTGCATCCCGCACGTCCAAGTCGAGGGTGATCGCCGTGGAGCTGTGCCCGAGCTATGTACCACGGTTTCCGCTTCGAGACTTCGGGCGGGAGTCGGTTTCGCCACCTTCTTGGGCGACCAGCCCGCTTTGATCGCCGCCCTGGCCCCGCGACTGCTGCCATCGGCCCCCGGCCGCAGCGCCAATGAGCATAAGGAAATAGGAGATGGCCGCCGTCATCAGTAAAAAGCGCAAGCCGAGGCTCATGGCCATGAGTGCGGCTGCGGGAGACGCGATGACAGAGGCACAGCCGTTTGCAGCCCAGGCGTACGCGCGCTCGCGATCCGTTGTCGCCTCGAAGCGCATGGCCAGAGGGAATGGGATGCCGAGGAGAACCGAAGGGATCAG
>JBEKTX010000208.1:0-7793 GCA_049515615.1 Spirochaetia bacterium
AACCACCTCGTCGAAGACGATGTGCTGCACGCTCTTCTTGTCCAGGATGTCCTGGACTTTGTTGATCACTTTCCCCTCGTAGAGGATTGCCTCAGTGACGAGAAAAGCCCGCTCGCCGTACTCAGCGGCAAGCTGTCCGATGCGGTTGACGGTGTCCAGCCCGAACACGACCCGTGTCGGGATATGGAAAAGGATGTCCGGCATCGTTCGCCTCCCTCCGGCAACGCACGGGAAAAAAAAGCGGAGAATCCCGAAGGATACCTCCGCCTGAACCCCACACTGAGGCCGTCACCGCAGGCACGGTACTCCGTGCCGTGGGGGACATTCTCGCAGGTCTAGATGCCGAAGGACTTGAGTATCCCCTCAGCGGTCTTCTCGATGACCTCCTGCGACGGATAGGAAGGATCCTGCAGCTTGCGCTTGACCTCCGCGACCCGGTCCACGCGGACATCGGGGGAGGTCTTTGCCGTCTCCAATGCCTTGAACACCTCGGCTTTGGAGCGCGCCTCCTGGGAGACGTTGATGGAGTCGACGTCGCTCTTGGTCTTTGGCTTCGAGGTTTTCTCGGCCTTCTTCACGTTCGATGCGGGATCGAGCGGGCCTATCCTTTCAACGGTCATACGACCTTCCTTTCACCTAGACTTATCGACACACCCGAAATCCAACTTGAACCCTTTACCTTCTTTATAGGACCGCAGACGCGGGAAGTCAAGGTCTTTCAGGTCAAGTTTTCAGGGCCCGTCCGCCGATCCTTCAAAGGTTCAGGATATCCACCCGCAGGCCCGATGTCTCCAGCACGGCGACGGTTGCCGCATCTGCCAGGTACCCTGCACATGTGCCGGGATTGATGAGTTTTTTGGCCCCTCCCTCGACACGCCGCTTGTGATCGTGTCCATACACGACCACGTCGTACGCTCCAGACCGGAAAAGATCGTCGGCCAGGTCAGGGTAGTGCATAACCGCGAACGTCCTGCCGTCCAGCGTCACGATTCGGGATCCATCAGCGAAGGAACAGAACTCGCCGCCGCGTCGAACGAGCAGGGCCCGGTCCCCGTCATTGTTGCCGAAGACCGCATACATTTTCAGGCCCTTGTCGGCCAGCGGTTTGAATTGGGGAAGCGTAAACGGTGAACAGAAGTCGCCGGCATGGATGACCGCTTCCACGCCGATCTTCGAAAACAGTTCGACCGCCCTGTCGATGTTCGGCATATGGTCGTGCGTGTCCGAAAGGATCCCGATTTTCATCTTACAAGCAGTATCGGCGCAGGCGATGTTTTGCTACAATGACGACCAATGAAACGCATCGGCATCATCGGGTTCGGCATAATGGGAGAGGCATTTGCGACCGGCTTCCTGCGCAAGCTCCCCCGGCTCTCTCTCCTCGTCCACGATGCGAAGGAGGATCGGCGGGAAGCGGCAGCCCGGATCCGCGGACTCTCCGTGGCCGTGTCGGCGGCCGAGGTCCTTCAGGGCAGCGACATCACAGTCCTTTCCGTGAAGCCCCAGGACTTTGCGGCCTTTGCGGCGGAGATGCAGGGTGCGGCGCGCGGCAAGGCGGTCATCAGCATCCTTGCGGGCAGGAGGATCCAGGCGATTTCTGATTCGCTCGGCACCGACCAGGTGGCGCGTTTCATGCCGACCCTTGCCGCCGTGAAAAGCGCATCCATGGTGGGCGTGTCCTTCCACGCGGACGCGAGGGCGCAGATGCGGACGGATGCACTCGAGCTCGCGGGGGCTCTGGGAACGGCCCTGGAGATCCCGGAGAAGCACATGAGCGCGATGACCGGCGTCTCCGGTTCCGGCCTCGCTTTTGTTTTTCAATTTGTGCACGCCATGGCCCAGGGCGGCGTGGCGGCGGGGTTCGACTACCGGACAGCCCTCGCCGTTGCCGTGGCGGGCCTCGAGGGTGCTGCCAGCCTCCTGAAAGACGGCGCTCATCCCATGGAGCTGGCGAGCAGGGTCACTTCACCCGCGGGAACCACCATCCAGGGAGTGCGGGCGCTGGAGAAAGCGGGCTTTACCGCCGCGGTCATGGAGGCCGTGGAAGCGGCTGCACGAAAGGCCGCGGATTTCGAAGCATAGCTGCGCCGCTGCGCGTCGCAGCCATGAATGCGCCGCTGGCGCGTCGCAGCCATGAATGCGCCGCTGGCGCGTCGCAGCCATGAATGCGCCGCTGCGCGTCGCAGCCATGAATGCGCATTGCCATGGCAGCATGACTCCGCTATTATCCCCGGATGCTCGATCTGAAGTTCATCCGTGACAATGTCGAAGCGGTGCGGGCGAATGTCGCGCACCGGCACGTGACAGCGGATCCGGACCTCGTCGTGCGGCTCTACGACCAGCGGAACCAGCTCCTGAAGGAGTTGGAATCGCTGCGCGCCGCGCGGAACGCCAACGCGGACCGGATGAAGGGAAAGCTCAACGCGGAGGAGAGGGCGCCGCTCATCGAGGAAGGGAAGCGTCTGAAGGAGAGCATCGCGGAGCTGGAGAAGCGCCACGAGGAGACCGAAAAGAAGCTCCTGGAGGAGGCGCTGAAGATCCCCAACATGTCTCATCCCTCCGCCCCCGTCGGGGAAGGAGAGGCCGGCAACCTGCAGCTTCGTACATGGGGAAAGCCCGACGCGTTTTCTTTCGCTCCCCGGGACCACGTTCAGATCGGCCAGGCCCTCGACCTCATCGATTTCGAAACGGGCGCGAAAGTTGCCGGCCAGAAGTTCTATTACCTGAAGAACCAGGCGGTGATACTTGAGCTTTCACTCGTGCGATATGCAATGGACGCGCTGATGCGGGAAGGCTTTACGCCGATGATCACCCCGGACGTGGCGCGAGAGGAGATCGTGGCAGGCCACGGATTCAATCCCCGGGGGCCGGAGAGCAACATCTACCCCGTGGAAGGCACCGATCTATGTCTGATTGCCACGGCGGAGTTCACACTCGGGGGATACAACGCCGGCAAAGTCCTTCCCGCCGAACAGCTGCCCATTCTCTTTGCCGGCCTCTCTCACTGCTTCCGGCGCGAGGCGGGCGCCGCGGGACAATTCTCGAAGGGGCTCTACCGGGTGCACCAGTTCACCAAGGTGGAGATGTTCGTTTTCTGCCTGCCCTCTGAATCCGAGGCGATGCTCGATCGGCTCATCGGCGTGGAAGAAAACATCTTCCAGGGACTGGAGATTCCCTACCGCATCGTGGATACGTGCACCGGTGATCTCGGCGGGCCCGCCTACCGGAAGTTCGACATCGAAGCCTGGATGCCCGGCCGTGGAGAAAAAGGCGAGTGGGGGGAAATCACCAGCGCTTCAAACTGCACCGACTACCAGGCCCGGCGGCTGGGCATCCGGTTCAAGGACCAGGGGGGGAAGAATCCCTTTGTGCACACCCTGAATGGGACGGCACTCGCCGTTTCACGGACCCTGATCGCGCTTCTGGAGAACTTCCAGCAGGCCGACGGGAGCGTACGGCTGCCCGCTGCTCTTTCCGCCTACGCAGGGTTCAAGGAGATCAGTGCGGCCAGCACCGCGGCGAAAGCATAGTATCGCCGCCGGCGCCGCGGCTCCTACCGGGTCATCTGGGCAAGATTCTTAATGAGGGATTCCTGGTAGTCCTTGAACAGGTACGGCCTGCGGGCCTTCATCTGCTGCTTTGTAGCGTCCAGGAGCTCATCCGAGCAGGACATGCAGATGTCCTTGTCCAGCATCGCGATGTAGGTCACATCCTTGCGGGCGCCGGCAACGGCCTTCTTGCAGATATCGCAGACGATCGCTGTCATGTTCTCTCTCCTTGCCGTATCATTAATTCATTGTAAACAAAAGAACGGACGTTGTCGAGCGGCAAACGAGGGTTCGGAAACCGCCCGCATGGCGTAGGGGTGGACGAATCCCGCGGATTCTGTGTACCATTCACCATACCGAAGAGAGGGGACAGAAATGACCGATGTGATGGAGAGGTTGAAGGAGGAGAACATTCCCTTCCTTCTCTGCGGTTATTCCTCTCTGGACAGGTATTTCCGGGTCGGGGAGACCGGGCCTCTCTACCTCGCCACGGATGCATCCCTCGTCTCACTGGCAAAGGCGTTCGACGACCTGCAATTTCCCGGGCTTCCACTGGAAGACGCCTCCGTCCAGGGTGAAGGTCGAAGGCTCGTTTTCCGCTGCGTCGACTCACTTTCCGTGCCGCCTCCCGCCCCTTTCAGCGTGCTCCGCCTTCTCTACGACCCGGGCCGCAACGCGTTTATCGACAGGCTCGACATGTACCCGGATCTGCGCGCCTCGAGCCTCGGCGCGGTGGGGGCGTTCTCGCCCAGGTGGCTGCCTCTCTGTGAGGCTGCGCGCTTGGTCTCGCGGTACCATTACAAGGCGGAGGCGCCCGACCTCGGCTGGGGCAGAGGGGACGAGCTGCCCCCGCCGGCTTATCAGCGTGACCTCCTCGTCGGGCTCCTGGGTTCGCGAAGCCCTGAGAAGGGCCTCTCGCTCCTCGATGCGGCGGGCTTTGTCGCGGAAGCCTGGCCGGAGCTGGCCGAGATGGCGGGCGTTCCTCACGGCAAGGACTTTCACCCCGAAGGCAATGTCTGGGAGCACACGCTGGCCACGCTCACTCACAGGAAGCATCCGGACGTGATCCTTTCCCTGGCCCTCATGCTGCACGACAGCGGGAAGCCCCATGCGCCGAGCGTCGGGGACAAGCGTTTCGACGGGCACGCGGAGATCGGGGCAAATATCGCGGCGCGGTTTCTCCGCAGGCTGGGATTCCCCGCGGAGACAATCGGGTCCGTGGAGTTTCTCGTGCGCTACCACATGATGCCGCCGGCTTTGAAGGTCCTGCCGGCCTTCCGCACTGATCCCATTTTTGCTTCTCCGCTTTTTCCCCTTCTGCTGGAGCTCTACCGGGCCGATGCGGCTTCTTCGTATGCCGACGAGGAGGGGTACTACGAGGCGTGCAGGCTCTACAAGGTGTGGCAGAAGGACAGGGGCAACCCGTTCCTCGTCGAGAAGAGGCGCCGGCAGCGGGCGAGGATGCGCCGCTAGAAGCCTGGGGGCATTGCCCGACGCGTTTCGTAAGTATTGCTTGAGCATTGTCAAATAAGGGCGTATGCCCGCCAGGGTGCTCTTCCGGTGGGTCCCTAAGCACGATTGTACCCTCCTGATTGGTTGGTGTCGAGGTTGCCGGCGACGCGAGGGCGTTTGGCAAATCGATTGTGGAGTGCCTGATATTTGGCCACGAGGGCGGCAGACATCCGTGTCAGGAATGCCGTCTGTTCGACCGTCATGCCGGCCTCGAGGCAAAAGCGAACGCGAGTGAATCCCTTCAGGTAGCGAGTGACGGCGCGGGCCGAGTGATGAGTATCGGCGGCGGTCTGCTCGACGGATCGTCCTTCCACCAGCAGCTTCTCACAGATGATCAGGCGGTGAGTGATGCCCGGGCCGATGTCGTGCACCGTTGCTCGCGTGGGAACCACGTGTCCGCTGGTCCGCTGGTAGGCTTGCACATGAGAGGCGACGCTTCGGGGGGAGGCGCAGAGAATCGCCCCCACATCCGAGATGCTCAGCAGAGCTCCCTGAGCCCGTGCCTGCTCGAACAGAGCGGCTGCCACTCTGGCCCGTTGCTGCCGCCGCAAGGCACTGGACCACCCGACAGAAGGTGTGGATGTAGCGCTCCACGGCTTTCAAGGAGTGATGCAGGTCGCGAGCCACATCAGGGCTTTCTTTGCCTGACAGCCATAGCTCCACCGCCTTTCGCTTGTGGGTGACCCCGGGCCCGATGTCTCGCGCGGTGCCGCGCGTGGGTACCGTGAGCCCTCGCTGCTGCAGCCGACGAATGTCGCAGCGGATAGTCCGCACGTCGCAATCCAGCAGCAGCGCCAGATCCTCCTGGCTGAGGTAGGCGCGCTGCTCTTTCGCTTCACCTGCCATGCGCAGTATCTGCTGCTGGCGTTTGGCCGAGCTGCCGAAGTCGTGCAGCGCCTGTAGGTCCTCCGCTCTGCTGATAGGGGTGAGAACCACGCGGCGCTTGGCACACTGCTGGATGGGGACCCCGGGGGCAGCCTCGGCAGCCACGGCGAAGAATACCTCCTGCCCGTCCAGCAGAACGTTGCCTTCGGCGTGTTCCCCGACCGCAAAGACTTCCTTGGCCTTCTCGACGATAATCTGCGCCTCCATGGGTGAGCAGTTGGTGCCGGAGGTGATGATCTGCATGAAGGCTTCCTCGGCGCTCTTCAGCCTGAGACGCCGCTCAAGCTGTTCCTTCTTCAACTCCTGGGCTATGATCACGCGGGGTTCCTCCTTTGATTGGCCGAACGTGTTGGGCAAACCGTTTCGACCCAATCATGGGTCAGGAACCCACTTTTTTCACCCTTAAAACCTGCCAGGCGGAAATACGTCCGGATCGGAAAAACGCAAAAACCGCAAGGAAGTTGCGCTTTTTGCGTTTTCCGCAATGGCAAGGCATGTACTCGCCAGAGCCACCCCACGAGGGAGCTCAGTGCGTGCCGACCGTTCAGCGAAAGGAATCCAGCAGGTATTCCGAAAGCTCCCCGAAAGTCGCACCGATCTGGCGGGCCTGTTTCGGGAGCCTGAGGCACTCGGCCAGCCTCGCGGGCATCTCCGGGACGATGCCCGTCGCTTCACGTACGATGTCGGAGAACTTGGCAGGATGGGCTGTCGAGAGGACGATCACTTGCTCTTCCAACGGTCCCGCCGCATTACGTGCCTCTCCGCCTTCGGCCAGGTGGTCCCGCGCCGCGGCATACCCCACGGCGGTATGCGGATCCAGGAGCAGGCCGTGAGCAATGTGAACGGCGCGCATTGTCTCCAAGGTCCGCGAGTCCGTCACCGAGCGTCCTTCGATGCGAGAGGCCATTCCCTCCCAGCTTCCCTGAAAAACCTGCGCCAGCCTTTCGAAATTGCTCGGATTGCCCACATCCATGGCGTTCGACAGCGTGCGTGCTGAAGGCCGTGGGTCATATCTGCCGCTATTCAGGTAGACGGGAACCACGTCATTCACGTTCGTTGCGGCGATGAACTCTCGGACCGGAAGGCCCCATCGCCACGCATACACGCCCGCCGTAAGGTTGCCGAAATTACCGCTGGGCACGCAAAATGTCGGCGGAGACCCCTGCAATTCCTCGCGCCGCGTGCCCCCGAAGAGATAGTACAGGCATTGCGGAACGAGCCTGCCGACGTTGATGGAGTTGGCCGATGTGAGACGCAGCTGGGTCCGGAGCCTCTTGTCCTGGAACGCCTCCTTCACGAGGCGCTGGCAGTCGTCGAAGCTTCCCTGCACCTCCAGCGCATGGACGTTGCCACCGAGCGTCGTCAACTGCTTCTCCTGCAGCTCGCTCACGCGCCCCGAAGGATAGAGGATTACCACGTCGATGTTCTGCCGGCCGTGAAAAGCGTGAGCGACTGCGCTCCCCGTGTCTCCGCTGGTCGCCACGAGAATCTGGATTCGCCGGGTTTCTCCCTCGAGCAGGGTTTCCATGGCCGCGGCGAGGAACTGTGCGCCGAAATCCTTAAATGCGCACGTGGGGCCGTGGAAGAGCTCGAGGAGGAGAATACTCTCATCCACGCGGCGGAGCGTCGGGGAAAATGGGAGGGCGCGCCGCGCGAGGGACCTCGCTCGATCATCAGGAATATCAGGCGAAAGCAGCACTGCGCATGATTCTGAAGCCACCTCCTGGAAGGAGGGGAGTCTCTGCAGGGACGGAACGAGGGCTGACAGGTCCGGCGCGTCAACCGGATGGTACAGCCCGCCATCAGGGGCCAGCCCGGTGAACAGGGCGTCCCGGAAGCTCACGACAC
>JBEKTX010000209.1:0-7759 GCA_049515615.1 Spirochaetia bacterium
GACGGGCGCCACGGTGGTGGATTCCATCGGCATGGGGCACATCATCGAGGACGTGCCGCTGTTCGCGGGGATGCGCAGCTACTTCCGCGCCGCCCGGCCCCGCAACAACATGATTTTCTCGGTGGTGGACGATTCCCAGGCGCGCGAGGTCATGGATGTGCTGGACAACATCCTCGACTGTGCGCACGGAAAAGGGAAGGGCATCGCGTTCACCCTGCCCATCGATTCCGCCATCGGGGTGCACGTGACGCCCTGATCCCGGCCGTGTACGATGTGGCCATCATAGGCGCGGGCGTTTCGGGCGCGGCGATCGCCCGGAGGCTCTCGCGTTACAAGCTGCACGTCGCGCTCCTGGAGCGCTGCGTGGATGTATCCTTTGGCGTTTCCAAGGCAAATTCGGGAATCATCCACGCCGGTTTTCATCATTCTCCTGCCTCACTGAAGGCGCGTCTTGAGATAGAAGGAAACCGCGCATTCGACGGCCTGCAGGCCGAGCTGGGTTTTCCATTCCGAAGGGTCGGCATCGTCGTGGCCGCGTTCTCCGTGGAAGAGATGAAGACGGTCGACCATCTCTATGCGCAGGGCGTTGAGAACGGCGCACGCGACGTGGAGATCGTGGGCCGCGACCGGCTGCTCGCGCTGGAGCCGGCGCTCAGCCGCGACGTGGCGGGCGGCCTGTTCGCTCCCTCGGGCGGCATCATCGAGCCGTATCGTTTCGTCTTTGCGCTGGCCGAATCAGCGGCTGCAAACGGCGTCCATCTCTTCACCGGGTGGGAGCTTGCCGGCGCGCAACGGCATGGCGACGCGTGGCATCTGGTGTCTTCCGAAGGCGGGGAGCTTGCCGCACGCTGGGTGGTCAACGCCGCAGGGCTGCGCGCGGACGCCGTCTCGGACATTTTTGGCGCGGAGCATTTCACCATCGTGCCCCGAAAGGGCGAGGAGTTCATCCTGGACAAGGGCTCCGCGGGGCCGCCCTCCCGGGTGATTTTTCCCGTGCCCGCGCGATCATCCAAGGGCGTGCTGGTGATTCCCACGGTGGAAGGCACCGTGATGCTCGGCCCCACGGCGGACGAGGGCGGGGACAAGGAAGACACGACCACCACCCCCGAGAACCTGGATCGCGTGTTCCGCCTCGCTTCCCAGATGGTCCCGCGGATCTCGAAACGCGACATCATCACTTCCTTCGCGGGGCTGCGTCCCACTCTCCCGGGCGATGACTTCATGATCGAGCTTTCGCGCGCGGCCCCCTGCCTTGTGCACGTCGCCGGTATCCAGTCCCCGGGCCTCACCGCTTCCCCCGCGATCGCCGAAAGGGTGAAAAAGCTGCTGAAGTCCGGCGGGCTTTCGCTCGTGGAGAAGACCGAATGGCAGCCGGGCATCCCCCGGATGCACCGCACCCGGGACCACGCCCTATGGGAGCTCGACCGCCTGGTGGCGCGCGATCCCGCCTATGCCCACCTGGTCTGCCGCTGCGAGGGCGTGTCCGAAGCGGAGGTTGTGGAGGCCATCAGCAAAGGGCACACAACCCTGGACGGCATCAAGTACTACACGCGAGCCGGCATGGGCCGCTGCCAGGGCGGCTTCTGCACCTACCGCATCATGCGGCTGGTGGCGCGGGAGACGGGACTGCCATTGGAGCGAATCACGAAGCACGGCCCGGGCAGCGAGCTCGTGATGGGGCGCATCGGGGGCCACCCGTGATCCGACGGATCATCGACGCGGTGGTGGTGGGCGGCGGAAGCGCCGGTCTCGCGGCGGCGCTGCGCCTTCGGGAGGCCGGCGCCACGGTTGCCGTCGTGGAGCGGGAGCCCTATCTGGGAGGGATTCTCCTTCAATGCATCCACAGCGGGTTCGGACTGCACGAGTTCGGCGAGGATCTCACCGGACCGGAATACGCGGAGCGCTTCATCGGGCCCGCCCTCTCGGCCGGGATCGAGATCTATCTCGACGCGACCGTCACGGAGATCGGCGAGGAGCCGGGCGGCCGCTCCGTCACCGCGCTTTGCCGGGCGCTCGGTGTCGTGAGATTTTCCGCGCGAGTCGTCGTCCTGGCCATGGGATGCCGCGAGCGCAACAGGGGCAATGTTGCCATTGCCGGCACCCGGCCCGCCGGCGTGCTCACCGCGGGGCTCGCGCAGCGTCTGGTGAACATCGAGGGCTGCGTGCCGGGGAAGAACGTGGTGATCGTCGGCTCGGGGGACATCGGCCTCATCATGGCGCGGCGGCTCACGCTGGTGGGCTGCACGGTGAGCGCCGTGGTGGAGATCCAGGCCTACCCGTCAGGGAGCGCGCGCAATATCGCGCAATGCCTGAACGACTATTCCATTCCGCTGCACCTCGGGCACGTCGTGACGAGGATCGAGGGCAAGGACCGTGTCGAGGCGGTCCGGGTGGCGCCCCTGGAGGATGGGAATCCGTCGCCGGGCCGCGAGTTCCGGATCTCCTGCGACACCGTCCTGCTTTCCGTCGGCTTGATCCCCGAAAACGAGCTCTCGCGCGCCGCCGGCGTCCCGATCGATGAGGGAACCGCGGGCCCCTGGGTTGACGCCGACTTCATGACCGGGGCGCGGGGCATCTTTGCCTGCGGGAACGTCCTTCACGTGCACGACCTCGTTGATTTCGTGACAGAAGAGGCGCGCAGATGCGCCGAGCGGGCCGCCGTCTACCTGAGAGGCGGTCTGAAGGAGCAGATGATCCCCGTGACCGCGGGTGCAAACGTTCGAAGCGTCGTTCCGAACGCCTGCGCACCGGGACGGCAGAACGTGTTCTCTCTGCGGTCGCTGGTCGTGAAAAACGACGCGAAGCTCGAACTGTGCGTCGGCGGGCAGAAGGTCAGGACGAAGAGGCTGGCGCACGTACAGCCATCGGAGATGATCCGGTTCAGCCTCGACGCTGGCGAAATCTCCGTCCCGGCTGCTCAGCCCCCTTCGGGGGGAGATGTCATCGAGGTGTCGATCAGGTGAGCGCGGAAGACGCGGCTCGATCGACACGGGTCGAGCTTGTCTGCATCGCCTGTCCCATTGCCTGCAGGCTCGTCGTCACGACATCCCCCTCTGGCGGCGTCACCGTCACGGGGAACCGCTGCGTTCGCGGGGAGGCCTACGGCAGCGAGGAGGTGCAGGCGCCCAGGCGGGTCCTCACTGCCGTTGTCCTGACCGATTCATCAAGGTACCCCTGCGCACCGGTGAGGACCGACCGGGCCATCAGCCGGGGGCTGGTGAAGCCGCTGTTATCTGAGCTTTACCGGCTGCGAATCGCCCTGCCCGTCCGGCAGGGTCAGGTCCTGATGGAAGATTTCGACGGGGCGCGCGTGGTTTTCACGCGCACGCTACCACCGGATGAGATTCCCCCCGTAGGTAAGCCCGGAGCCGAACCCGAAAGTGAGAATGAGATTCCCGGGCTTCAGCAGGCCCTTTGAGCACATCTCGGACATCGCGATCGGAATGGAAGCCGCCGAGGTGTTCGCATATTCCTCGATATTCATGAAGAATTTCGACATGGGTATCTTCGAGCGTTTCGCAGCTGCCTCGATGATTCTCACATTTGCCTGGTGCGGCACAATCCAGGCGATGTCGTCCGACGACAAGTGATTGGTTTCCATCAGGTCGACGATCCCTTCGGAGACGACCCTTACGGCGAAATTGTATACCTGCCTGCCATCCATCTTGAGCAATGTTCGGGCAGGGTCTATTACCCCGTCTGTGAAAGGAAAACGAGTGCCGCCTTCAGTTCTCTCGAGGAGCCGGGCACCTGAGCCGTCCGATCGCAAAACGGAATGAAGGATTCCGCGGTTCCCGTCAGTCGGGTCCGCCGAAACAAGAACAGCTCCAGCGCCGTCGCCGAAGAGCACGCAGGTGTTTCTGTCCTTCCAATCGATGACCCTGCTCAGGATTTCGGCACCGGCAACGAGGATATTCCTGGCTCCGCCTCCGCGAATGAAATTTCGTGCCGTTTCAAGGGCATAGATGAAGCCGGTGCAACCCGCCCCGAGATCCATCGCGGCTGCCTTTTTCGCCCCGATCCGGTCCTGCACGATGCAGGAAACCGATGGAAACCCCAGAAAATCGCCGGTGGCAGTGGCGACGAGAACAAGGTCGACTTCCTCCGGGGCGACCTCCGCCTTGTCAAGGACCTTCCTGCATGCCTCAACCGCCAGATCGGAGGTGGCCACGGCGGGCTCCGCGATGTGCCGATACCCGATGCCGGTGTGCGAACGGATCCATTCGTCCGAGGTGTCCACAAAGGCAGAAAACTCTTCGTTCGACATTCTCCGGCTGGGAACGGCAAAATCCACGGCCCTGATGACTGCCTGCATGCCAGTTATATTAATGTGATTGGTTTACTGGGTCAACAGGCACGTCTTTTTTCCACAAATTCCTCGAAATCGATCAACTATACGGATGTCTTTTCTATACAAATAATTATACCTGCACGATTTTCCCGCCTTGACCATGCAGCAGGGCCATGATATTTTGTGGAGACATGAAGACGTGCCTTCTCTTCCCCGGCCAGGGCGCCCAATATCCGGGCATGGCCCGGGATTTGTGGGAATCGAGCCCGCGGGTCAAGGAGATGTTTCAGTCCGCATCTGACGCCCTTCGGATGGACATGAGAAAACTGCTCTTCGACTCAACCGAGGAGGACCTGAAGGCTACCGACAAGACACAGGTGGCCATGACCCTCGCCAGCCTATGCTCGAGTGCCGTCCTGAAAGAGCGGGGGATTGTTCCCGATGCGTGCGCCGGTTTCAGCCTCGGAGAGTTCGCGGCGCTCTGTGAAGCCGGGGTCCTGAAGTTTGCGGATGTTTTCCCGATTGTGCGGATTCGGGGCGAGCTGATGGAAAAGGCGGCCCGTGGTCTGGATTCCAATGCTGGCGCGCCCGGCATGGCCGCAGTGCTCGGGCTTCCGGCGGAAAAAACCGTCGCAGTCGTGCAAGCCCTCTCATCGGCGGGTGTCTTTCCCGCCAACTACAACAGCCCCGTGCAGGTGGTGATATCGGGGAGCGCGCAGGGCCTCGCGCTGGCGGAGAAGGAGCTCAAAGGAGCGGGGGCGAAGAGGCTTGTGCGCCTGCAGGTCTCGGGCCCCTTCCACTCACCCCTTATGGCGGAGGCGCGGGCCGCTTTTGATGCGGCGCTTTCTTCCTTCACCTTTGCCGATCCCGCGATCGCAATGTATTCCAACGTGACGGGGAAGAAGATCGGAAGCGGGAAAGAAGCCCGCGAGCTCTGCGGGAAGCAGCTGGTTTCCATGGTGCGGTGGGTCGAAGTGGAGGAAGGCCTGCTTGCGGACGGCTGCGACAGGTTCTTCGAATCAGGACCGGGCACCGTTCTTACGGGTCTCCTCCGCGCGATGCGGCCTGAGGCGCGATGCTCCCCGGCGGGGACGCTCGTCTCGATCGGCAGGGCCCTGGAGGAGAAGGAATGACGCTCCATGGGAAGACGGCCATCGTCACGGGCAACGCCGGGCAGGTCAACTACTCGGCATCGAAGGCGGGGCTGATCGGTTTCTCCAAGAGCCTCGCGCATGACGTCGCATCCCGCGGAGTGCGGGTGAACGTCATTGCGCCCGGGAGCGGCCGAGGGGGCGGCGCTGGCTGCTTTCCTTGCATCCGACGAGGCGGCGTGCATCACCGGCCAGGTGATCCCCGTCGACGGCGGACTCTCCATGTGATCCGCGGGCTCAAGGAGTGCACATGACACGACGAGTGGTAGTGACCGGCATGGGGACCGTGAATCCCCTCGGACAGAACGTGAACGATTTCTGGCGCGCGGTGCGCGCGGGGGAGAACGGCATCGGGGTCCTCGACCGCTTCGACACCACGGAGTTCACCGCGAAGATCGCGGGACAGGTCCGGGATTTCGCGCCTGAGAGAGTCCTGGAGACCAAGGAAGCCCGGCGCATGGACCGCTTCACGCAGTTCGCCATGGTCGCCTCCATGGAGGCCATGGCGCAGGCGGGGCTTGCCCCGGGCGCCGCGGATCCCGAGAAGCTCGGCGTGATCCTGGGAAATGGCATCGGGGGGATCGAAACCCTTGAAGCCCAGTTCAAGAGGGTGCACGACAAGGGGCCCAAGGCCATGCACCCCCTTTTCGTGCCGATGATGATCTCCAACGAGGCGGCCGGGAACGTGGCCATCAAGTTCCACGCCTTCGGGCCGTGCTCCGTGGTGGTCACCGCGTGTGCCTCCTCGAACGACGCGCTGGGCCAGGCGTGGCGGCTGATCCGCGACGGCGAGGTCGATGTGATGATCGCCGGGGGGACCGAGGCGCCCCTTACCCCGCTGGGTCTTGCGGGCTTCTGCCAGCTTCAGGCGGTGAGCACGCGCAACGGTGATCCCGAACACGCCAGCCGGCCGTTCGACAGGGACCGGGACGGTTTCGTGATGTCCGAGGGCTCCGGCGTTCTCGTCCTGGAAGAGCTCGAGCACGCAAAGCGGCGCGGCGCCCGCATCCTTGCGGAGATGGGCGGCTACGGGGCAACCTGCGATGCCAACCACCTCACCGCGCCGCATCCCCAGGGCCGCGGCGCCATCCGCGCTCTGCAGATTGCCATGGAATTGGCCGGGCTGCAGCCCACCGACATCGACTACATCAATGCGCACGGCACATCCACGCCGATCAATGATCCGATCGAGACCCATGCCATCAAGGCGGTCTTCGGGGAGCACGCCTACAAGCTGAAGGTGTCCTCCACGAAGTCCATGCACGGGCACCTGCTCGGCGCGGCCGGCGGTGTCGAGGCCATCGTGTCGATAAAGGCGATCAACGACCAGTTCTTCCCGCCGACGCGCAACCTGGACCACGCCGATCCAGAGTGCGACCTGGACTACGTGCCGCACAAGGGCTACGAGGGCCGCATCCGCGCGGCGGTCTCAAATGCCCTCGGGTTCGGAGGGCACAACTCGGTCGTATTATTCCAGGAGTACAACGGTTAGGCCGGCGGGCGCAGCCCGCATTTCGGGCAGTCAGGAACGTCCATAGCCGGGGCACGCGACGAAATCGCCCTGCTCTGGGAGGCAAGCGCCCGGCTGATTCGCACAGCCTCCTAATTGCTCCCCCACAACCCAAGCGGAAAATCCTGGCCAAACATGAAAGTGGTAGGGAACTGCTCGCTGCCGTTGTATTCCTTGGAGAGCTCGGGCACCGCGTCGTCGACCCAGAGTCGGAGGCTGTTCGCCGTGATGCTTCCGTCGGGCTTCGCGGCCTTTCCTCCAAGTCCCTCGATGATCGCATACGTGAACACTCCATGGCGAAGGGCCGCGATCTCGCTGGCGGACTGCTGGTCGGTGGTCGCCGTGATCACGACGGCTCCCGATGAGCGCGCGAGCTGCGCCAGGGCCAGTTCCTCGGCCGCGCCGCGAAGCGCGAACCCCTCCGCGAAAGCCCCCGCGTTGCAGGCATCCACCAGGAGCATCTGCTTCATCGCCGGTATCTGGGCGGCGAAGTCGCGCAGCTCGGCTGATGAGAGTCCGCCGGCCTTCACCTTTTCCGGGGCGCTCATGCCCGTGACCGCGGGCAGGACGAAATAGAAGTCGGTCTGCTTCCCCTCCGGCATCGCGATCCCATGCCCCGCGTAGAAGAAGACGAACACATCATCCGGCTTGGCGCGTGCCTGGATGTCCGCCAGCGCCTTGATCAGCGACTCCCTCGTGAGCTGTGCGTCGAAGAGGGTGGTGACATTCACCGTGAGGAACAATCTTCCCGCCACAGGCTCGATCGCATCGAGGAAACCGTTGGCATCGGCCAGGGCAAAGTTGAGG
>JBEKTX010000210.1:0-7753 GCA_049515615.1 Spirochaetia bacterium
AGTCGCGTCACCTCAACCATTCCGCCTCCTTCACGGCGGCCACCTCAGCTGCGGTACATCGTCTTCCTTACGCATGCCGATCGTCACTACCTCTTCAGCTGCAGGAGCTCCTGCAGCATCTGATCGGAAGTCGTGATCGTACGCGAGTTGGCCTGGAAGCCTCTCTCCGTCACGATCATGTCCGTGAAAGCCTCGCCGAGGTCCACGTTCGACATTTCGAGGGTCCCGGCGATCACCTTGCCCTTGCCCGCCGTCCCCGAGGCGCCCACGTTGGGCTGGCCGGAATTGTTGGAGACCACGTAGGTATTCTCACCCGCTTTCTCCAGTCCTCCGGGGTTGGTGAAGGAGGCCAGGGCGATCTGGCCGATCACACGGTTCGATCCGTTCGTGTACACTCCCGTTATGGTGCCGCTCTGGTCGATCTTGAAAGTCTCCAGGTAGCCCATTCCGTATCCATTTTGCCGGACTGCCTTTGTGGAGCTGGCGTCCGCAAATTGCGTGATCGCGTCCCGGTAGGCTCCCACGTTCCCCAGGTTCAGGTTGAATGTCTGCCGTACCGTTGCAGCTCCCGGCGGCAGGGTGGCGTCCGGCACGTCGTAGGAGACCTTTGCCTGCAGTGCGCCCGCGTTGATCACATTTCCCGCGGCATCACGGACGTCCGTCAGCGCGCCGAAATTGTCGAAATCCAGGAAGAACGTGTTCGCGCCCGGGGCGCCATTCCCGATCTGCACGCGCGGGTTGGTCCCGACCTGCGCAGCCGGATCGACCTGCGCCTCGGCCTGCCACCGGTTGGCCACGCCGGGCACCTTCGTGAAGTTCACCTGCAGCTTGTGCGTGCGGCCGAACGAATCGAACAGGTCGAAGGTCGTCTGCCATGTTCCTTCCTGGATCGTCTGGGCGGTAGCGTTCGCCGGGATCTCGGGCGTGCGCTTGTCCAGGTTGCTCGCGAACCAGACGTCGGAGGTCGCCTGTGCGGGATCCTTGCTTCCGACGGGGATGACGAGGTCCTGCAGGTCGGCGGCGTTGTTCACAAAGGTCTGGCCCCCGACCGTCTGGGCCATCCAGCCCTGCACGCGCATGCCGTCCGCGGGGTTCACCAGCCGGCCATTCTGGTCCAGGCCGAAGGCGCCATTCCGCGTGTAAAAGCGCTTGTCGCCATCGTTCAGAACGAAGAAGCCGTTGCCCTGGAGGGCCACGTCAGTCATGACGCCCGTGGACTGCAGGGCGCCCTGCGTGTGGATGGTGTCGATCGTGGAGACCTGCATTCCGAGGCCGACCTGCTGGGGATTTACGCCGCCGACCTCGTCGGTGGGCTTCGCGGCGCCGGACAGGGTCTGGGAAAGCATGTCCTGGAAGGTCACGCGCCCCTTTTTGAACCCGTTGGTGTTCACGTTCGCGATGTTGTTTCCCAGGACGTCCATCCGCGTCTGGTGATTCTGGAGGCCGGACACGCCGGCCCAGAGCGATCGCATCATTGCCTTACTCCTTCAGACTCGTCTTGACCTTCTGGACCTGGGAATAGTCGTAGTACTGGCCGTTGACCAGGATCTGGGGAAAATCCCCGCCTGTGACGGCCTCCACGATCCCCGAGACTGTCTCACCGCCGCTGGCGATGTCCACCGCGTCGCCGAGGAGGCTCACCGCCTGGCTCTTCGCCACGAGGTTGGCCACCTTTGCCAGTCCCTCGCTCATGTTCGTCATCTGCTCAAGGCTGGAGAACTGGGCCATCTGGGCGATGAAGGCCTTGTCGTCCATGGGCTGCGTGGGATCCTGGTGGCTGAGCTGGGTGATGAGGATCTTCAAGAAGTCATTCTTGTCCAGCGCCGGATTCGCCCGCGCACCCTTGCCCTCGTTGAGCGTCTTGTTGAAAGTGCTGACCTCTTCGGCAACCCGTGCCTGGTCCTGCGGGGTCATTGAAAGGGAAATCTCCATGCCGTTCCTCCACAGCCACGGTATCCCGTGGCATTTGCTTCCTTCCTACACGAACAGGTTCACGAAAAGATCCCCCAGGCTCACGTTCTCCGCGCCCGGAATGTTCCTTTCGAAACCCTGCGCCGTGATCTTTCTCACGGCGGCCGGCGCCTGCTCGCGCTGCTGCCGCTCCCCTGTGTCCGCGTTCTGGCCTCCCACCGAGACCTGCAGGGACCCCGTCTGGAAACCCTCCGCCGTCAGGGCGCGCCTGAGAGCATCCACGCTCCCGTCGAACACGTGCTTGACCGCAGATGAATCCACGATGATGCGGCCCTCAATTGCATTATCGACAACATTCATCCGGATGCGCACACTTCCGAGGGACTCCGGCTTCAGGACCAGCCTGATCTCGCCGCCGCCGTCTTTCAGCACGAGGCTGGTCGCGCGCACGAGCTCGGAGCCCGCCATCTCGCGAAGCCTTTCAAGCGGCGTCTGCGCATGGGTCGCGGCGGCGGGAGCCTGCTTCGGGAGTGTCTCGACGAAGGGCTCGCGCGCCGCGCCGAGCCGAAGGGTGATCGGCGTCGAGGGGTCCTTGTCGGAAAAGGGGGAGCTCCGGGACGTGCCGGAGACGGAGCTTTCAGCGGACGCGTGCGGTTTCTCCGCGCGGCGAAGGTCGACGATCCGGATCAGCGGCTCGGCGCGCGAATTGGCTGCCCGCGCCTCGATTGACGGAGCTTTCCCCGGCTCGCCGGCGTCCCGCTTCTGTTCCTTGCCGGCCGCTGTGGTCTTCTGCTGGGCATCGTGGTGGGCGGCGACCTGCACGGAGTGAATGGCTGCGGCCAGGGCTTTCGCGCGCGCCGCCTTCCGTGCCGCCTCCAGCTTGTCTTTCGAAGTCCCGGCGTCGGCGGCATCCTCGGCTCCCGGCGGGATGTCGGGGAGCTTCTGGCCCGGTGCCCCCGGATGAAGACTTTTCAGACGAGCCGCGAGGGAGTGCTCTGCTTTCAGCCCGAGAGATCGCGAATGAAGCTGCGCACCGGCGTTCTTGTCGGCGGCGTACCCGGCGCCATTTATTCGCGACGTGCGCGCGCTCATGAGCTGGTGGAACAGGGCGGATCCTTTGCTGGGACCGCGCCCCAAGGCCTCGGAATGGGACGTCCCGGGCGTCTTCCTGTTCTTCGCAATCGGGGAAACGGGCGCCTGGGGCGCCGCAGTCATCACTCTCAGCCTCCCGTGCTTCCCGCCATCTTTCGCTGCAGGATCGCCGCCCTGTCGGCGGGCATCAGCGAGAGCCAGATCGGGACCAGTGAATCCGTCCCTGCTTTCCTGGCCTGCGCCTCGACGGTGCGGAACGTGTCGATCACGTACTGGTCGTCCTGCTTGGCCAGAATCGCGACGGCACTTGCCGGGGTCATGCTCGTCAAATAGATGGCGTTCTGGTCCAGGTTCACCCTTCTATCTTCGATCGCTTTTCTCGCGTCATTAAGCGCTTTTTGCTGGGCCTCCAGGGCGGCCTGCCGGTCGTTCAGGTCCTGCCCGAGCTGGTTGAGCTGTTTCTCCTTCGCGGAGAGAGCCGCATTGCGGGAATCCAGCTCCTGCCGGGCCAGGATGAGAGAGTCCTGCTTTTTCGCCAACCGCTCCCTATCCAGGAGGTTCGGGTCGTCGGCACCGGCCACTGCGCTTCTCTTCCCGAGCCCGAGGAGCTGATAGACCGGAGAGAGAATGGATTTTGCATCGACAACCCCGAGATAGTCGAACCAGATGATGCCGCCAAGGGCGAGAACGATGATGAGGAGGAACAGGATAAATATCCTCACTCCCGGCCTTGCTTCGGAATACTCCGTCACGACTCCCCTCCCAAACCCGCTCAGTGCTGCTCGCCGAGCGATTTCACGGCCGCCTCAAATCCGCCGAGTACGTCGGCGCCTCAAATCCGCCGAGTACGTCGGCGCCAAATCCGCCGAGTACGTCGGCGCCAGATCCGCGGAGTACGTCGGCGCCAGATCCGCGGATTGCCGCAGCGGCCGAGTTCATGTCGTCGACCGACTTGAACTCTTCATCCCGCTGATGATCGTAGTACTCCTCTGCCCGTCGCTCCTTGAGCTTGTCCAGGACCTTGCGGTCCCTCGACGCCTCCAGGAACCGCGCGCGCGCCTTTTCCATTTCCCTGCGTCTCTCGACGAGAATTGCCCGCGTGCGTTCACGCTCCCCCGCCAGACGCTGCACGTACAGCTCCCGACGAGACATCGCCTCGACGTCCACCCGGGCGCCGTGCGTGAACACGGCCAGGCGGCTGGCCCCGATCTCCGCTCCGATTTGCGTGATCCGGTTCTCCAGGAGCAGGCACTCGCCCAGGATCTTCGCCAGGGCGAGCTCCCTCTCCCGCTCCTTCCAGCGGCGAATCTCGAGGAGCCTTTCAAGCCTGAACTGGAACCGTCTCATGCGATGCCAGCTCCTCCCGGCGCGATACTTCGCGCATTTCTTCCCGGCGCGATACTTCGCGCATTTCTTCCTCTGGGATCTCGATGCCCGCGATCAGCCCCGCGGTGCGGAGGGTTTCGCCGAGCGGCGCTCTCTCTTCGATGCGCTGGATGAGGAATTCCTCGATATCCGGATACTTCTCGATTGCCTCGTCGATCTCGGCATTGCTGCCCCTCACGTACGCGCCGACACTGATGAGGTCTTCCGCCCCCGCGTACGTGGCCATCAGGTGCCGAAGCCGGCCGCAGGCCTCGCGCGTCCGCGGCCCGGTCACGGTAATGGCCAGGCGCGAGATCGATTGCAGGACGTCGACCGCCGGATAATGATTTCTGGCTGCCAGCTTTCGCGTGAGAACGATGTGGCCGTCCAGGATGCCGCGCACATTGTCGGAGACCGGGTCGTCGATGTCGTCGCCCTCGACAAGGATCGTGTAGAACCCGGTAATGCTTCCGTTCTCCGAGGTGCCGCTGCGCTCCAGGAGCTTCGGGAGCAGGGAGAACACCGAAGGGGTGAATCCCCTGTTCGCGGGAGGCTCCCCGATGGCCAGTCCGATCTCCCTCTGGGCCCGGGCAAACCGGGTGACCGAATCGAAAAGGAGCATCACGTCCTTGCCCTGGTCCCGGAAGTATTCGGCGACCGCCGTGGCGACGTACGCCCCTCGGATACGGGCAAGGGGAGGCTTGTTGGAGGAGGAAACAACGATCACCGATCTCGCGAGCCCCTCGGAGCCCAGGTCATTCTCGATGAACTCCCGGACCTCTCGGCCGCGCTCGCCGATCAGGGCGATGACGTTCACGTCCGCGGACGTATTGCGGGCTATCATGCCCAGCAAGGTGGATTTCCCGATTCCGCTGCCGGCAAAAATTCCCATGCGCTGGCCCCTGCCCACCGTGAGGAGCGAGTCGATGGAACGGACCCCGGTGGAAAGGATCTCCCGGATGCGCTTCCGCCTCAGCACATCCGGAGGCGAGCTGAACGCGGGATACCAGACTTCGGACCCGACATCACCCTTGCGGTCGATGGGCTTGCCCATCGAATCGAGAGTCCTGCCGAGGAGCTTTGCGGACACGGCAACTTTCAGGGTCTCACCCATGCCGATCACGAGATTGCCGACCTCGATGCCCTCCATCTCGTCGTAGGGCATGAGCTGAACCGTCTTTCCCCGCAGACCGACGACCTCCGCCCAGACCATTCCCCTGCCTTTCGGCACGAGGATCTGGCAGAGCTCGCCGACCTGGGCGGAGGGCCCCGTGCTCTCGATCAGAAGGCCCTGCACGCGCTGCACGACGCCGGTGAACTTGATGGGGTCCAGGTCCTCCAGGACCGCGGTGTACTTGTCGAACACTCCCATGTCTCGAGGCCCCCTACTCGCCCTTCGAGCGGATCGGCATGAGTTCCAGGATGCGTTCCTCGATCTCGTGCAGCTGGGAAGAAATGCGGGCATCGATCTGGCCGAAGTCCGTCTCGATGATGCATCCGCCGCGGTCCACCGAAGAGTCCTCCAGGATGGTGATGGACTTCACGTTCTCCACCATCTTCATGAAATCCTTCACGTGCTCCGACGTGAGCTCCAGGTCGGCCAGGTTCACGCGGATCACCACGTCGCCGCGGCTCTTCAGCTTCCGCAGGGCCTGCACCACGTTGTTGATCACCACGTTCTTCTGGTTCTCGGAGATGACCTTGATGACCTTCTTCACGATGAGGAGCACGAGGTTGATGATCTGCGTCTCGGCCTCCTCGATGATCTCGTTCCTCTTCTCGATTGCTTTCGTGATGATCGAGTGCAGGCTCTCCACGAGGCGCTGGACTTCGGCCCTGCCTTCCTCGTAGCCCTTCGCGTGCCCTTCCCCGAAACCTCGCTCGTAGGCGTCACGCTCTGTCTGCGTGACGCGCTGCTTGATGTCCGTTTCCAGCTCCGCCGCCTTCTGCCGCGCCTCGGCGAGGATCACCTGGGCCTGGTCCTCGGCGTCCTGGCGGATCTTCTGCGCCTGGTTATTCTTCCTCTTGACCTCATCGAAGGCGACCTTCTCCGCGTCCTTGCGGATCTTGTCCGCGTCTCCCTGCGCCAGGGCCAGGAGGCGCTTCTTCTCCTCTTCCCAGTCCCGGCGAAACTGCTCTGCCTCGCGGCGAAGATCGTCGGCGGTCGGCCCCGTGTACTCCCCGGTCTCCTCGACCGCCTCGACCTCTTCCACCGGTTCCTCAGCGACGATCTTCGGCGGCTCGATGAAGACCTTTCGGGAGTTGTACATGATGTCCTGGGGCCTGAAAACGTTTTTCGCCATGCGCTACACCACCCCTCCGGCGCGGTACCCCACGCGTTTCCCGTGAGTCCTCGTCATACGACGAGCTCCTCTTCGCCCGCGCGCGCCACCACGATCTCGCCCTGCTCCTCGAGCTTGCGGATGATGGCCACGATCCTCTGCTGGGCCTCCTCGACGTCCTTCAGACGTATCGGGCCCATGTAGTCCATGTCTTCCTTAAGAAGCGTCGACGCGCGCTTCGACATGTTGCGGTAGATCTTGTCCTGCACCTCGGAGTCCACGCTCTTGAGGGCTTTGGCGAGCTCGGCGGTGTCCACCTCGCGCAGAACCTTCTGGATCGCGCGGTCGTCAAGGAGGACGATGTCCTCGAAGACGAACATGCGCTTCTTGATTTCTTCCGCCAGCT
Organism: Spirochaetia bacterium; assembly: GCA_049515615.1. Lineage (GTDB taxonomy): Bacteria > Spirochaetota > Spirochaetia > SZUA-6 > Fen-1364 > Fen-1364. The sequence continues at coordinate 7,057 of JBEKTX010000210.1, forward strand.
CCGGGTCGTCCTCTTCCAGGGACTCCACGATCGTTTTTTCCGTGGACCGGTCCACCATGTTGAGGATCTCCACGATGCTCTCCACGCCTCCGGCGGCGGTGTAGTCCTCCGAGGAAAGCGTGGAGAGCTTCTTCTCCAGAACGCGCTCGACTTCCCGAAGGACTTCGGGTGAGGTGCGGTCCATGGTGGCGATACGCTTCGCGACATCGGACTGGATCTCGTGCGGCAGGCTCCCGAGGATCACCGATGCCTTCTGCGGCTCGAGGTAGGCGAGGATCAGCGCGATCGTCTGAGGGTGTTCCTGCTGGATGAAGTTCAACAGGTGGGCGGGATCCGTGCGCCGGATGAAGTCGAACGGCCTGACCTGAAGGGAGCTGGTGAGCCGGTTGATGATGTCCACCGCTTTCTGCGTGCCCAGCGATTTTTCCAGAAGCTCCCGGGCATAGTCGATGCCGCCCGTGGAGATGAACTCCTGGGCCATCATCAGCTCGTGGAACTCCATCAGCACCTGGTCTCGTTCCTGGGGCTCGATGCTCTCCAGCCGCGCGATTTCGAAAGTGAGCTGCTCAATCTCGTCTTCCCGCAGGTGCTTGAAGATCTCCGAGGCGATCTCCGAACCGAGTGTGACGAGGAACACGGCGGCCTTCTGTCGGACGGTGAGCGCCTTCTTGTGGGCGCCCCCGCTCTTTCCTTCGCG
>JBEKTX010000211.1:0-7706 GCA_049515615.1 Spirochaetia bacterium
CGAGATATGGAGCTACGGCGAGGAGATCTACGGGATCTGCGTCAAGCACATCGAGCTTCGGTAGAGCCTTAGGCCTCGAATCTCCTAGGCCATGAGCGCCGCCAAAGAGGCCGGCACTCCGCCCATGCGTCCGCTCTTTTTCGACTACCCGGAGGATCCCGAGGCATGGGCCGTAGAAGACGAATACCTTTATTGCGACCTGCTCGTCGCTCCGGTCCTGGCCCCGTCCCTGCGATCGAGGATGGTCCATCTGCCCGAAGGACGCTGGAAGAACCTATATGACGGCTCGCTCCTGGAAGGCGGCCAGACCGTCGAGTGCGCTGCGCCGATCGACCGGATCCCTGTGTTCGAGAGGGTGCGTCCGTGATTCGAAGGCGAACTCAGGACTGGCCGAAGATCTGATCCATAGCGGCCGGTTGAGTCCGATCATGTTTCTCGATCGAACATGATGATGTGGAGGCCGCCGGCTTCGTCGTCGCGCTTGGCGACCGCCACCCCGGAGACCGAGAGCCGCTGTCAAGATGTAGAAGAAACTTTGAACTGCACGAAAAGAAGTGGAAAATAGCTGGCGAACTCACGACGGCCGACCGACAGCGAAACTTGTTGCGGCGAAAGGTTGTTTTTCGGCAACTGTGACTCTGACTGTGACCCCGAGCGCGAACACATGGTGCAACGATGCGACATTGAGAGACACAATACGCTTGACTCAGTTCCTTTTCGGGTCTACAAATAGACGTCGAAAGACACAGTGGGACATGCACGTGCGAAGATGGACGCCACCTTCAGGGTCTAGTGCCGGCAACGGTGTGGAGGTTCAAGTCCTCTTCCGGGCATAGTAAGGAACTGGTAGGGAGAACTAGAGGGCTATCCCCCGAAAAGCGAGCCCTGATTCCTATCGTGAGATTCCAAGGCGGCGCTTCAGATATGGTAAGAAAAAGTTCCCACAGTGCTGGCAATTGAAGCCAATATCCACAGAGCGGGTCCCGGAATACTAAGCCTCAGAGGAAGATACCGTGGCACGATAATGAAAAGAACAAAGCCGATATCCGTAATGCCGGTCGTCACAAGGTTAAGCCAATACCCGAATAGGCTATTGTTCCAATTGTAAACAACCGCAATCACGATAACAACAATAGCGATGCAAGCTAGATTCCATGCATTCTGATAAAGCCTGCCTTGAACCACGCCGGATGTCTGACCCAGTCCGAGTCTGAATACCTGGTATGCAGCAACAAGGTGAAGGAGCCCCCAGAGAATATAGAAAACTGCACTTATTTGGCCCATTGATGCCTCCTGAATGTGTTTACTCTCCACGCGTGTTGCCGAAGTTCGGGGGAGTCGGTCAGGGCGCCGATGACGCTCCTGGCTTGGCTCCCCCTATTGAACGGGCTTCGATTTCGATTTTTCGCCAGGCTCAATCAGGGCTTAAGGGTGCCCCGAGCAACGTCATGTCGTATTTCTCAAAGAGCGCGGCGATCACCGTTCGGTCAGCACCGCTGCGCGCAACCGGGCCAAACTCTTCATAGAACTTGTGTCCGCCACCGGGGGTGTACACAACAATGATCTCGCCCGGCTCATCCGTCAGGTTGAGGAATGCGTGGGGGACCTCTGATGGCAGATAGGCGAAGCCGCCCTCATTACAGTAGAAAATGTCGTCGCCGATCCTGATCTTGTAGCGCCCTTTCAAGACGTGGATCGTTTCCTCCTGCTTGTGATGGACATGAAGTGGAGGCCCGCCTTTGGGTGCGACTTCGACAATGAAATAGTCGAAGGCCCCACCGGTATCTTCACCCGTAACCTTGAAGATGAGGTTTCGGCCAGGACCGGACTGGAGTTTCAATCCATCGCCGGGTTCCAGGACCTTGTAGGCACTCTTAACCATTTCCCTCTCCTTCCTTGCATTTTCTGCAAGTATGATATACTCCTTATAGTAAGGTGCCAAACCAAAATAGTCAAGAGGCTAATAATAAGATGGCTAATAACAAATCAGCCCATGTCGCGCCTGACTTTGATGAACGCTACCCCACCGCCAGCGCCAGGGCCACCGAAGCTGCAATGAACCTCGTCCTCACGGCCGACCTGATCGTCAAGCACATTTCTGATCTGCTGCGTCCATTTGACCTCTCTCCCGCCGGTGGGCTGGTTCTGAGTACCCTGGCGGATTCCGATTCGCCCCTGTCGCCCAACAAAATAGCTGAACGCCTTATCATCAGCCGGGCCAGCGTGACGGGCTTGCTTGACTCTCTTGAACGGCGCGGCTACGTGCAGAGAACCCCTCATGGTTCCGACCGGCGGATGCTTCTGATCGAGCTGACCGACACGGGAAGGAAGGTCGCCAGGGACTTTCGCCCGATCATTCATCACCATGAAAAGGTCTGGCTGGGGGCCTTGAGCGAGAAGGAACAGCGACAGGTGATTGACTTGCTTCACCGGATACAGCAGACCTTGACGGCCTCCGAAAAAGGCGTTTGAGGCACGGTGATTTCTGGATTGGGCACATCCTCGACACAGCGATCGACGAGTCGGACCACCAGCGGCGTTGCGGTGAAGCGGTTCTCGAGCGAATGAGTCCCACGTGATGATCTTGTCTGTTGTTCGGCTGACAGCGAACGGACTCACCTATGGTCGCGGCAGGGACCTTGGCTACCCAAGGCCCCCGTACAGATCCGGACGTGCGTTGCTAACGCATCCGACTCTTCGACTCTTGCCTTGAGTCCCGGCGACAAAGAATGGGACGACTCGACTCTACTTGGCTACCAACTCCCAAGATCCTGCACCCTTGAAGCGGCCGCCAAGTAGGGGCGGCCTGAGGCGGCCTTTAATCATCCACTGTGACTCTGAGTGTGACCCTGAGCACGAACACACAGGGCTTCACTGCGACATTGAGAGACACGACTTGCTTGACTTATGTACTTCGCCAATCTACAAATAGACGCAGAAAGACACAGTGGGACATGCACGTGCGAAGATGGACGCCACCTTCAGGGTCTAGTGCTCGCAAGGGCATGGAGGTTCAAGTCGTCTACCGGGCATGATTTGTCTTTCCCTTGGGCTTTACTAAATCAAAAACCAGTCCATCGAAAAGTTCAGGCTGAGCTTGCCCGGCCCCATGGCCCAGAATGGCCCAGTGACGCTCGGGCGACCGCTAAGCATCTGCTTGTCCCGGTAGGCTCAGAACGCATCGCCGACTGACAGCGATTTTATGCGCGAAACGCGCTTCGCGAGCAGGATGTGCTGCGAAAGGCGGTCCGAGGGCTGACCTAAACGGCGCTACTGGTCGTCTTTTGAAATGCTCGGGCGCTTTATTTCAACGAGCGTCAAAACACCCGATCCGCTCCCGTTGCCGAGCTCTCCGTTGTTGTTGTAGCCCGTCGCCCAGAGACTGTGATCGGTCTTGAGGATCACCGAGTGAACCAATCCACCTGAAACCGCTGCGACACCGCTGGCAAGGACTTGTATCGGCACCAAGACATCGACCTTGCTGCCATTGCCGATTTGGCCGTTCTTGTTGTACCCCGTCGCCCAGAAGCTGCCGTCGGTCTTGAGGATCAGACTATGATCCCCCCCGGCAGAGACCGACGCCACGCCGTTCCCGAAGATTTGTACCGGGCTTAGAACATCGGTTGTGGTACCAGTGCCAAGCTGACCGAACTTGTTGTATCCCATTCCCCAGAGGCTGCCGTCGGTCTTCACGAACAAGCTGTGGCTCCGACCTGCGGACGCCGAGGCCACGCCGCTTGCGACGATTTGAACGGGGATTCTGGAATCCGTTGTCGTGCCGGTACCAAGCTGGCCGTGACCGTTGGATCCCATCGCCCAGAGGCTGCCGTCGGTTTTGACGATGAGGCTGTGGTCTTGCCCTCCCGATACCGAGGCAACACCGCTGTCGATGATTTGTACCGGCACTGAAACATTGGTCGTCGTGCCGTTGCCTAGCTGTCCGGAAGCATTCGCACCAGTCACCCAAAGGCTGCCGTCGGTCTTCACCACCAGGCTGAAATTGACCCCTGCTGCAACCGAGGCGACGCCGTCAGCGAAGATCTGCACCGGAGTGGAGACGCTCGTGGTGCTGCCGTTCCCAAGCTGCCCGAGCTTGTTGTAGCCCGTCGCCCAGAGGCTGCCATCCGTTTTGAGGATCAGGCTGTGATAGTACCCTGCCGAAACGGCCGCGACACTGTTTGCCAGGATTTGCTTGGGTACGGAGAGGCTTGTGGTGGTGCCGTTCCCAAGCTGACCGTCGCCGTTGCGCCCCGTCCCCCAAAGGCTGCCGTCGCTTCCGACGATCAGGGTGTCGCTGTAGCCCGAGATGGAAACAATTTTCGACACCAGCACACGAGCCGTGTAGGTTCCTGTCGAGCCGTCGGCGGCAGTGACGGCATACAGCACCGGCTTTGTAAAATCGTTCGCCGTTTTCCCACTCACCTGATTCTTGGATCCGACCCGGACCGCCTTCCCGTTTGTCTTGAAGCTCGCGACAAGGGCGTCGATCCTGCTAAACAGCGGCAGATTCGTCAGGTCTACCGTAATGGTCTTCTCGTCGATGGTGCCGGCTGCCCCGGAAATCGAAAAAGAGGTTATGGCTTTATTGCCTGCTGAAGAGGGATTTGGCGCCGAATACGAAACGCCGACGCCGTACGCCGTCATGAGCAGGACGGTCAAGAATATGACTGTAACGTTCCTTGTATTTCGCTTCATATTCTGTTGAAAATAGTCATCTGTTCCGAAAAAAGAAAGCCAATTCCTCACTCACCCAACCAGCCTAAGCATTTCCTGATCAACTGGTAAGATAGAAGCTTCCCAAGAAAAGGAGACTTGCCTTCCTGCCCTCTCCCAAGGCGAGGTCGCAAGCATAAATGCCCTTATGCCTCTATTTCGTAAATGTATGCTTTCCCCCGCAGGAAAGAGACGACGGCCGCAATGAGAGACATGCCCGCAGCACCGTAGAATGTCAATCTCATGCTGTCCATAAACGCCGGCGCCATAAGCGAAGGGAATAGCTCCTTGCCAAGAACCAGGCTCCTGGTTGCCTGGGACAGATTGGCCAGGTCTTCAGGCGAAAGCAATTGCTGCATTGGGTTGTATCCGAGGAAAGTCGCAAAGAGCGCCCCTGTGGGCGGCAAACCGGATACCTGGCTGGCCAGGGCCGTAGGTATCCCCGCAGCGAGCAGCCCGGAGTTCAGCGCCTGGGGCAGTGTGCCCGCCAGGCCTATGATGATGAGGCTGAAGAAAAGGGACATGCTGACAAGGGCACCAGAGTTCTGGATCGTGGCCCTCATGCCGGAGGCCACTCCGCGATATTCGGGGGGCACCGAGTTCATAACGGCCGACATGTTGGGTGAGGTGAACAAGCCCATGCCGAGGCCCACAAGTACCAGAATGAGCATGAACGGCAGGTACGAGAAGTTCGCGGGCAATTCCGCGAGCATCAGAAAACCTGTCATGAGAACAAGCAAGCCGGCCGTGGCGAGCCCCTTGGAGCCGTAGCGGTCGGACAGCCAGCCGGAGAGGGGGCCCATGATGAAAAAGCCAACAAGCATGGGTGCCATGTAGATGCCAGCCCAGAGCGGCGTGTCCTCGAAATTGTAGCCATGCAGCGGCAGCCAGATACCCTGCAACCAGATAATGAGCATGAAGGTCAGCCCGCCTTGCGCGATAGCGTAGAGAAAACCGCTTACGTTGCCTGCGGTGAACATACGTATGCGAAAAAAGCTCAGGCGAAACATAGGCTCTGTGACCCGACGTTCGATGAAGAAAAATGTCACGAGCAAAAGGAACCCCACGACTACGCCTGCTGCGACAAGCGGATTGGTCCAACCCATGACTGAATGCTTATAAGGCATGATGCCGTAGGTCAATGCAACGAGAAGTATCACGAGACCTGCACCGAAGGTGACCACGCCGGGGAAATCGATCCTCTGGTTCCTTGTGATGACGCCAGTTTCCTTCAGCTTGAGATAGGCCCAGATTGTTCCCGCGATGCCAATGGGCACGCTGACCAGGAATACAAGTCGCCAGTTGACCACTGCGAGGAAGCCTCCCAGTATCAGTCCGATCAAAGAACCGCTGATGAAGGCAATCTGGTTCAGCCCAAGAGCCATCCCTCGTTCGGAGGGAGGGAATGCATCTGTCAGGATGGCGGCGCTGTTGGCGAACAGAAACCCGCCCCCTACCGCCTGGACCATGCGGCATATGACGACTTCCAAAGCCCCCGCATTGCCTTTGCCTGGAGTAAGGAACAGCAGGATCGAAGCAGCCGTGAATATGGCAAAGCCGAGGTTATAGAGGCGAACCCTGCCGAAGATGTCGGAGAGCCTCCCGAAAGAAACCAGCAAGGTTGCCACTATCACTGAGTAGCCCATGAGGATCCACAAGAGATAGGTTGCTTCGTTCGGAGCCAGTGGGTTGATTCCCAGTCCCTTGAAAATGGACGGAAGGGAGATTAAAACGATGTTGTTGTTGATGGAGGCCATCAACGTGCCCAACGTAGTATTGGAAAGAGCGATCCATTTATAGCTGTTTCCGGCCCCGACATCGGATCGCGTCGACGGTGCCGCGCGTGCCACGGTATGGTCATTCACAGTTTTGTCACGCCTTTCTTCGTTGGGTCCGGAAACCCGACGCTCGATCGCCGTTGATTTCACGGGCGAAGAACCCTTGTGAAGACCTTTTCGCCTGGCGCCACGACCATCCGGATCCAGAGTCTCGCTGCACTCGCGAATCCCTTCAATAGGACAAGTTCACGGAAATCAGTCCTCACGAAGTCTCGCGACTGCAAGAGTCGGATTGATGGGATATTGTCAGCCAGAACACATGCAAAGATCTCGAGCGCTCCTGAAGTCCGAAGTAGCTGAAGGGCATCGTCGAGGAGAAAACCTCCGACGCCCTTTGCCCTCCGGGAAGGGGTCACCGCGATATAGTAGATGTACCCGGAGCTTTGTCCCAGCATCGTGAACATCGTCAACCCCACCTGCGTTCCCCCTTGGGTCGCTTCCCTCACCCATCGAACAGAACGGAGAGTCCTTTGGGCATGCCAGCGGTAGATGCCCTTGAAGCTTTGGTCAAGGATTGGCCTCAGGGTGTCGCGGGTTTCGGTCGGTACCCCCTTGATCTGGGGCCCTCCGCTCATCTCGCAAGGCTTTCGCAAATGCTCCAGAGCCGTTCTTCTGCATCCCTGTTTCTGAATGAACACGGGATCTCTTTCCTGTTCTCGAAGAACTTTCCCGTCACCCCTTCGACGTCAGGGCTGCTTGCAAGCCATACAGCAGTATCAGCTCCATCAGAAGGTGTTCGACCGACCCCCGCTGGCGCAGCCTCGCCATCACCTCGGGAGGCGCATGGCGATAAAGGCCGGTGTCAACGATCAGGCCCGGTGCCATTGCGTTTGCCGTCACGCCGCTGCCTTCAAGTCTGCGAGCAAGAGCCCATGTAAGCAGCCTGTCGCACGCCTTCGACTGGGCGTACGCCTGCATGCTTTCGAATGGACGGCGTTGGAACTGCAGGTCGTCCAGGTCGAGGTCACTTGCGAAGGTGGAGGCGACGTTGACGATTCGGGCAGGCGCGTTTTCGCGCAGTCGCGGAAGCAGCAGGCGGCTCGTCAAGAAGTAGCCGAGAACATTCGTTGCAAAGGTCAGTTCGATCCCGTCTGCGTTCTTTGCCCATGGCTGAGATCCGCGGCTCACCGCGGCGTTATTAATGAGCACATCAAG
>JBEKTX010000212.1:0-7696 GCA_049515615.1 Spirochaetia bacterium
GCTTCTCCTTCGACGAGAACCGCGACCCCGTGCACCCGAGCGTGACCCTTGCGGTCAGGGACGGCCGGTTCGTCGTGTTCCAGTAGCTCTCCGCGGCGTGGACCTGTCGCTTTTCGCCGATCCTGTCTTCCTGGCCCAGAACGTCGTTGACGGGGTGGCACGAGGGGCGCTGTACGCGGTCTATGCCCTGGGCTTCACGCTGATCTTCGGGGTGCTCGATATCATCAACCTTGCGCACGCGGCCACCTTCATGTGGTGCGCCTTCGCCGGCTGGATCGTGATGTCGCACTTCGGGCTGCCGCTTCCCGTGGGGCTGGCTGTCTCGATGCTCGCCGGCGCGGGAATAGCGGCGCTCCTCGAGCTGCTTGCATTCCGCCCGCTGCGGCGCGAAGGCGCCGACCGCCTGTCGTCGATGATCAGCAGCATCGGGGCCTCGCTCATCATGGTGAGCATCGCCGAGGCGGTGTTCGGGGTGAGCACCCGGCGGTTTCCCGACAGCGCGCTCGACCCCCGCCCTTTCTTCCTGGGAGGGAGCGCGGGGGTGCGTGTCAGCCGGGCGCAGATCCTGATCATGGCGGCGGCGCTTCTCCTGTCGCTCGCGCTCGGCCTTTTCATCGGGCGTACGCGGATGGGCAAGGCCATCAGGGCCATCGCGGCCGACCCAAGAGCCTCCCGTCTGCTCGGCATCGACGTCAATGCCGTGGTGATCGTCACCTTCCTGGCGGCCGGGGCGCTCGCCGGCGCCGCGGGCATGCTGGTGGGCCTCCTGACGTACTTCTTTGCACCGGGCATGGGCGCTCAGATCGAGCTTCGCGGCCTGGCCGTCGTGATCCTGGGCGGCATGGGCAGCATCGAAGGGGCCGTGCTGGGGGGGCTCATTCTCGGGCTCGTCGAAACCTTCACCATCGCGTACCTGCCCGGCGGAAGCGATATCAAGGACGCGATTGCGTTCCTGATTCTTTTCCTCATTCTCCTGGTGAGGCCGCATGGCATCCTGGGGCGTCGGACCCCTGACCGCGCGTGAGCCCTTCCGGCTTCCCGCGCATCCTGCCCTGGGCCGTCGTCCTTCTGATCGTCGGCGGGGATGCCCTGCTCTGCGTCCGCAACCCGGGCGACATCGATCGCTTTCTCATCAATGCGATCCTTGCTCTGAGCGCCTTCGCCACGCTCCACGCCCGGATGCTATCGCTCGCCAATGCAGGGTTCATGGCAATCGGCGCCTACGCGTCCGCCATCCTCGTGGTGAAGCTTGGCATGCCCGTCACGCTCTCGATCCCCTGCGCCCTGCTCCTCTGCGGCATCCTCGCCCTTGTCATCGGGCTTCCCGTGCTGCGCCTCACGGATGTTTACCTGGCGATCTGCACCCTCGGGTTCGGAGAAGTGGTGCGGATCATCATCGTGCTGCTTCCCGGCCTGACGGGGGGGCCGACAGGGGCCAACCTTTCCACCGGCTTCCCCTACGACGCCATGCGGAAGTTGAGCCCTCCGATTATTGGTCTCTTCCTGGGGCTCCTCATCTATCTGTTCTGGTCACTTTCGCGGTCGAAGACAGGCAGGGCATTCCGGGCAATACGCGAGCGTCCCGAGGCTGCTTCCACGATGGGGATCGACGTGGTCGCCCATCGCCGCCTTGCCTTCCTCCTGAGCGCGATGATCGCGGGTGCGGCCGGAGCCTTCTACGCGCACAGCGTCGGCTCGCTTGACAATGGCGATTTCAGGTTCACGCGGGCGGTGGACGTCCTCAGCTTTGCCGTTGTCGGAGGGGCGGGGCAGTGGTTCGGGCCGCTGCTGGGCGCCGGCCTCCTCACGGCGCTTCCGATTTTCCTCCGCGACAGCCTGGGCGCATCGATCGGTTTCCTCCGAGACTTCGCACAGCTTCCCAACATCCTGACCGGGCTCGCGCTCCTGCTCGTGATCGTTTTCCTGCCCGGCGGTCTTGCGCAGAGTTTCCAGAGACCTGCCCGGAGGCATGCGGGCCGCGGGTTCCGTACGGGCGACGTTCAAGCCTTCCCGCGCGCAGGTTCCGCCGCGTCGAGTGAATCGGGTGCGCCAATTCTCGCGGTGAAGGGCCTCTGCAGGGTTTTCGGCGGGGTAGAGGCGCTGAGCGATGTAAGTCTCCGATTCAAAGAGGGGATAATCCACGGTTTGATAGGTCCCAACGGGGCGGGCAAGACCACGTTCATCAATCTCGTTTCTGGTCTTTCCTCCCCGAGCTCGGGACAAATCATCTGGCAGGGCAGGGAGATCCAGCGCCGTCCCCCCCACTTCATTGCGCGGGCCGGGCTGGCCCGCACGTACCAGAGCATCCACCTGTTCGCCGAGATGAGCGTTCTGGAGAACGTGATCGTGGGGCGCCACGCGCAAATCCGCACGAGCCTTCTCACGACATGGTTGAGACTTCCCCGGGAGCGGGCGGAAGAAGCGGCGGCGCGCAGCGAGGCAACCCGCCTCCTCGAACGCCTCGGCCTCTCGCAGCTTGCCGACCAGGCCGCGGGCACGCTTGCCTACGGGGACCAGCGTCGGGTGGAGATTGCCCGGGCGCTGGCCCTGCACCCGCGGCTCCTGCTCCTGGATGAGCCCGCGGCAGGGATGAACGACGTGGAAACCGAGCGGCTTGGCCAGTTCCTCCTCGACTTGAAAGGAAGCGGCTGCACCCTGATCGTTGTCGAACATCACATGGACCTGATCATGGGCGTCTGTGACCACATCGTGGTGCTGAACTTCGGCCGCGCGATCGCGGAAGGGACGCCGGCGGAGGTAGCCGGAAACCAACAGGTGCGCGAAGCCTACCTGGGGAGGGAGTGAACGTGGCCCTCCTTGAAGTCAGGAATCTGGGCGTCCGATACGGCGGCATTGAGGCGGTGAGCGGCCTCTCCTTCTCCCTCGATGAGGGGAGCATCGTCGCCCTCATCGGGGCGAACGGCGCGGGCAAGAGCTCGACCCTCCTTGCCCTCAGCGGCCTTGTACGTTCATCAGCGGGCAGCATCCGGTTCGCCGGAGCGGACATTACGCGGGAACGGGCGGACCGGATCGTGCGCGCCGGTCTCGTCCACGTCCCCGAGGGACGGGCCATTCTGCGCCCCTTGAGCGTGGAGGAAAACCTTGAGCTCGGCGCCTGGACGAGACGGGATGAAAAGTCAATGCGAGCGGGGAAGGAGCATGTCTATGGCCTTTTCCCGCGCCTGGCGGACCGCCGCCGACTGGCGGCCGGCAGCCTGAGCGGCGGCGAGCAGCAGATGCTCGCCGTGGGACGCGCGCTCATGGCGAGTCCCCGGCTCATCATGCTTGACGAGCCGAGCATGGGGCTCGCGCCGATGCTCGTTGCCGGGGTCTTCAGGATGATCCAGTCCATCAATGAATCCGGCACCGCCATTCTCCTCGTCGAGCAGAATGCGCGTCAGGCAATGCGCATCTCTCCCCGGACGATCGTCCTGTCCCATGGGCGGTTGTTCCGCGAGGGGCCCAGCGAGAGACTCCTCGCCGATCCGCAGATCGTGGAGGCGTTTCTGGGGAAGGGATGAAATCGTCAACCGCTGGGAAAGCTGTTCGCAAGATGCCTGATCGCCGACACCAGCTCCCGCAGTTCGTCCGGAAGGCTCCTGTCCGTGAAGCTCACCGAATGCTCCTCCCCTTTGTCACCCCGTATGGTCAGCGTGTAGCCGAATGAATCCGGGACCACGCGATCAGGAGGCAGCTCGGCCGGCAGCGTGAAAAACCTGGCGGAGCCGACCAGCTCGCGAATTCGACTGTCATCGGCGGCGGGAAGGGCATCGGTTTCGACGGCGAGAGGAGGTTTCACGATGCCCGCGAACCCTCCCACTCGTGTCAGGGTCAGTCTCAATCCCGCGCCTCCATCCCGCCTCTATCCCAGCACGCCCACCTGCTTCCATCCCGCCTGCACCGCGGCCCGTTCTGCTGTTCCGAAAAGCTCCTGGGCAACCGATATCGTGGCGTCGGCTGCCTTCTTGAATGCGGAGTGGGGCCGCAGCCGGGCGCAAAGAGCCTGGTACCAGATTTTCCCCGCTTTCTCCCATGCATGTCCGCCCAGGGCGCTCGCGCTGAGATAGAAGGCCCGATTGGGTATTCCGGAATTGATGTGCACCCCTCCCCAGTCCCCCCGCGCGCTGTCCGGCAGATGAACCAAGTCCTTCATGTGCCCGGGCTGCGGGTCCCTGCCCAGACGTGGATCATCATAGGCGGTGCCGGGCTCCTTCATCGAGCGGAGCGCTTTCCCGCGCACACTCGGCATGAAAAGTCCCGCTCCGATCAGCCAATCCGCGTTGTCCACCGTCTGCCCGAAGTGCCACTGCTTCACGAGCGTCCCGAACACGTCGGAGATCGACTCATTCAGCGCTCCTGCTTGAGAGTGGTATTCGAGGTTGGCTTCAAACTGAGTGACGCCGTGCGTGAGCTCGTGCCCGATGACATCAACGCACTTCGTGAAGCGGTCAAAACAGACTCCATCGCCATCGCCGTAGACCATCTGCCGTCCATCCCAGTAGGCGTTATCGTACTCCTCGGAGGGATCTTCGCGATAGTGGACCGACGAATCGAGCCGCATCCCCCGGTCATCAACAGAGTTCCGTTCGAGCACGTCGTGGTAGAAGTCGTACGTGACACCCGAGTATTCGTACGCCTCGTTCACCGTCGTGTCCGCTCCGTCGGCTTGTCCCTCGCTGCGGACCAGGGTTCCCGGAAGGCTCGATCCCTCCTTCGCGTCATAAATCGTCCGCCGCTTCCGACCGGTCGGCACGGCCCCCGGCATTCCAAGGTTGAGGATTTCCCTGTGGCCGCGCAGACGTGCCGTGACCAGTTGCGTGGAGAGGCCGATTGCCCTCAGTCGGGAATCCGTCGACGCGGCGAGAGCCTCGAGCATGTAGGGCGGCAAAATCCAGCATTTCCACGGCGCGGCGGACGATCGAGCGGGACACTTTTCTCTGCACATACTTCCTCCATCGATATGACATTTTGAAATGATCATAACGCCGACTGGAAAACCGCACAATGGCACGGGCAGTGGGAGAATCGATTTCGCGGTTATGCCTGGAGCGCTTCCGCCTGGGGGACCCCGGCCATCATGAGGCCGAGCTGCTCGCGGGTGGCCTGCCCGCGATTCACGACGCCGATGATCCGTCCCTCGTACATCACCGCGATCCTGTCGGAGAGCGTGCAGATCTCGTCGAGGTCCTCGGAAATGAGGAGGATCCCTGTCGCCGCCTCGCGCTGCTGGAGCAGCCGCTCGTGGATGTATCCCGTGGCGCTGATATCCACCCCGCGGGTGGGCTGGGCGGCGATCAGGATCTCGGGATGGCGGGAGAGCTCGCGCGCCATGATCAGCTTCTGGATGTTGCCCCCGGAGAGGTTTTTCAGCGGGGTGTCCAGCCCGGGGGTTTTCACGGCGAACTCGCTCACGAGACTCGCCGCGTGCGCCTCCATCCGGGGAAAATTCAGGAAGATGCCCCGTCTGAAACGGGGGGAGGAGTGGTCGTGGAGAAAAATGTTCTCCTGGACGGAAAACTCGCGAATGGCTCCGTCGCGCATCCTCTCTTCCGGTATGTACGCCATGCCCGCGTCGATCCGCTGGTTGAGTGAGGCCGTGGTGATCTCGAGGGGGCCGATCATCACCGTCCCGGCCGTTGCTTTTCGCATGCCGGCAAGGCATTCGGCCAGCTCGCGCTGACCATTGCCGGACACTCCCGCCAGCCCCACGATCTCACCCGCATGGATCTCGAGATCCACGCCCCGCAGTCCTTCCGTGCCGCGGTCTCCCATGGCGCGGAGCCCCCGGACAGTGAGGCGCGCGGGACCGGGCTCCAGGGGCCGGGGCGCCAGCTCCCCGAGCTCCCGCCCCACCATCATGCGGACCAGCTCGGACCGCGTGACATCGCGGGTGAGACGGGTCCCAATGACCTTTCCGTCGCGCAGCACCGTCACCCGGTCGCTGATCGCCATGACTTCCTGCAGCTTGTGAGAGATGAACACCAGGGAGTGGCCTTCCCGCACCATTCGGCGAAGCGTCGCGAACAGGTCATTCACCTCCTGGGGCGTCAAAACGGCAGTCGGTTCATCGAGGATGATCAACCGCGCGCCCCGATAGAGGGCCTTCATGATCTCCACCCGCTGCTGCTCTCCGACGGAGAGCTGCCAGACGTACGCCCGCGGGTCGACCTTCAACCCGTACTCCTCGGACAGATCATGGATCCGGGCCGTGACCTTCGTGAGGTCCAGGAGCGGCGCGCGGGACGACCGCTGGCCCAGGGCCACGTTCTGCGCCACGGTGAGGGTGGGCACGAGCATGAAATGCTGATGGATCATGCCGATGCCCGCCCGGATGGCGTCCGCAGGAGAACGGAGCTGGAGCTGCTTCCCATCGACGACGATTTCGCCCTCGTCGGGCTGGTACAGGCCATAGAGCTGGCGCATGAGGGTGCTCTTGCCGGCGCCATTCTCTCCCAGAAGGGCGTGCACTTCTCCGGCCTCCACGTCGAAGCACACCTTCGAGTTCGCGCGAACGCCGGGAAAACACTTGACGATGTCGCGCATCTCGACGTGCGGAAACGTTCCCCTGAGCTTCTGCTCCTGCCCTGTCTCCATCAACAGTTCCTCGAAAAACGTCCCCTCTCCCTCCGGAGAGGGGACCGATTCATCCCTGCCTGCGGCGCGCCTTCCGTACGTCCCTGCCTACGGCGCGCCTCGGCATCCCTGGCTACGGGCGGGCTCTCGGCGTCCCTGCCTCGCCCTCCCTCGACATCCCTGGCTACGGCGCCACCTTGATCGATCCGCTGGCGATCCCCTTGATGGCTGCGTCACCCGCGGCTTTCACCGCGGCCGGCAGACTGAACGAGGGGTTGTAGCTGACCTTCAATCCACCGTTGGTGAGCGTGAGAGTATAGGTGACTCCCCCGAGCTTGCCATTCTTGTGCTGGGCGATGATGTCCTTGAGCATGCCCGTCCAGTCATAGACCTGGCTGGCGACGACCAGATTCGGAGCGAGACTGGCCTGGTCGGCCTGGGTGCCGAACCACATGACCTTGCCGTTGTCTTTCGCCGCGCCGATCGAGCCGACGACCGACTGCGAGGACCCCGTGAGGACGTCTGCGCCGTTGGCGATATGAGTCTTGGCCGCGGCTGCCATCAGCGCCACGTCGGAGAACGACTGTGTCCACGTCCTCGATAAGCTGATGCCGGAGCTGACCGACTTCACCCCCTGGGCGAATCCGTCGATATAGGTCTTGGCGTCTCCGACTTCCACAGGACCGGTCACCCCAATCTTCTTGGTCTTCGACAGACGAGCGGCGAGCACCCCGTTCACGTATCCGCCCTGTTCCGCGGCCGCGGTATAGGCGTAGACATTGGGGAGCCCGAAGGTGTTCACGTCAGTCCCCCATGCAAAGGTCACCTGGGGGAAATCCTTTGCGATTTCCTGCACGGACGAGCCATATTGGGAACCGTGGGCGATGACGATGTCGAAGCCCTGGCTCGCGTAGTCACGGACCGCCGCGGCTGCATCCGGCACGTTGTACATGTTTTCCGAGTACTTGAGCGCCAGGACCGATTCGCCTCCCATCTCCTTCTGGACGGCGATGAGCGCGCTCCACATCGACTGGCTGAATGCCATGTCCGAAATTGCGCTCGGCATCACGACGGCGATGCGGAACGGGTCCGCGAATGCGCCCCCCGCCAGCACGGCCACGAG